>NZ_JALFLA010000011.1 GCF_022775115.1 Agathobaculum sp.
GAAGTTCCGCAACTTTTGGGGCAGTACAAAAGCCGTTCGTCGATTGAGCGACACCATCTGCATTGAGAACGGACTGTCCATTGTCGAGAACCCAAAGCCCCACGGCAAAAGTTACGACCAATGGCTGGGCGCTCAGGCGAAGCCCTCTCATCGGGAGTTGCTCCGTGTCGCCATTGACAACGCCTTGGCACAAAAGCCTGCTGACCTAGACGAGCTGCTGAAGCTGCTCCGGGACTCCGGCTGTGAAGTGTCCAAGCGCGGAAAATCCTACCGTTTGAAGCTCCCCGGCTGGAGTAAAGTGTCCCGCTTGGACAGTCTGGGCGAAGGCTACACCTTGGAGGACCTGCTGGCCGTCCTCGCCGGTCAAAAGGAGCATACACCCCGTCAGAAGCCGGTTAAGCAAGCAGATCCGCCGAAGGTCAATCTGTTGGTTGACATTCAGGCAAAGCTCCAGGCCGGAAAAGGTGCCGGGTATGTACGGTGGGCCAAGGTTTTTAATCTGAAACAGATGGCACAGACCGTGAATTATCTCACCGAGCATAACCTGCTGGAGTATGCTGTGCTGAAGGAAAAGGCTGCGGCAGCCACGGCCCACCATAATGAGCTATCTGCCAAAATCAAGGCAGCGGAGAAGCGCATGGCGGAGATCGCCGTCCTGCGGACCCATATCATCAACTATGCCAAGACTCGTGTCACCTATGTGGCCTACCGAAAAGCTGGCTACTCCAAGAAATTCCGAGAGAAACATGAGGAAGAAATCCTGCTCCATCAGGCTGCCAAAAATGCCTTTGATGATATGGGGGTCAAGAAGCTGCCCAAAGTTAAGGAGCTACAAGCTGAGTACGCCCGGCTCTTGGAGGAAAAGAAAAAGACCTATGCCGAGTACCGGCGTTCCCGTGAGGAAATGCGGGAACTGCTGGCAGCAAAGGCCAATGTGGATCGGCTCTTAAATATGGAGACGGAACACGATACCGAAAGAGAAAAAGGCCACGAGCAGCGGTGAGCTGATCGTGGTCTAAAGCGTTCGCAGAACGCGCAGCCGCAGAATGAAATTCTGCGTTCATGGGGGCTTGGGGGCATTGCCCTCAACAAGCGTTTGTGGCTAAATGGATAGCCACAAGCATTGCTTGCCATGATTATCCTGAATTCGGTATAGCTTCATAGTATCACTTAAGAAAGATAAAAAATCAAAAAACTCTGGTGAATCTTAATATTTGTTGACCAAACGCCTAATTGATGCTAAAATCAAGCTGTAATCATGCGTATTTATGGCCAAGGAGACGATGAATATGACATTTGCAGAAAGTATTAGACAGACAAGGCAGCGTTTGTTCTTTTCGCAAGAGGCTTTCGCTAAAGAGCTTAATGTGAATTTGACAACAGTAAGCCGTTGGGAAACAGGAAAAAGCAAGCCCAATATGTCTACCATGCGGCAAATTAAAGAATTCTGCTCAAAATATAATGCTGACTACGATCCTCTTGAAAGTAGTTGGCTTGCATTTGAGCAGGAGAAGTAATCATAGAACAGGAGAATCAGTATGCCTAACCAGATCCCCGGCAAGGGCAATTACAATTTTATAGATTTATTTGCAGGAGCCGGAGGACTATCTGAAGGCTTTATTCAGGCTGGCTTTAATCCGATAGCCCATGTAGAAATGAATGCATTTGCTGCGCAGACTTTAATCACACGCAGCGCCTATTATTACTTGAAGCAAACAGATCAGTTGGACATTTATTATCACTATCTGCGTGGTGATATTGCTCGTGAAGATTTTCTGAAGATAATTCCTAATCGTATCGTAAAGACTGTTATTTGTGAAACTATGTCCGATGACACGCTACCTGGAATTTTCAAAACCATAGATGGGATTATGAAAATTCGGAACATTCAGAGTGTAGATGTGGTGGTCGGCGGACCGCCGTGTCAAGCATATTCGCTGGTGGGCCGTGCGCAAAGTAGTCATATGAGTCGCCCAATGTCCGAAGATCCGAGAAATGAGCTGTATAAGCTGTACGCACGAGTTTTGAAGCGCTATCAACCCAGAATGTTTGTCTTCGAGAATGTAATGGGCATTTCTTCTGCGAATGAGGGAACAACTTTTAAGAATTTAACAAAGTATCTCCGTAGAGTCGGCTATGAAATTGAATGGCATGAACAGAATTCAAAAGACTTTGGTGTCTTGCAGAATCGGCGTAGGATGATAATAGTTGGATGGCTAAAAAACAGTGGGATGAACTATCCTACATTTTTGAAAAAAGAGACAACTTTCACGGTAAATGACTTATTGGCTGATCTTCCAAAATTGACACCTGGCCAGGGCGCAACTGAATATCGAACAACTGGATGGAGTCAATGCGTAACAGAAACCGCAATACGAACTGCGGAAGATGTACTTACTCTTCATAACAGCCGCCCTAATAAAGAAAGAGATATTGAAATCTATAAAAGAGCAATAGAACTATGGAACGATGGACACAAGCGCCTGAACTACAATGACCTACCAGAAGAACTAAAAACACATAAAAATAGGCATTCATTTGTGGATCGTTTCAAAGTTGTCGAGGGAGATGAACCATGCTGCCATACTGTTCTCGCACATCTCTCAAAAGATGGACACTACTTTATTCATCCAGATATGGAGCAGCATCGTTCTATAACAGTCAGAGAAGCAGCTCGTATTCAATCCTTCCCCGATAGCTATTTTTTTGAGGGACCCAGAACTGCACAGTTTATCCAAGTGGGAAATGCGGTCCCTCCTCTTATGGCAAAGGGAATCGCTTTAGGCATAGCTGAGCAACTGGATAAAAGACAGGAGTAATAATGATGGAGAGCAACTTGCTTTTAGAACAATACGGAAAATTCAAAAAAGCAGAGCTGGAAGAATCTCCTTTCCGCTGTCTGCTGGATACTAACATTGAAATCAATCCCCACCAGATCAACGCATTTTGTGCTGCGATTCAGGCTTTGAAAACTGGGGGTATTGTTCTTGCGGACGAAGTTGGTCTCGGTAAAACCATTGAAGCAGGTCTTACACTCAAATATGTACTGGATTCAGGAGCGAAGCGTGTCTTGATTGCTCTCCCAGCAACTCTGCGAAAACAGTGGGAGATTGAACTAGAAGAAAAATTTGGCTTAGAATCCACGATTTTGGATCGCTTCACCGTGGAAAGTGAACCTACGGGATGGAAGACTTGGCTAGAGGACAAAAGTAAGGTCCGAATTGTGTTGGCTTCTTATGACTACTCTTCCAAGCTCATGAAACGATTTCCTAATGTGAAGTGGGACTTTATCATCATTGATGAAGCTCATAATCTTCGTAATGTTTTTCATGGCACAAAACGTGCAAAAAGGCTTTATGACCTTTCTCAAGGTATCCCGAAAATTCTGCTTACAGCTACCCCTCTACAAAACACCCTGTCAGACCTTCATGGTTTGATTTCCTTTATTGACCCGCGCATTTTCGGTAGCGAGAAGGTATTCAATAAGAGATTTATCGAAGGCGAGGACTATGCAGAACTAAAGAGAGAACTCATCCCTGTTTTGTACCGAACGCTTAGACGGGATGTTGGAAAATATATGGACTTCAAAAAAAGAGAATGTCGAACGATTGATTTCGTTCTTTCTCCCGATGAAGTCGAACTATATATGCGTGTGAACAACTTCTTAAAGCGTGACGCTTTGTATTCTATCCCCAATGCAAATAAGGGGCTAATTGTACTAGTTATCCGAAAGTTGCTTGCCTCGTCAAGTTATGCCTTGATAGAAACATTTGAGGTATTGAAAAGGAGGCTTGAAAAGTTATACGAAGGCACAAAATCAGCAAATGCTCAAGACGGTTTTGATTTATTCTGGGAATTTGTAGAAGATGAAATTGATGAATCTGGTTTTGAGGAAATCGATGATGAGGATACCGCTTTTCAAAAGCAGCAGATACAAGCTGAAATTGATGAGGTTAATGCAATCATAGAAACGGCAAGCCGTATCCAAAGTAATGCCAAGATAAAAGCCTTGAAAACTGCTATTCATACGGCTTTTGAGTATCAAGAAAAACAAGGTATTCCGCAAAAGGTTGTTGTGTTTACGGAATCGAAGCGAACCCAGAAATACATTGCTTCTGAGTTGCGCAAGGACGGATTCGATGAAGATGATATTCTTTTGTTCAATGGCGACTTTAACGATGCCATGACCAAAGAAATCTATCGTGCGTGGAAGGTGAAAAACTTTGGCAAGACTAACTATGGTCGCGGAGTTGAGTATAAACACGCTATTGTGGATTATTTTAAGGAACATTCCAGAATCCTCATCGTAACAGATGCTGGTTCTGAAGGCTTAAATCTTCAATTTTGTAACACTGTTATCAACTATGACCTTCCTTGGAATCCGCAGAAGATCGAGCAAAGAATTGGTCGTTGTCACCGTTATGGCCAAAAGCATGATGTTGTTGCAATTAACCTTTTGAACACTGGCAACGAAGCTGATCGACGTGTTTATGAGATTCTCTCAAAGAAATTTGAATTGTTTGACGGTGTATTTGGTGCTTCAGACATTGCATTGGGAGCGCTGGAATCGGGCAGCAGTTTTGAAAAAACAATTCTGGATATTTATCAGCATTGCGGAACTAGGGCAGAGTTCAAAAAGGCATTTGATAAATTAGATCGTCAACTTGATGCTAAGCGCAACAAAAAGGCCATTCAGCTGCGTTCAATTTTAATGACGGAAAGTACTGGCGCAAAGGGCGCTGCACTTGAGAAAACAAAAAAAGATATAGATCGGTATCTACGAGAAGTGGACTATTGGTCTCAGGTCGCTGACCCAGAGGTCGAAGGGAAAACCTGTTATTGGAAAATTGATAACTGGGGTGAGCAAACTTTCGGTTCGCATGGAACCTTATTTGTCGGCGCTTTTTGTAAATCTAACTGTGAAATGCTTTTCCCAGTGTTGCTGCTCTGCGATGAGCAAGGCAGATACATTGACTTCACCGAGGATGACATCATTGGCGCACTTGAGGCAGTGGATGATGGGGATGTTAGATACTTTAAGCCAACGGATGAAGAGATGGCACAGTATAGAGATATTTATGACACTCTAGTTAAAGAGATGTTGGCCAAGTATCAAGCGGCATCCAAACCTGTGATGGATTACAACAGACACAAGGTAGAGAATTGGGCTGATATTCAGCGAGAACAGTTGAACATCCAGATTGCTGAGATGACAACGGAAATTGAGCAACTGTCTGCCCAAGCCGCAGCAGCAAAGGACTTTTTACAGAAGATTGATATTCGCAAAAAGGTTGAGGAGAAAAAGAAACAGCTTCAGAAGGTACAAACTGCCTTCCATCAAAAGGTCTCCTCTATCCAAGCAGAGGCTGAAAGAGAAATCTTTGACTTTAATCAGCAATTCGATATTCAGCCGATTTTACTTGTCAATGTTGTGCTAAAGTTCTGATAGAAAGGAATTGGAGACACAGTTATGGAACATAAAGGGAAATTGGAATTGACCTGGGTTGGAAAATATGATGACAAGGTGCTCGAACCTCGTATTTTAGTTGAGGATCGTGAGAAATCATATGGAGACCCCCGTAGTGAAAATATGTTAATTCACGGTGATAACCTGATTGCGCTACAAGCTCTTCAGCAGGATTTTGCCGGAAAAATTAAGTGTATCTATATTGATCCTCCGTATAACACGGGTAGCGCGTTTGAATACTACGATGATAATTTGGAACATAGCATTTGGCTTTCCTTGATGAGACAGCGGTTGCTTCTCTTACGAGATTTGTTGTCAGATGATGGATTTTTATGCTGTCAAATTGATGATTCCGAGAGTCACTATGTTAAAGTGCTACTCGATGAAATCTTTGGGCGCACTAATTACTTAACAACGCTCTATGTTCGGGTACGGTATCCTGACAAAACATTGAAATCTGATATGGATTTTCATAAAGAAATTGAACAAGTTCTTGTTTATAGAAAGCATTATGGTGCTGTTCCTAATTTTGATTATGAGGAAGTTGGTTTTGAAAAGTTCATCTATGAAATCAAAGAAATCGGAAAGGGACGAGAAGAAGTCATTGGGGGCAAGAGAACCGTTGTATTCAATCCAAGTGAGTATAAGATTATAAAAAAAGCTGTTGGAGATGAGTACGGCTTAAAAGAAATTTGGGCAACGGGAACTATTTTAGATGGCAATTCTTCGGGCCGATTTTTTAGAGATTATCTTACAGGACGTTATAATACCGACGGATATGGCATTCTATATAAAGTCTATGGAATAGGTGATGATCGATATGATTACCGCTATTTTACTGGCCCCAAAAAGGCGGGAGCAACTAAAGGTAAGTATTACCAAGGTGTTCCAATAGATAAACTTGAAAGTGATGAAATCAAAAGGAAAAAACCTATAAATGGGTTTTATGATATGGCTGGCAATTTCGGCAACTGTCGACATGAAGGCGGAGTAGAATTCCGCGGCGGAAAGAAACCGGAAGCCCTAATTGAGATGATTATTCGATACTTTTCTAATGAAGGTGATTGGGTCTTAGATTCATTCTTAGGGAGTGGTTCAACGATTGCTACAGCGCATAAAATGAAACGAAAGTGGATTGGGGTAGAACTTGGCGAACACGCCTATACCTTATGTAAAGTGAGAATGGACAATGTAATTGATGGCGATAAAACCGGTATTTCAAAAAGTGAGAATTGGCAAGGCGGAGGTGGCTATCACTTCTATGAACTAGCGCCCAGCTTGTTGGTCAAAAATGAGCGTTTACCAATTTATCAAATAAATCCTGAGTACACCTTTGAAATGCTATGCGAAGCCATTTGCAAAATCGAAGGATTTAAATACAAACCAGACGGCGTGTATCACGGACACTCTTCGGAAAAAAGATTCATCCATATCACAAAAGAATTTGTAAACGCCGACTATATTCGTTCCATTGCGACTACTCTTGGTGAAGATCAATCACTACTGGTGTATAGTACAAAGGTTCAGTCTGATCTGAGACTTCCAGATAACATTGAAGTCAAACGTATCCCGAAGGATCTGCTGGACAAGTGTACTTTTGAAAGTGAGGTGCGATAAATGGCTGATATTGTCGCTAAAATTGGATATGCCATGAGTCTGCGTAAGCCCCAGCAAGAAGCACTTTCCTATCTGGATGCAATCAGTACTCACTGCGATTATAAGAAGGATAGCAAGGCAGCGATTGAGGCTGTTGCAACAGAATACTGTGAAAAGCAACGTAAAATCAAAGTTGACGATAAGTTTGATTTCCCCTCTTTCTGCTACGCTATGGCAACCGGCATTGGCAAAACCCGCCTCATGGGTGCAAGTATTTATTATCTCTACAAGACGAAGGGCTATCGCCACTTCTTTATTTTGGCACCAGGCAATACAATCTATGAAAAACTTCGGAAAGAGTCTAATCCGAATCATCCCAAGTATATCTTTAAGGGATTAGAATCAGAAATGGGACGCCCGAAAGTGTATGACGGCGAAAACTATGATTCTTATCCTGTAAGATATGAGCAGATGAGCCTTCAGTTTGAAAAAGGCTCAGAAATTGAACTGTTTATTTTTAACATCGGCAAGATTTTTAACAGCAAGACTGACACCCAGTTTAACTTCCATAAGTTCAAAGAAACCCTAGGAATGTCCTTTGCAGAGGTTCTTTCCAGTTTTGATGATCTTGTAATCTGCATGGATGAGGCGCACCGTTACTATGCTCCAGCTTCCATGAAAGCCATTAACTTTCTTAAGCCTGTCTTGGGCTTAGAGTTTACAGCGACTCCTAAATCAACCAATAACGTAATTTATGCCTATGACTTGGCACGGGGTGCTGTAGAGGGATATTTGAAAACTCCTGTTGTCATGGGCCGTTCTAACATGGCTGGGTATAACGCAGAAGATATTGAGGAAATGAAAATACGCGATGGCTTAACATTGCATGAGCATCGCAAGGGAGTTATTCGACAATTTTGTAATGACAATGGCCTGCCGTATGTAAAGCCTATCGTTTTGATTGCTTGCCGTGATACAAATCATGCCAAGGAGATCCGCACACTAATTGATAGCGATGGATTTTTGAATGGTAAATACAAGGGTAAAGTTATTGAAATCCATTCCAATATGAAAGGCGATGAATCGGAGGAAAACATCCGCTTGCTCCTTTCCATTGAACACACCCAGAATCCAGTCGAAATTGTTCTTCATGTCTACAAGCTGAAAGAGGGCTGGGATGTCAACAATCTTTTTACTATCATTCCGTTGAACGCAGCCAAAAGCGACATTTTGGCTATGCAGACTATTGGCCGCGGTCTTCGTCTACCTTTTGGGCAAACTACTGGCAATGAGGATATTGACACACTGGATATTGTCGCTCACGATCATTACCGCGAATTGGTGGATGAAATTAAAAATAGTGATATTTTCCGGTATCGAGATTTGGACAAGTCTGTGGTTGAACCTTCAGACACAGTAGATATTAGCAGTCCTGTTGACGAAGATCAGCTCACTATTTTTGACTTTGCTGTGACTGATGCTGGTGTGAAGTCTTTTTCAGAAATCAATACCAACACAAAAACGCAACAGGAATTGTACGAGGCATATTTGAAGGCTTTTGGTTCTGGGAAGAAGCAAGAACAAACACCATCCGATATGCAACAGCTTACTATGGAGCAAATTTTTGGCACAGAAGCCGGTAATGCGGCAACTAAACCCGATGAAATCACTCATGATTCACCGGTAGATGGCAAAGGTAAGAAACCTTTGTCTAAGGATGAATTTGTTCAGAAAATCAAGGAATATTCCGGTAAGGCTATTTCTGTACCGAAGATTTTGGTACAGACAACCTCTGAGGTCAAATTCAATCGCTTTGAAGTCAAGAGGAATATTCCAGATTTTGAAGTTGCAATGGCTAAAATCGAGAGATTTGATGCTATTAACCAGCAGCTTCTAACTGCTGTTGATGCACAGATTCTGGAAGTAGACGATGCACTGAATACCCTAGCCTGTATGCTTCTTGACTCTATCAGTGAGCTATCCTACGAAGATGCTGATTTCATTATTGACGTTGTGGATCAATATCTTGCACAGATCGATGGTAATGAAGAGGACAAGCGTAAGATAGTTCGTCGTTATGCCTCCCTGATCGTTTCCGACATCAGAAAACAGATCTTTGAACATACAGAACGTAAAACTGAGGACATTCATATCGTTCAGAAAGATTTGATCCTCTTCCGCAAATTCGTAAAGAATGTCAAAAAAGATGGTCGCATTCGTTTTGATAAACCATTCACGGATAAGGCAAATATCAAGAAATACCTATTTACAGGATATAAGAAGGCATATTATACCGAAAATGCTTTTGACAGTGATCCTGAGCGTCTGTTCTCTATCATCCTGGAAGAAGATCCAGACGTGATTCGTTGGATTAAACCACCTTTGAATCAGTTGGGCCTTTTCTGGCAGGCTGGTCAACAGTATAACCCAGACTTCTTAGTGGAGACAACAAGTGGAAAATTCATGGTAGAAGTAAAAGCCTCCAATGAAGTCACCGCAGATGAAGTGGTTGCAAAAGCGCGTGAAGGTATCAAATGGTGTCATTTTGCATCTACAGCAGATCCTGACCATAAGGTTTGGGAGTATCGCTTGATTTCTGATGATAACATCAAACTTGGAAACACCTGTAAGTATACCCTAGGTACAGCACATAAGATCAAGGAGGGATAACTTTGCCTGATAGATTCAAATATGCAAAAGTGCGGCAGGAGATTATCAATGCTCTTAGAACTGACTTGATGGGGCCGCAGTCTGACGATGAGGTATTAGATGAAAATCCGAGAAGCGCCTATATTGTGGGGATGCTTGCTTCTCAGGCTGTTGATAAAGGCACTGCTACTGCTGGCGAACAAGAGGTAGATGCCGATATTGCGTATGGTGATTCTGACGATTATACCGCTGGTGAAGATGATGATAATGAACCTATAATGACAACCAGCTTTAAGCTGCCTACGTCTATAGGTATTAGTTTTTACATCGCATCATCCACTAAGAGCATCAACATTGATGTCTCTTGGGGCGACTATGTACGCTCTGTAGACAAGAAAGTCGGGAAAGATGGCAAGGAATATAACCATGCTAGTTTTACCCGACAGCCAATGAAATCCACAATTTGCATTGATTTTACCTCTTTTGAAAGAAATGCAGAATTCCGTCTTGTAGAAGATTCAAATGTCGTCGTACATATCTCCAGAATACCTCTTAAAACGAGGTATTCGCTGGTAACAGCCTATGTTATAAATCGTCGTAAAAACTCCGAGAATGATGTGGAATCCATGATGTTTCAAGTCGAACTGAAAGCATATTCCGCCAATGGAGATAGGGTCTTCTTTTCTGAAAATATTTGTCGAGACGTACTTGCTGAGGATGAGTTCTACTTTGAACAACGTCCGATTTTGGGGCGTGGTAGGAATTGTGCTGCAACATGGGATGAGGCTGTTGATGGAAAAACAGCATGGGTAAAATCTGATTTCATTCCTGAATATGAATTTCCTGGTGTAAGCGCTGCTTTGAAAGGATTTGATAAGTTCTTTTTCTCAATGCGATTCATGTCCAATCCTAAAAACAAAGATGGCATCCTTGAACGGTTAAATATTTTAGCTGATTCATACGAGAAATGGATTGAACAAAAACTTGTCTCAGATGAGAAAATGGCCAGTCAGGAATTTAAGAGTACGATAGGCGACAAAGTGGTTGCCCATTGTAGAGAAGCCTTGAATAGAATTCGTGAAGGTATTTTTCTTATCACAAGTAATGAGATTGCGTTTGATGCGTTTTGTTTTATGAACCGCTCCATGCTGCTTCAGAGAAATATTATGAGTTACTCTAAGAAGCATGGCGCTGGCATAGAATGTAATTTCAAGGATTTTGTAGACCCAAGAAATCCGGACACCGATTTTGGATGGAGACCTTTCCAGATTGCTTTTATTCTGATGAATTTAAGCGGAATTGTAGATCCGTTGCATAAAGACCGCGAAGTGGTTGACCTGCTTTATTTTCCGACTGGCGGCGGTAAAACAGAGGCATATTTGGGATTGATGGCATTTGTCATTGCAAACAGAAGGTTACGGGCGTCGGATACATCTGAATACAATTCTGATGGTGGCGTAACGGCAATACTCCGCTACACACTTCGTCTTCTGACCACACAACAACGAGATCGTATAACTAAAATGGTTCTTGCTGCTGAGCTAATCCGCCAAAAAACATATCCCAAGTATGGAACCGAGCCAATCAGCATAGGTTTCTGGGTTGGTGGAGGTGTAACACCAAATAAATTCGAGGAGCTAGTAGAAAAGGCTGATAAGCCGGGTGAGGCGAAAAGAAAACGCAACCAGCTCTATAAGCAACTGTTAACTTGTCCCTTCTGTGGAAAGCCACTTACGGAAGAAGAATTCTACATTGATCCTGAGCAGAAATCCGTTGCAATTTATTGTGCAGACAATACTTGCCTGTTTTATAAATACAAGCAAAAGCGGATTCAGATTCCGGTATATCTTGTGGATGAAGAAATCTATGCAAAGTGCCCGACAATTATTCTGTCCACAGTTGATAAGTTTGCTCGTTTACCTTGGGACGTTAAAACCAACGCCCTATTTGGACGGGTAGATAGAGTTTGTAGTCGAGATGGGTATGTTGCCATAGGTGAAGAACATAAACGGCATAACAGAACACAAAAGTTGCCAACATCAACATTAACACCAATTCGTCCGTTCCTTCCGCCGGAGCTAATTATCCAAGATGAGTTGCATTTGATTACCGGTCCGCTCGGGACCGTATATGGTGCATATGAGACCATCATAGAGGAAATGTGTACTTATGGTGAAAAAAGAATTAAGCCCAAATATGTAGTTTCAACTGCTACTATCAAAAATGCATCCGAACAGACAAAGTGTCTTTATGCGCGTAAATCCACGGCGCAATTTCCACCGAATGGTTTTGAGATTGGAGATAGTTTCTTTATAAACGAAATTCCTATTAAAGATGATCCGTTCCGAAAGTATGTAGGAGTTTGCGCACCAGGGCAATCGGTCAAGACCACTTTGCTGAGAATGTATGCAATTATTCTCCAAACTGCGTTCCAACTTGCCCAAGAGGATGAGTATAAGGATGTCATTGATCCCTACTATTCACTAGTTGGGTACTATAACAGTATTCGAGAGTTGGGCGGTGCTGTTCGTTTGCTGCAAGACGATATTCCGAAGCGAATCTATCGAATTAAAACGAAGTATAACATGGAAAAGGTTCGTTATCTCAACAAAAGAGTTGAAATCACATCGAGAATGTCGTCTTATGAAATCCCTAACAAGCTAAGACAGCTTGAGGCAACCTGTGATTCCAAGGATTGTCTTGATACTGCGGTTGCAACGAATATGATAGCAGTTGGTATGGATGTTGACAGACTTGGATTAATGGCAGTAACCGGTCAGCCGAAGCAAAATTCCGAGTATATTCAGGCTACAAGCCGAATTGGTCGTGCGTTTCCTGGCCTAGTATTTACTCTCTATAATCCGTATCGTCCTCGTGATCTTTCTCATTATGAGAATTTCACTGGTTACCACTCTCAGCTATACAGATTTGTAGAAGGAACTACTGCAACGCCGTTCTCTGCAAGAGCTAGAGATCGTGTGCTGCACGCTTTGATTATTTCAGCAATACGGCTCAAATATCCAGATATGGCTTCCAATGAGGGCGCTGCTGAGATTGCAGCTCTTTCCGCAGAGCAGATGGCGGAGATAAAGTCTCTAATTCTGGAGCGTCTGAATATAGTTAAACCGGAAGTTCGACAAGACGCTGAGGCTGAGATTGACCAATTTGTCGATTGGTGGAAACTTTTAGCCGCCCAAGGCAAGCCTTTGCGGTATTACGTCTATGGAACAGAAAGATACAATCGGCTCATGAACTATTACGGCCAGGCCTGTAAAGACACCGAAAAGGCTACGCTTAACTCTATGCGTGAAGTGGAAAATGCCGCAAATATGTTCTATTACACGGAGGAGTAATATGGCTGGATATGATAACAACAAATTGGGTGAATTACGCCCAAACCAGATTATCACTACCTTTGGCCCTGGTGCAATCGTTGATGCGGTCAAAGATTCTGTAACAGTGCTAGACATAAACTATTGGAAAGAAAAAGGCAAGAAGATCATTGACGGTAGACTGGCCTCGTATCTTGGAGTTGATTGTTTCTATATGCCTCGGACTTCTTACTCTGGGGATGTTCCGGTTGTTTCTTTCCCATATATTCATGTTTGTTCCAACTTGAAGTGCGGGCGTCTTTTTGATATGAGAGACAATTTTGACTTGGATTGTTATCTGAGATTTGGAGTAAATTGTCCGGATTGCCACAAACCTGCTTATCCTTCTCGATTTATCACGATTTGCGAAAATGGGCACATGGATGATTTCCCTTGGAGTTGGTGGGTCCATCGGGGGGCGACCAACTGCAAAGGGCAGCTTAGAATGTATTCTACTGGTAACACTTCTACGCTTGCTGATATGTGGGTTGAGTGTAAGCTATGCGGGGCAAAGCGTAGCATGAGTGGAGCCACTCAAGGAGATAACTTCTCTGATTTACATTGTATGGGACATCACCCATTTCGTCCGAGATCGAGGAATGAGAGGTGTGACAAAAAAGTCATTCCGTCGCAGCGAGGTGCATCCAATGTCTACTTCTCTGTAAGTAGAAGTGCGATCTCTATTCCTCCTTGGGTAAATCCTTTATATAATTTGATTGATGAACATCTTCATGATATTGAACTTCTGAAGGATGTAATGGGAGATGACGGCATCACAGCTGCATATAAAAAATACTTTGCAGAGAGATATTCTCGTGAGGAATTTGATGAAGCCCTTACTCGAAGATTAAGTAATATTACCGAGTTCAAAGAGATCAAGCAAATGGAGTATGACGCTATCACCCATCACAACGATCCAGCGTATGCTTCAAACAAGAAACACTTCAAGGCAGAAGAAGATTCACTGCCAGAATATCTGAAACCGTATTTTAGTCGTATTATCAGAATCACCCGCCTTCGAGAAGTAAAAGTTCTTCTTGGATTTACTCGTGTGGATGCTCCAGATCCTGATGCGGATGCCCAGACCAATATAGTGTATCTCAATAAGGGGAAAACTGAAAAATGGTTACCAGCCGCCGAAGTAAATGGTGAAGGTGTATTTATTGAGTTTAATAAAGCTGCATTGAGCCGCTGGCTTGATATACCCTCTGTCAAAGCACTTTCACAGAGGTATGAAGAGTGCTATGAGGAGTTTTGCGTTTCTAAAGGATGGACTCTGAACATAAAGAGAAATGCCATATACGTTCTTATGCACACATTCGCGCACCTGTTAATCAAACAAATGTCAATGGCGTCTGGGTATTCTTCGTCTGCAATACGAGAACGCATATATTTTAACGAGAAGATGACAGGTATTCTCCTTTATACGGGTAGCGCTGATAAAGAAGGTTCTTTAGGCGGACTGGTGGAGCTTGGAAATATCAATAAACTAGTGCCGCTAATGAAGGATGCTTTTCAAGAAGCACTCCTTTGCACCAATGATCCGGAGTGTATGAGTAATGTGCCGGCTGGTAACAACCTGAACGGTGCAGCCTGTCACTCATGCTGTATGATCTCTGAAACTGCGTGCGAAAACGGAAATCGTATGCTTGATAGAGGTTTGGTAGTACCCATTGCCTTACGAGAAAAAGAGTCCTTCTTCAGAGAGTTGGTGTGTGAGCTATGTCAACTGGAAATATAAATCTCGATATTTTACTGGGACAAATAAACACCGATAGACTTGCTGGAACAGATGCCTCGATACCACAAATTATGAAAAGGTATCCTTCTTTGTCTTGGAAGCAAGCAGAAGAAATCTATAAAATGGTATCAACAGCGTATGGATTGAATTCAAGCATAGATGCATCATTGGTTGTGACCGTCCCCCCATCTTTTGCGGTAAAGGCAAAATCCACAAAAAACACGGTAGAAAGTCTGATCCAGGGTGCTGAGCGAAATATTTTGATTACAGGGTACTCATTGTCAGGGTATTTTGCCGATCTTCTTGATGTGCTTATAGAAAAAAGTCAAAAAGGCATCTATATCAAGTTCTTTGTAAATAATATTGGTGCCCAGAAAAGTTTTGACAAACTTTGCCGATACAAAGGGCGATTCCTTCATATATATGATTTCCCTGGTGGACGCGATTCCATGGCCGCATTACACGCCAAAGTGATTTCAGTGGATCAAGAAAAAACATTGATCACTTCTGCCAACTTATCATATCACGGTCAAGAAGGAAACATAGAGTTAGGAACACTCGTGAAGTCTACTGAAATTGCAAAACAAGTTGATGATATTTTCACACATTTAATCTTCAACAAAGTGGTAAAAGAAATATAAAATATGTATCTCGTGTATCGCCAATAAGCTGATTCGCCTTTTATAGATAGATTGTTTTTATTGAGCGATTTACGCAAAAGATCAGCGCTCAAAAGGAGCTATTATGCTTCTTTTGAGTGCTGATCTTTTTATATTCTTTTGCAAACTATTTTTTACGGCCCGTTAATTACAATCGTTATGACATAAATAGATTCCTCTAAAATTTCGATGTGTTTCAGCCTGATTTTGACAATCTTTTTGCGGTTTTTAAGATAAAATGACATCAATAAAGATATTTTGATGTTTAAGGAGTGAAGAAGCAATGCCGTAACAGGATAAGGAGTTTTTACGATGAAGATACTCGAAAAATTGATTCAAGCGTTAAAAAAATCCAGTTAATTCCTCCAATATGGTTTGCGGATAGTTGCGAAAAATGTTGTAAAATAGCGGCAATCAATATCCATTGCGCCTGTGTGTCAGTTTGTCACACAGGCGCTTTTGTTTTTCTTTTAGGCACGCTAAAACTTCTTGAATTTGATATTTTCCCACGGTGCCGCGCACCGCCTTCATTCGGTTCACCTGTCAACCGGACCTGTGAA
Organism: Agathobaculum sp.; assembly: GCF_022775115.1. Taxonomy (GTDB): domain Bacteria; phylum Bacillota; class Clostridia; order Oscillospirales; family Butyricicoccaceae; genus Agathobaculum. The sequence goes on from NZ_JALFLA010000011.1 coordinate 16,044, forward strand.
TCGAAATGGAGGTACATAATGCAGAAAATCAATCTTCGGGAGCTGTATCCCGATATGTATAAGACGGACACATTTTTGGAAGTGACAGATGAGGTACAGGCGGTGTTCCTGTCCGATAAACGAGCGGAAGCCGCACATGAGCGTCAGATGTATCGCTACAAGGCGCAATACTCTCTGGACTGCAACAATGGTATTGAGGACGCTGTTGTACATCGTTCTCCGACCCCGGAAGAAGTCCTAGAGGAAAAACAGCTGCGCGATCAGCTCTACGCTGCGGTGATGGAACTGCCGGACAAGCAGGCCAAACGGATCTATGCTCGGTTCTACTTGGATATTAGCGTGAAGGAAATTGCCCAGGCCGAAGGCGTTGACCCGCGCCGTGTGCGTGACAGTATCCATCTTGGCTTAAAAAAACTGGCAAAAGTTTTTTCTCAAGCGTCCGAATAATGCCATTTTTGTCAGTGTTATTAGAAGGACAACTTTTGCCTTCATTGGAACATTGATAACTGAATAGACGGCATTTCTGGTACATATCCCATGTACGAGCGGATCAGGCGCGCCGCCAAGAAGGACAAGCCAAGGAGGTGATGAACAAGGCTGTCCTGAGCGATCAACGCAAGCCTGGAACCTGGAGGTGGCACTTCAGGGCGCGGTGACTGCATGGGGGCTTAAAGATACTTCCTCACGGCCTCCTAAAGACTTGGGGGGAACCCTGCGGCGCACGAGAAAAACGACGCTGCGGAGTTATGACAGCCGCGCCAGCGGAGACCAGGAATGTCCCTATCGTCAGGGGCGCGTGGCAAATGTGACGAAAGCAACGGATATAATCTGAAAGGCTGCGTCCATTTGCTGTTAGCAACAACAAGTCATCATTTGGGTGCAGCCCTTTCTTTTCAAAGTCAGATACCATGCGCTGGCAGCTTCGGTTGCCAGCGCATTCATGTGATTTTGAAACCGACTTCAAAGAAAGGAGAACCCTTATGAACCAGTTGACGCAATGCTGTCCACAAACGACAACCGATGAATTGGTTGACATCCGTGAAGTCACGGTAGACAAAGACCTCCCCAAGGAGGAACGGATCGCGGCCTTTCTTCACCAGATCAAAAACCCCTATCGCTTTCGCTGCGGCGAGTTTGTGGTAAACGCCGCATTTGCCAGCAATGGGGTCACATTGGAGGAATGCCTGCAAGGGATTTTAAGGTAATCGACATCCTCGCTCTTTTTCCAAAAGCGTGCTACGATGTGTATGGAAAAGGATGAAAACTGAAAACCTCGAAATCCACTCTTTTCTTGCGGGAGCTTCCGGGAGGAAAGGAGTGCTTTTTCATGCCAAAATATCAGGCAACAGCTTACATTCGTCTGTCTTACACAGATGATCGCTCCAGCGAGAGCGACAGCGTTACCAACCAGCGGAAGCTGATTGAGAACTTCATTGAACGAAACCCGGACATCCAAATCGTATCCGAAAAAATCGACGATGGTTACAGCGGTATTATTTTTGACCGTCCGGCGTTTAAGGAAATGATGCAGGACATCACCGATGGCAAGATCAACTGCGTCATTGTAAAGGACCTCTCCCGCCTGGGACGAGAGTACATCGAAACCGGACGCTACCTGCGTCGGGTATTCCCCACTTATGGGGTCCGTTTTATTGCCATCACGGATAACATCGACACCGCCCATGAAGGCAGCGGTGACGATCTGACCGTATCCGTCAAAAACATTATGAACGAAGCCTACTGCCGGGATATTTCCATCAAGACCCGTACCTCTTTGGATATAAAGCGCCGTAACGGAGATTTTGTTGGAGCCTTTCCTGTTTACGGCTATATGAAGTCCGAGGAAAACAAAAACCTGCTTGTACCTGACCCGTATGCTTCCCGTGTTGTCCGGGACATCTTCCGTATGCGCCTGGACGGGACAAGCGCCCTGCGGATCGCCACCGTGCTGAACGAAATGGGCATTCTCTCCCCCCTGGCCTATAAGAAAAACAATGGTTTTCCCTATGCCAAACATGGCTATGCCGACAAAGAGGATTGCAAGTGGTCTGCTACAACAATCATCCGCATTTTGCAGGATGAAACCTACATCGGCACATTGGTACAGGGCAAGCAAGGCTCCCCACACTACAAAATCAAGCAGATGGAGCAGCGGCCATCCTCTGAATGGATTCGCGTCCCTGACACCCATGAGCCGCTGATTGCCAAGCAGGATTTTGAGCTGGTCCAGCGTATCCGCAGACTGGATACCCGGACTTCTCCCAAGCGAGATACAGTGTATCTGTTTTCCGGTGTCTTGATCTGCGGGTGCTGTGGGAACCGCATGACGCGAAAAACAAACCGGGTCAAGGGCAAGGAATATCACTATTATTATTGCCCCACCGGGAAAAAGCATGGCTGCACCAACCCGGTCATGCTCAAGGAAAGCGATCTTGTAACCAAGCGATGTGGAACTGACATAATTTACACCGAAATTACTATTGGCAGCGATCTGCACTTCGCCCAGCGCTGCCCAGATTGCAGCTTGACTGGCGCTAAAGTACATATCCTCAGTAAAGTTTTCTTTGGTGATTGGATTGCCCGCAAATGAGATAAATTCATCGAGCGTCGTGCGTGAGTCACTGCGCACCGCAACGCCATAGACATGCATATCGCTGACGCGACCGGTCACGGTATAGGTCATTCCTCCGGTTCCGGGGTTGGTTTTGGAATGGTCAGCGCAATAAGCACGGATCTCTGTGCCGTCCGAGGCTGTCGTAAACATCGGCCACACATTACGGGGCGCTCCGTTCTGCTGGAACCATGCTTTACGAACGCCTCGATCCGCAACATTGTAGGTATCTCCGACCTCAATGACAATTGCCGATGCAACATCATCTTCTGCTGCGCGAGCAATGGGACCGGTGTACAGTGCCTGCGAAAGCGGTATGCCAGAGACCATGGTGAGGGCAGACAGCATGCCAGCTGCTACCCGTTTGGTGATGCCTTTGATCATGAAAATCCTCCCTTCAAAAAAACCGTCTTTCAGGGCAGAAAGACGGTTCGATGAAATTAGAAAAGCGGGCTGGTTTTATTCCAGTCCGCTTCACTTTGTGTACTATAACTTTATCGTCCAAAATGTTGACAACAGTATATGTTGCCATCCTCCGCCAGTGCAAACCCTACACCAACACGTGTCCATTCATCATTCAATATCGTATTGCGATGTCCTTCCGAATTCATGAAGTTATTCATGCTTATCGTTAGTGGATCGAGCCCAATGCCGGTAAGCCGGCCTGCACCAGTGATGTTTTCACCGTTGATGATTTCCTCAATATCTGGCCTTACTTTAATATTTTGACTGGTTGCCAACTCAAATATTTCGCCATAAGAAGCATGGCGAAATTCGGTAGTCAGATGCTCAGCCCAAAAACGTGCACTCCACATCAGGTCATCATCCACTTGCAGTGCCGCGACTCCAAGGTTACTCCGTTTCTCATTGATTCGATCCACCATTTCGAGTTCCCATGCTCGCAGCATCTCATCGGTGACGACTGTGCTGCCGTTTGGCGTATCCGCGCCGTCGTTTGGCTCTTCGCCATAAAACAGACCGGGATAAATGTTAACCCGACGGTTCGCTTCTTCGTATTCCACGCAGAAGTTAATCTGCAAGGCAATGTCGCGGAGTCTGACGTAGTTATTGCCGCCAATCAGATAAGCAGTAACATTGATGTAGTATCCATCCAGCGCAAACCGCTGGGTGCTTCTTTTGGCGGCAGCTCCTGATACAGATGTATCCGAGATCCCAGCCAGATCAATAGGAATCCTCTGCGAGCTGAGTTCTACGGTCTGCGTTTCGCCGTCCCAGTCCACGCCAAAGCCGGCTAACTTCCCGATATCGCGGAGCTTGAAATAATTGTTGCCGGAAATGTTGTATGCAGTAGGGTAAACACGCGTATCATTTACATACACTTCCTGCCCAATCTCTCGCGTTGGATTCGCAGGAACAGATGCAGCAAATGCCGTGCATATCATTACTGCGCTGCATAGGACTACTGCAAAGATACGTTTCATTTGGATCACCCACTTTCTTCTTGGTATCTTCACAATAACGCAGCCCAAGTACATTGTCAAACAATTATTTCAAACCGAAATGTTGTGATTTTGAAATAGAGGCCGTTGGAAGCACCGACGGCCCCTATTCAATAAAGTGAAGGAAACAAGAAATTGGATTTGGGGATGGCAGCACAATCTTCTGTAGGCGGTGGGCGCTGCCTATGAATGAACAGATACATTTTGATACTCCTTCATTTTTGACAAACAGAAAAGGGACTACGTGAAGATAGCCATCACATAATCCCTTAACTTTTAATAATATTATGAATACTTGGCTTTCAGAAACTCTAAGAACAGATCTTCAAGTTCCTGATCGCTGCTGATTTTACTCAGATACGGCGCAAATTTCTTGCGATTAAACGAGATCGTTTTTGGTGTGCTATGCTGCAGCCTTTCTGCGTCAATTAGGTTCCATGCTTTCCCGAGGACAGCTGCTGACACATGCGGCGGCGGACATGCTTTCTTAATACGCTGCATTGTGGCGACGGTCAGCTGCCAATCTTCTGTTTTCAGCCGCTCCAAAAACAGTTTTTGCGTTTCTTCATCGTAATACGAAATCGTAACGCCGCATATCAGGTTGAGTCGTCGTTCATCCACGGCATCAAGTAGGGACCTGATCAGGTAGGTGATTCGGACATCGCGCTGAATATCATGCGGTTTCACGCCAAAGAAGCAAGCTACTGTTTCTCGTGAAGTCAACCTTGGTTGAGTTTCAACCGAAGTAGTTTCAAACAAATCACTTCGCTTTCCCTGATGCTTATGCACCTCCAACAGCGCTCGGTATGCCCAACCTCGTTCGCTCGGCAATAACCCTTGTCGCCTCTGCAAATTGGTCACCGTCGCGATCACAATGGCGCGGTCGTCATCGACGGGTTCTACATCGGCCGGAATCTCTGCCCAGCCGAGCAATTTGCAGGCTGCCACGCGGTTGTGCCCGCTTAGGATTTCGTATCCATTATTGAGCGGGCGTACTTTAATGGCTTCCAGCAATCCGTTCGCTGCGATATCGTCCGCTAAGGCGCGCAGATTATCTTCGCTATACGGCTTAAAGCCAATGTTGGCGGTTCGAAATGGAGACAATCGATCAATCGGCAATTGGGCTGTTCGCTTTCCACCTGCAGGCACCAGCTTTCCACCAAATAACACTTCATACGCCTGATCTTCCGCGCTTTGTGTCACAGCAGACGGCTCCGCCGGGGACACCGCTTCCGCACGCCGCCTCAATGTGGCGGCAATGGTCGGTTTACTCATGCGCCATCACTTCCTCTGCCATCACAGCATAAGATTTCGCAGCGGGACAGTCTGGTGCATACTCCAGCAGACTCTCTCCATAGGCCGCGTGCTCTGCCACACGAATTGAATAATCAATTGGGTGCGAAAAAACATGAATACTTGTGCCGTAGTTCGCTTCAATCTGCTCCTTGACGGCTTTTGCAAGCAGCGTGCGCCCTTTGTACATGGTAAGAAGAAGGCCACGCACAGAAAGGGTTGGCTGATAGGTTGCTCGTACCCGGCGCACCAGTTCCAGAGTGTCCGGAAGCCCCTCTGCGTCCAGATAATGCGCCTGCACCGGAATGATAACTTCGTCTGATGCCGCCAACGCATTGATCATTTGCAAATCGGGATGCGGACTGCAATCGATCAATATGTAATCGTACATCGGACGTAGCATGTCTACGATGGTTTTCAGCACATAGACCGGCTGGATATCGTCCTTTTCACTGAACATGGAAGCAGTAGCTTGCATGACGGATAAGCGTGTCGCGATGCCACTCAGCTTTTGATTAGCGGGAAGCAGATCGAGCTTGTCCCGATGCTGAATCGCTTGTACGATAGCATCTTCGAGTAGTTCGGGACTGTCGATTGCCTGACACATTAGCGTGGCAAGCGATATTTTATAATCGGAAGGGACGAGGCCCATGGCTTTGGTAAGAGAGGCTTGGCTGTCATTGTCGACGAGAAGCACTCGTTTCCCGCTTCCGGCGATTGCCGCCCCTAAATTATAGGTCGTGGTGGTTTTACCTGTGCCACCTTTGATATTCAAAATTGAAAATGTTGTCATCCCTGAAAACATCCTTTCCATGATTATCGATTTGCATTGATGGTTGAGTAAATCAATAAGAAGTGTCGCAGTGATAATTAGGGTTGCCAACAATTTGCCAACAAATTAGCAATTACCCGCAAAAAGAAATTTTTGAAAAAGTGCTGAAAATAAATGAAATAAGCACAAATAATCTGTAGGGGGATGGTGTAAAGTACAATAAAGGATGTTAGATAGAACTTAAAATCCCCCGGCCTTAAAACCGTGCCGGTTCGATTCCGGCTGGCGGCACCATAAAGCTCCCGTGACCTTTTCGCAAGGCGCGGGAGCTTTTGCTGTGTTTTCATGGTATTTCTGATACTAATACCCCGCTAACAACATCAATCAAGCCATCCGCGGTGGCTGGCAGACGATGCAGGGGCGGCGAGATTCTTCATCTCGCCGCCCCTGTGGCATCCAATCAGTGGTTGCTAACGACCGCTTGCGCTAAGGGATCACGCCCCGCTTCTCATCAGAACTGTGGCGATTTCCGCGCGGGTAGCTGTACCCTGCGGGTCAAGCATATTGTTGCCCTTACCGTTGATCAGGCCGGAGCCAATCGCCCATTGCAGCGCTTCCTGCGCCCAGTCGGAGACTCTGCCCTTGTCAGTAAAGCCCTCAATGCTGCCTGTCGCGGTCACGTCATCGCTTTTGTACTGTGCATAGCGATAGAGGATCAACGCCAGCTGCTCACGGGTGATCGGATCGTTCGGTCCAAAAGCGCCGTTTGCGTAACCGCCCATGAGACCGATCTGCTCTGCCCATGTTGCCGCGTTATAATACCAAGACGTATCTGCGGTGGAGGCCACATCGGTAAAGTTGTTCCCGCCTGTTACCTCCGGGCTGCCATCCAAACGGTAAAAAATGGTTGCCAGAGCGGCACGGGTAGCTATGCCGTTGGGCTCGAAGCTGGTTTCGCTGGTACCGTTCATCAGGCCGCGCTCATAAACATAGGCGATGCCATCATTATACCAGTCGTTCTCGGCTACGTCACCAAAGGAATGGGTGCCGCTGCCCCCACCAGAAACCCCGCTGTCTGCTATTTCATCGGCTTCGCCAGCACCAGTGTCAGCACCGGCTGCACCGCCGCCACCAGCTGCACCGCCGCCACCGGCTGCACCGCCGCCACCAGCTGCACCGCCGCCACCGGCTGCACCACCGCCACCGGCTGCACCGCCGCCACCAGCTGCACCGCCGCCACCAGCTGCACCGCCGCCGCCGGACGGGGTTTCAGGCTTTTCCGGTACGATAGGAGCAGCCGCGCTGACGATAACAGGAATCTCCACCTCCCGGTAAGTGCCGTTGGCAAACGTGACTCTCACCCTGCCAACAAAGCTGCCTATGGCATCGCTGGAGACAGTCTGAAGCACCGTGATAACGGCGCCCGTGGGCAGATTGCTGATATTGTCTGTCAAATCCACCGTGCTGCCCTGCGTGATCTGCTCGATGATAATATCCTTCGGTAAGATGATCGGCGTCTCTGGCCCAGTAAACTCAGGCTCACCCTCCTCATAGGAGTAGGTCAGCACGATATCATTGACCCCATCAAAGACCACGCTGTTCGGCAGAACCAGCTTGTAGCCCGCCTTTGCAGGAAAATCGGATTGAGACGGAACAAAGGCCTGACCCTTTTGAATATACCGCTGCGTTTGCTTGACGACATTGTTATTTTCATCTGTCAGGCGCAAGGTCACCTTCCCTTTGTCCTTGGCATAATAGTAGGTCACCTCAATGTTTTCATTTTCTCCTACCACAACCGAGGACTCTGCAATGCTTTTACCCATGTATTGATATCCGGTGATGTCCGCCGGATGCAGCGTATAAACGCTGTTTGCTTCCGGATACACCACATAGTCTGAAACATTGGGCAAAGCAGTGTCTGTCTTCCGGCTCTCATCGCCAACCCGATATTTGATGGTGACAGTTCCATATTTATTGAGATAGGTGTCGCCATCTATCAGCACGGCCTTTGTATCGTCATCCAGTATGTAGCCCGAAACCCTGTCCCCATCCTTCAAACCGCTTAAGTTCTCGCTGGTTATAGACAAGGATTTTATCTCGGAAGCCGGCACGGTGAAGCTCCCGGACTTCTCATATTTTATGGTGTCGTCCGTACCAATAATACGCATTGTCAGCGTCAAGTGTCTTTCTGTATTCCCATAGTTTTTGACAACCGTTCTGTATTGTATCGGATGTCCATTGATGCTGCGGATATTAGAGGGCGTGATTTCCACACTTTCGCCGGTGTCTGATATATAATCCCCCAGTGTCGGAATAGGCTTGGCAACATACAGTTCCGCGTTTTTATTAAGCTTTTCTGAGAGCAGAAGCTTGCAGTACTCACAAAAATCCGAGGTCATATCAGACATGTTGCACGTCCGCGAAGCGCAGTATAAGCCCTGTTGGATACTATGATGGGTAACGCCGCGGAAACCCATAAATTCTTTCCACGGGGCCTGCGCGGAATCGCTCTGGCTGGTCACATTATCCGCTACTTGGGTATGGCTGGATGCATATTCATCCCCCAAAATGCCCGAAGCATGGGAGAATTCATGCACCATCAGCCATGGCAGATGTGCGGTAGACATGGAGATCGGCACCCTATTGTTGATGTTCGTCGCTCTTCCCGCATATAGATCGGAATTTATTACGACATGGGCTACGGACACCTTGCCGCCCTTATCCAGATAATTTTTTTCCAACTGCTCAACCAGCTCATACAGCCGATCCGTTCCGATAGGCAAAATATTCGTTCCGATTTCATAACCGGCGCTGTCCAGATAGGTCTTAAAATAGCTGTCTACCCAAAAAGACCGCCCCTCCTGCGCTGTGGCTCCTGCTTCATTGGAAGGAATCCGCAAGGCATAGATATTGATTCTGTCAGCATACCTTTTGTAGATATCCCAGTCTTTGATCATCTCGTTGACCAGCCGCTTTGTCTGAAGGAGAAAGGTATCCTGCTCATCAATCGTATACCTGTCCGGGACAAACAGCATAACATAATTCTCAGAATCCGGGCCTGTCTTCTGTATCACTTCTATCGGAAAGTCCACCGGATCATCCGGTGTGATTTCTCCTGTAATGAGCTGTTTGGCAAGGCGTATCTTGGTCACCAGATAGTCCCTGACCACATGCCCCTCCGCCTGTTTTTCGAGGTCTTCCAAAAAGTACTCATCTCGATACTGAGCCTTGAGTTGTTTGGCCGCTTCGTCCTCAAACAGATCGCTCACTGTATCAAAAAGCGGGTCCGGCCTGAGGAACATTAATTCAGCAGCCGCTGCAAAGCCGCCATAGTCGGGATGGGGCGTCTCATAGCTGTCAAAGGTTTTTTCAAAAATAAATCTGATGCGTTTTGCCTGTACCGGATGCGCAAGGGTAAAGAGAACCTTGTCTTTGGACATTGCGGATTGTCCGACAGCCACCGTTACAAAATCCTCTCCTCTGTCCGACTGGGATATAGCGAGCTTCAGCTCTGTGGGATAGCCATCTCCATGGCTTCCCTGCTCTCTTAATCCGTAGATGATTCGGGATACCGTATTGACCTTGTCAAAGGTGACAGTGATGCTGCTGACCTCTGTTTTGTTCGCAGCCTGCCAATAGGTCATCCAGTCATTGTCGAAGGCATCCTGCAGCCGATGCGTAACCTTGAATTCGTCTACCTGCTCCCCGCCTACACATTCGTAAGCGGTCACCGGCACCTGATAGGCCTTTAAGTAAGCACCGGAGCATAATTCCTCTATATTTCCAACCTGACCCGCTGAAATTCCCATCAGAGCGGTATTATACGCCCCTGTGCTACCAGCTGCAGCCGCTTGGGGGCACCCGCCCGCTATGCAGAGGGAAGCCATCAAGCCCGCCAATATTCGTTTGCCGCTTATCATTACATCACACACCTTTTATTTCATCTTTATTTCATCGCTTTATTTTTCGGGAAAATTATACTACTTACATAGCAGGAGATAGCATTCAAAAAGTGGAACTGTCACAGAAGTTAACAAGAAAGCATTGTGGATCCCGCGCCCGTTTCACCATTATCTTGCACTAAAAATGCGAAACAGCGGGGATCCCAATGCTCTGATTCAGATAAAAAAGGAATACGTGATACTTTGGCTACAAGTCATATTTGCAGATCCAGCATTTGGAAAACAGGAGCAAGGCCGCCCTATTCATCTGACTGATATCTTCCAGTCTATCGCTCCATACAGAGGAGCCGTTATGCTGAAAGCTGCTCACAAAAGCGCATCAGCACTGCGGCCATCTCGGCGCGCGTGGCACCGGCGCCGGGATCCAAAATACCGCCGCCCTTGCCGCCGATCAGGCCGCTGCCCACTGCCCAACGCACAGCCTCATCCGCGTAAGGCGACACCGCGCTCGCATCTGCAAAAGCACTCAGTTCGCCTACACCCGCTGTATCATACCCCTTATACTGCGCATAACGGAACAGAATGGAGGCCAACTGCTCGCGCGTGATCAAATCATCCGCGCCAAACCGCCCGTTTCCGTAGCCGGAAACCATACCGTGTTCTGCCGCCCATGCAACAGACCCCGCATAGTACATCGAAGCAGGCACATCGGTAAAGCGCGACGCCCCGGCCTCCGGACTGCCCTCCAGGCGGTACAGCACCGTAACCAACATACCGCGTGTTGTCTTTTCCCCGGGCGAGAACGTATCCTTATCTGTGCCCGACATCATGCCCTGCGCGTAGACAAAGCGCACCGCGTCATGGAACCAGTCATCCTGCGCAACATCGCCAAAAGGCAGGCTAGCTGCGTGTGTCTCATCCACTGGGATAAAAACTGCCTCGATCTTGACAGCCGCCCCCGGCATCACGAAGCTGTATGTGCCGTCATCATGCCGCGTGGCCTGCACAGTCTGACCGCTCTTTGTCTTGACTTGCAAGGTATCCAGCTGATAGCCCTGTTTTGGCTTGACTGTCAGCTTGACCGTCGCGCCTGGGCGCGCATTGCCCGGCGAAGCCGTTACTGTGCCGCCTGCTGCCGTGCTAACAGACACGCCATAGGTGGTTTCCTGTGTGTTGGAGCCGTCGTCAGAACTGTCTGAAGTATTGGAATTGCTCAAATCGCCCGACAGCGTGACCGTCGTGCCATTTGCATCAGCCAGCGGCTTCAGGTCACGGCCAAGCAAGGTCAGCTTGCCGGTGTCCGGCAGCTTGAGCGCACGTTCTGCCGACAGCACACCCACCGCCAGCGTATCGCCCTCGTTCATCGGCGCCTGTGAATCCAGATAAATCGTCACCCGTGTCTGTGCACCGTCCGCCGTGACGCGCGCCCCCGGGCTGTAAGCCCCGGCGACCGACGGCGTGTAAGTGACCGCCTGATACTGTCCGGGCAGTGTTAACTCGAGCTGCAAGGCGTATACAGAGTAAGCTATGCCGCTCAACTCAAGCGAAGCCTTGCCTTGCGCGTCCACCTGTGCGCGCAGTGTGTACTGTGCAGCCGCGGCACGCGGCATGCACAGTACGGATAATGCGAGCAGCAGAATGGGCAGCTTTTTGCATAGCTTGCTCATTCGCTCACCTCCAGAACGATCTCAGGCAGCTCGTGGCCTCCCGGCGTATGCGTCCAGAGCGTTTCGGCTGTCACACGTTGGCTGTCAGGAGACGTTGGATCATCCGTGCGCGAGAACTCAGCCTTGATGCGGCTGGGCAGCAGATTCTCACCATCACAGTGAGTCTCTCCCTGCAGCTCGGCCTCATGTTGTACGTTCGGCACAAAGATGAAGAGGCCGTCGCTGATATCGCTTACCTGCTGATCCTCCGGTATCTCGGCCAACAGCAGGGTATAACCGTCAAGGTAGCGCTGCTCACTCGTGGTTTCGCCATCGACCGATGTCTTCGTGAAGTCGCCCTTGACCTTTATCGTGCCGTAAACCGGATCACCGCGATAGGTGCCCGTGATGATGAGCGTGCCTGCCGGAATGACATCATCGGCCCCATCGCCGTAGCGATACTCTGCGGACAGGCGGCCAACACCGCCCTCCTCCAGCAGCGCAACGTCATCTCCCGCGTAGCTGATGAGCGCAATGGCACTAGCCTCCATGCTCTCCGGTACACCGGTGATTGTTACAACCTTAGCGTCATATGTCCAGATGCGCGTATCCACGCTGGTCGTACCCGGCTTGTTAAAGTAGGTCAGGTAGCTGTCTTGGTCATCAACCGCCTGATTGCCCTGATCGAATGCACCTGCGCGTGCGGTGTGCTCTACACCCTCGCCGTCGGTCACGGTAACGGTAAAGTCGCCGCTTGTGGGACGGTCGACCCCGCTCAGCCTAATGCCGGAAACCGCAGTTTCCTCCTGCAACGTCAGCGTAACGGTCGTGCCCTCGCGCGTCAGCGTGTAGGTGTCGGCAGGCACGGTCTTATCATAGGCCACGCGCACCTCGGCTGTATCGGCGCTTGCAATCTGGTTGCCCAGCGTGTCATAGGCCACGACCTCATATGTGTAGGTGCGGTGGTTGGCCGAGGAAATCACGTCTGTATAGGTAGTCTCGCTTGTAAACGCAATGGATTTGCCACCCCGGCGGATCTCATAGCCCTGCACATTGCCTGTGATGCTCGGTGCAATGGTCACTTCGATCTGATTATCGCCGGTCAGTACGGCGTCGGCCGTCAGGCTGCCGGAGGCCGGCTGCACGTTCGCCAGACGATCCCGGCGGCTCTGGTCGTTCAAATACCAGATGGCACGAGACTCTGCAGGGTACGCGGCAAGCTTTTGCTTGGTCTCCTCGCTCAGCCGCATACCCCAGCGGGTCAGGAATTCGGTCAGGTCTGCATCTGCCGTCTCCGCCGCGACAAGCGCGAAGCGGTCGTCGCTTGACTCAGCAGTCACCGCGCCCGACTTCCAGAGCTTGAAGAAGCGGTTATAGAAGTCAAGCGGCTTGTCTGCTTCATCATAGGCCAAATGCAGCTGCCAGTACAGACCAAGCTGTACAAATACATTGTTGGACATGCCCGGCTGCGCCTCAGCCACGCGCGTGAAAATCTGGTCGTAGCCACTTTCCAAACGAGAGGGCAGCGTGTTCTGCTGTCCATCGTAGGTCTGGATCATCAGCGCGTACAGGTTGTTGGTGATTTCAGCCTTACCAAGCTTATCCATGTTGTGGCCGACCTCGTGCGCGATACCCCAACCAAACAGCCGGTTGGCCGTCGCACCAGCCTCCATTGTTTCGACCGGCTTGCCGACAACCATGCCGCCGCACGAGCCAAAGCCAATGCCGATATGGCTGCCCGCAGCGTACATGAACGCTCCGGCAAACATTTGCATATACCGCACGTTCTGACGGCTCTGCATATCGCCCTTTTCGAGCGTATTGTCAATGCCCTGCGTGGTGTTTGCGATGTGCATGAGCTGCTCCCACGCCAGTGTGTTCTGGTACAGCGTCTCGACGCGCTCTGCGCTGGTTTGACCGCTGTTATCCTGCACCGAGGTAGCCGGGATGGACAGCAGTACCGTCGGCATCGAGATCTCGGTAACGTTCAGACAGTTGGTCTCACGGCCATTTGCGCCGATCTTGGCCGTATAAGCGGCCAGTTCGTCCACATAAGCGTTGATTGCCGCACGGCGCGCATCCTCGTGCATCTTATACCAGCCGCCTAGCTCAAGCACCGGGATGTCGGTCGCACCGCGCACATGCAGCTTGATGCCCTCGGGCGCTGCTCCGTCGTAGCTCAGGTACAGGCTGCCGCCGCGCGGTGTATTCTGGCCGCCAATACGCGGCACGGTCAGAACATTCCGTCCGTTTTCCAGCCTGCCCAGTTCAGCCTTCCATGCGGAAGCCTCCGCATTATACTGCGTCGCGTAGGCCATGACGCGCTCGCCGTCCGGGATACCCGAGACGTAGACGACCACCTGATCGCCCGCCTTGGCTGCCACGCCCAGCGGCTGCAAATCACTGCCGCTCTGGCCGTACTTTTGCTGATCGGCGGCTGTACTGCGCGAAGCAATGCCATCGAGCAGCACGCCGCTGCTCTGACCGGTAAGCAGCTCACGCGCAAGCGCCAGTTCATCAGCCATCACAGTGGGATAGAGATAATACTCCCTCTCGTCGCTGTTCAGACGCGCCTCGAGCGCGTCGATCTGCGCTTCATTGACACCGGCAGCCAGCGTCGTGTGCAGCCCATCGGCAAACAGCGCGTCGATCTGCGCCTGCAAATCATTGGCCGGATCGTATTGCAGGAATAACAGCTCGGACAGGCTGACCGCAGAATAACCCACCTGCTCGATCGTAACCGCGATCTGGGTGACACCGGTCACCGGCTCGAAGGGCAGCACGGCAAAACCGGTTGCAGACGGATTGCCCTTGACGCTCTTCCATGTCACCGCGCTGCTGCTGCCGCCGCGCGCCGGGTCAGGTACCAGCATGGTGCCTGCGCCGTTCAGATCGTCACCCTCGCGCCACACGGTCACGGTGTACACGCGCAGGTTGCTGCGGTAGCTGCCATCCAGCCGCGGCACCCAAATCACGCTGCTCAGATCCTGCGGCTCCTTAAAGGTGGCAATGACCTTCTTGCTGAGTGTAAAGTTGCCGTCCCCGTAGGACTGGCTCGTCCAATGGGTCGAATAGTCTCCGTCAGCCATCCAAGCAGGCTGGAAGCCTGTGCCCGCGTGCTCACGCCCGGAATAGCTGTTGGGAACTTCCAGTCTGATGCTGTCGATCACTGTGTGGTCGAGGACACCACGGGCCGGAATGCCTGCCGGGCGCTCATACAGCACCACCTTGGGCGTACCGGTCGATATCTTTGACGGCGCGCTCTTGCCGATATCGTTGCCTGCAACAACATAGACTTGATAGGTCGTACCACCCACAAGGCCGGTGATCACTGCACTCGTTCCGGCTTGCTGCTGACCGAACTGTGTAAAGCTCGTGCTGCCCTGCTCGGCATAGTAAATCTCGTAATAGGTCGCACCCTCGGTTTTTTTCCACGACAAGGCCAGCGAAGCATCCTGCTCGGTGATCACCAGCATATCCGGCGCGGGCGGCGCAGATGCGGGACGCGGCGTAGCCGAGATGGGATCGGAGGGCATACCCTGCCAGCTGCCGTCAACCGGGGTCACGGTAAAGAAATACTGCGTAAGGTTTTCCAGCCCCGTGATTTCTGCTGTGGAAACAGCAACCGTACGCTCCTGCTTATCCGCGCTGCCGTCCTCCCAGTACTCAACCTTATAACCGCTTACATTGGGCAATTCACCCCACTTAAGCGTTACTTTCTCGTCACCCTCCACAGCCTGCAGGCCGCGCACCCGATTATAGAGCTGCACCGGATTTTCAGGCACGATATCCTTGAGGAATTGGATGGATTCGATTGCGACATAGCCGGACTCTGTCATATTGACCGAAATGGTGATCTTCTTGACCGGTACACGTTTGCCCAAATCAATCTTGACCACGCTGACGCCCGGTGTGCGGCCGGTGGCATGCAAGCCCTCGGGCATATTTTGGTCGAAGGCGATCGTCTCGGTGCTGCCATCCTCATATGCAACAGTCACCTCGCCCGAAGCGATCTCGCCCGCGCCCACGGGCGTGGCCAGCTCCAGCTGCTGCATCTCGACCGAACCGCTGAACGCGATCGGCAGATCAATTTTATCCGCGCTCGACCGCACAACGACCGGCTGATTCTGCGCGATCACATCAGCAAGCGAAGCCGCCTGATCGTTTGCGGCGCTTACCACCTCAATCCCAGCCGCGGTCAGCGCGCGATCCATTTCTTCCGCTTGGAGCGGCGGTGCCAGCAGCGCGGTATCAAGCACCTGCGCTTCACCCTCGGCCTTCAAATGGCGCCCGATGTATGACAAATCAATGATATCGACCACGCCGTCGCCGTTCAGGTCATAGCGGTCATCCGTGCTGCCCAGTGCAGCCGAGAGCGCGGTTCGGTCAGCCTCATCCACTTGATTGTCGCCGTTGACATCACCGAGTGTGAAGGTCTGGTCGCCCGTGCCCAAAATAACATGCTGCGCGTAGCCGCTTAGCTCGATCTGCTGCTCATAAGTACAGTAGCCCTCTCCCGTGAAGCGCAGCGTGTAGGTTCCCTGCGGCAGCTGAGCAACCTTCAAATCAATATACCCCGGCCATACGCCGCCCCCCAAGTCACCGCCATCCGCATTGCGCAGCGCGACCGCCACGGGATATCCTCCACTGAGCTGGGTCTCCTGCTGGCTATCCAGCGGCACGATGCCCAGACTGTTTCCGCCTTGCAGCAGCTCGGCCTGCACCTTGTGCTTACCCAATGCGGCAAGGCTTTGTGCATAGTCGATACGCACTGTGGCTGAAATACCACCTCTAACCGATGTTTGCTGCTGTGGCCCTGCTGCCAACGCAGTCACGGGGGTCGTCAGAAGCAATGATGCTGCCAGCAGCGCGCTGATACCGCGCCTGTAATACATGATGTCATCCTCCTACAATAAAATTACGGTTAAAGGCGCAGCAGCCGGCCGCGTCTTTTTCCATCCTGCTGCGAAAGCTGCTCGCATGAACGGCCGACAGGTGTCACCCCGGACTGACGTGCCCGCAGAAGCGCTCATCTGCCGCCTCTCCCATTTACAGCCTTCGATTTGCGCAAGCATTGCGTGGATTTTCATTTTATCGCTTGGTTTCCAGCAACTGCTATTTGCATACATAGTATATCATATTAGATAATAAAATGGAATAAAAATATTATTATACTAAAATAATACATGCCCAATAGTTAACCATTCTTGGCGACTGCCGCCCCTCTGTGTTACGGTTATCAGGAAACCATTAACGACAGAGAGAGGTAAAGAAATGAACAACTATGGCTATGTCCGCGTCAGCACGAGGGAGCAAAACGAGGAGCGGCAGCTACTTGCGCTACGCGCGCTGCCCGTGCCGCGCCAGAATATTTTTATGGACAAGCAGTCAGGCAAGGATTTTGAGCGCCCGCAATACTGCCAACTGGTGCGCAAGCTCAAAAAGGACGATGTGCTATACATCAAAAGCATTGACCGCTTGGGGCGCAACTACGCCGAAATACTCGACCAGTGGCGCATTTTGACCCGAGATAAGGGCGTTGACATCGTCGTGATTGATATGCCGCTGCTGGACACCCGGCGCGGCAAGGATCTGATGGGCGCGTTTCTGAGCGATATCGTGCTGCAAGTCCTGTCCTTCGTTGCCGAGAATGAGCGCATGAGCATCCGCCAGCGGCAGGCCGAGGGCATCGAGGCGGCAAAAGCGCGGGGCATACGGTTTGGCCGCCCGCCCCGGCCGCTGCCGGAGAATTTCTACGCAGTATGCCGGGCATGGCGCAACAAGGAGCTGACACTCAAGCAGGCGGCCATGGCCTGCCGCATGCCGCCCGGCACGTTTTATTCCAAGGCCAATCCGCGCAAAATAGCAAAATAGGCGGCTGACAGCAGCTTTTTACCAAAAACGCAAGGGCAAATATTTGCCCTTGCGTTTTTTTGCGTTTGCGCTATTCTAATATTCGCTTACCTTTCCCGTTTGATGAAAAAACGGGCGCGGCCACACAGCGCGCGTATCCGCACGGGTCAGCGGAGACGCGCACGCCGCCCCACGGTGACAAAAAGGAGGTTTTCATGGGATTCAGCGAGCATAAGCTCACAGCCTTTGACAAGCAGATCATCAACCTGCCCGACCAACCCAAAATGACGCCCGGCGAGCTGAAGCGGTATTTCGACTCCTCGCCCGAGCAGCTGCGGCAGGCGCACAACAACCTTTGCGATGCCTTCGCGCAAGCGGACGCGGCGGCAAACCTTGGCTTTACGCCCTCGGCGGGCGTGCCTGCCGGCACAGTGCAGGCAGCGGTCGAAAACGTGCAGAAGCAGGTCAGCGCGGCCGTGCTGGGCAGCATACCGAGCGGCTCTGTCACGGGTGATAAGCTCGCGCAGGACGTGCGCGACCGCCTGACCGCCATCGAGACTGCCGCCGCAAACGAAACCGCCGCCCGCACGCAGACCGACACCGCCGAAGCCACTGCCCGCCAATCAGCCGATGCCGCCGAGGCCGCCGCCCGCCAATCAGCCGACGCCGCGATGAACAGCCAGATACTCAACCTGACCAACGCCAAGTGCGAGGTATGCGTTGGCACTTACAAGGGCGACGGCACGCAAAACCGCTTCATTTACCTTGCCAAAACGCCAAAAATGGTGTTTGTCTGCACATCATTTGGCATGGTTTATCACAATAGCAGAATTTATGGGGGGCTTGCGGTTACCGGCGCGCCGCTTACAGTGTACAACGATACATATAACGCGGTCGAAATCGTGCCTAACGGTTTTACCGTTACCAATGGCGGCAACACCTACAACCTGCAAACCAATGCCCCTGCCTATACCTACCACTATGTAGCCATTGTGTAGCGCAAAAAACCCCCGGACAAATGTCCGGGGGTTTTCCCATATCCGAAACCGGATATGGTTTTGCGGATGATTTAGGCCAGCTGATTGTTCTCGGAATCGATAACAATCGCAACAACCTTGTTGGCATCGTCGCCAGTGCCCAGACGGAACATGATGTTCGGGATGCGGGCAGTGCCAGCGGCATTGTAGCCAGCCTCAACGATGCTGCCGATGGAAGCGCCAGCAACGCCGTTGTTGTTCTTGTCATCAACCGTCAGAACGACAACGTCCTTGGACAGGGTGTAGGTATTGGTCGTCTTGCCATCCTTATCCTGAACCTTGATCTCGCCCTCAGCCTTGCCGTCGAAGCCAAGCACAGAAGCCTCGAAGGAAGTGGTCGAAACGGTATCGATGAACTTGCCGTTCACCTTGTAGGAAACCAGATCGCCGGACTTGACCGAAGCGCCAGTCGAGGTAGCATCAACATACAGGGTAACAACCTCGGTGCCGTTCCAAACGTCGATAGCAGCCTTGCTCTCGCCGTCAACGGTAGCGGTGTACTCGTTCTTGGTCGCGTAAGCGTACAGGGTGTCCTTAGAGCCCGGAACATTGTCATTATCAGTGGTTACCAGAGCGGCTACCTTGATGTAGTCAATGCCGTTGGAGGCCTTGGTCAGGTAAGAGCCAGTGAAGTTGAGCGCAACAGACTTGCTCCAATCCTTGACCTGCTTGCCGGTCAGAATCTTGGTCTCCTTGCCGGTCTTAACGAAGACAACAGCATCCTCGTTGATGGAAACGCCGTTGATCTTGGAGTCGTAGTAAACGCTGTTGATGGAAGTGCTCGGATCGCGATCCGTGCCAGCGTCCACATAGCTGTCGTTGCCAGCCAGATTGCCGGTGCCTACCTTCTTGATGTCGTAGGTGCCGTCGCTCAGCTTGGTGTAGGTGACCATCTTGCCGTTGTAGTCATTCGCATTCAGACCTACGCTGAACTTGGAGCCGGCAACCTTGGATACCTTGATCTCGCCGAGGTCGGTGCCGTCAGCCAGATACAGACGAGCCTTCTGAGTTACGTTTTTGTCGCCGCCCAGCGTCGGGTTCTCAGCATCACCCTTCATCTCAGCGACAAACGCGATGTTCTGCACGCTCGCCTGAGTCTCCTCAGCGAACAGGATGGTGTTGCCAACGATGACCAGGTCATAGGTGGTGTTGGTCTGAGCAGAGACATAGCTGCCATTCACATAGGCCAGCTTGTACCAGGTGCCATCAACACGTGCCTCGCCGGTGCGCTCGCCGTCAACCTTAGCGTTGATTACGTCCAGCTTGGTAACGTGAGAGCCGCCCTCGGCAACGTTAGCGCTGTCGACAACGCAAACGTAGTCGTTCTTGGCGATACCGTCATAGATGGTGTCGTCCGCGAACTTCTTGGTGCCAACGCCATTGTCGATGGTAACGGAAGTGGTGGTAACAGAGGTCACCTTGCCAATCTTAACCGGGGTGTAAACCGCGGTATCAGCCTTGCCGTCGCCGTTGTTGTCGATCAGCTTGATCGGAGCCGCTGCGTTGTTGCGGGTGCGGGCAACGCCGCTCACGTTAGTTACCAGACCCGCCAGATTCTGCAGCGCAACCGCGCTGGAATCCTTGTTAACGGTGTAGATCATGTTGGTGGCGGTGGTGCCGTTGAGCTTGTACTCGGTGCCGGCCAGCTTGATCTTATCAGTGCTGCCGTTAACAGAGTCGAGCTGGCCAACATAGCCGGTCGCCAGAACCTTGGAGTCCTCAGATGCGTAAACGCCGTAAACAGAGTTCTTGTCGGTGTTGTTGCCGGCCTTCTGCAGAACCTTGATTTCCTGACCGATCAGGCTGGACATATCAAGCGGAACCTTGTTGAACTCGCCCTTGCTGGTCTTGATGCTGTAGTAATCCTTGCCGTCAACCTTGGTTACGGAGTACAGCTGGCCAGCGTCAACCTTGCGCAGGTCCATGAACTTCTCGCCAACGGTCGGATTCTGGCTGTTGTCGTAGCCGTACTTGGTGTACTCGCCATCACGCAGAGCAACGGTGGTCGCAAAGATGGTGTTGTACATCAGCTGCGCCGCGAACTGACGCGGAGCGGGGCCGGTGGTACCGCTGGTAACGTCCTTCAGCAGGCCGTGCTCGTCAGCCAGAGCGATGGTCTTCTGGCCCCAAGTAGCGCCAACCAGACCAGCGCGCTCTGCATTGTAACCGAGGGTTACGAGCAGCATCTTAGCAGCTTCCTGGGTGGTAACAGTAGCATCGGGGTCAAACTTGGTAGCAGACTTACCGGCGATGATGCCCAGGGACTGGCAGTACTTGATGTAGCCGCGCGCCCAGTGGCCGTTGATGTCGGTAAAGGTGGTCTTGTCCTCGTTGTAAGCCGAAGCGTCGGACTTGCCGGTGCGGATGGTGTAGATCATCTTCGCCATCTCCGCACGAGTTACGGTAGCGTCGGGACGGAAAGAGCCATCGGGATAGCCCTCGAGAACGCCCAGCGCAACCAGAGTATCCACGGCGTCAGCGGTCTTGATGTCCGCCGCATCCGTGAATGCTGCACCGGCAAACATGGTGAACGCGCAAGCGAACGCCAGTACCAGTGCAAGAACCTTCTTGAGATTCTTCATGGGGTGTTTTCCTCCTTTTGATTTTCGGGCAGTGCCCTTTTTACGGTTTCAATCATAACACGGCTTTGTTTTTCCGTCAAGGCAAAGACCGATTCCGTAACACAGGTGTAATATTGCGTGAAATATTTAGGCGGCGTGCCAAACGTACACGCCGCCTAAAGCCCGGTTGTTGTATGCTTCGCCGAGAGAGGGCTAGCCCTTGGCGTAGCCGATGTGTGACACCGTCACGCCCGCGGGCACGGTAATGGTGATGACGGCGTCGCTGCCGCCGCCCCACTCCTCGATGGGCTGGCTGCGCCCCGCCGCGTCCAGCGGCACGGCCTCGCCGTCTATCGCGGCGGAAACGCCGGCAAGGTCGCTCGCCGTGACCGAGAGCACATAATCGCCCTCGTTTTTCACCGTCAGGTCAAGCACGACCACGCTGTCCGTCACGGCGGTAAACGAACCATCGCCGTGCCATGTCACCTCGCCCGCGAGGGTAGTCGCGTAGTCGGGCGCGCCGTCAGCGTTTACGTCGGGCGCATAGGCCGTATCGGCCACCATACCCGAGAACACCGCAAGCTGGGTGTTCAGCTCTTCGCCGGACAGCGCGTATACCTTGAGCAGCTTACCGAGGAAGGTGTTGTTGCGCGCGGTCAGATTGACGTTGTCAAGCTGCTGGGCGTTTACCGCGCACAGCTTATCGTACCCCGCCTTCATGCGGGCGGTATAGCGGTCGGGCTGGCCGAGCAGCGGCAGCGCGTCCATGTTGCCCACCGGGTCAAGCATGGTTTCGTACAGGTCAAACAGCTGCTGCCAGACCTGCTCATCGGCGCGCATATAAGCCGCGCCGTGCTCGAGCGTGTCGAGCGCCGCGTCATACTGTCCGATGGTGATATAATACTGCGCCAACGGGATCGCAATGGCATTGGACTCGGCCTTTTGCAGGTCGGCAGCGTATTTGTCGGCCACGCCGGCCTCGCTGCCGCCCGAGAGCAGATAGGACAGCTTATAGTCGTTCTTTTCAAACAGGTCGATCGACGCACCGGTCTTGAGGTCGTCGATGGTCAGGTCGGCGCTGTACAGCTTGAATTGCGCGATCAGGTTCAGGCCGAGCAGCACGACGAACGCCAGCGACACCACGATGACCGGTATGCGCACCGCGCCGCTCTTTTTCGGCGCGCCGACCCGCAGCGTGTCGCCGCAGTAAAGCGCGATCATCGCCAGCACACCGAAGAACATCACCATGCAGCTGCCGCTCGACCATGTCAGGTCGGTGACGGCCTGCCCGAACATTTGCAGCACGCACGCGCCCAGCACGGTCACCATCAGCGGCTTGGTCTTGCGGCTGACCAGCAGGCTCCACACCGCTGTGCCCAGCAGCGCCAGATAAGACAGCAGGCCGAGCACACCAAGGTTGCACAGCACCTCCACATAATGGTTGTGCGCATGCTTGGTCTCATAATAATAGTCCTGCACGGACACAACGCCGTTTTCAAAACCGCCAAGGCCGCGGCCGAACACCGGCGCGGTTTTCCACAGGCGGATGGCATCCTGCCGGTATACGCCGCGCTGCACGACGTTGCCGTTGGCCGAAAGGTCTTGGATACGGTCGGCGATGAAGTTGGGCAGCAGCTTGTAGCCGAGCTTCAGGCTGCCCTCGGCCGCGCCGGTGTAGCTGGCCGACTCGATCACATCGCCCGGCGCGCCACCGGCAAAGGTGATAAAGGTCAGGCGGCTGTCCTCGGGCACGGTGAATGAGATGGGCGCGTCGGTCGTGCCGACGGCCAGCTCGGTATCGTTGTTCTGGATAAGGTTTCCGGTGTTCTTATACGCCACGCGCACATGCAGCGGCGCGGATGCGCGTACCGACAGCGTGTATTCGCCCGCAGGCAGGTCGGCGGTGCGCATCACGTCGTTCTCCTGCCCAAAGGTGAACGCGCCCGTCACGGTCAACCCCGCGATCAGGTAACCGACGACCAGCGCAGCCAGCGCAGCCGCCGCGATGAGCAGCGTCTGTCCCCTGCCCTCCAGCGCGGCAGCCACGCGGCCACGCACATACTCCTCCAGCAGACAGAACACGGCGCAGCCCCCGGCGAGCGCCAGCATGGGCAGCGGCGAGCCGGTCACCGTGTCGCCAAAGCCGCGCACGGACACCGCCGCCACTGCCAGCGCGACCACCGCCGTCTGAAACAGCAGCAGGAGCAGGCTGACACGCCGCTCTCCCGGGCAGAGCGCCAGCATCAGCAGCACCGCCAGCACAAAAATGCCCAGCGAGCCCATCGAAAAGGCCAGCAGGTAGGAAACCGCGTTTATCGTCAGCAGCACACCGCACAGGATGCGCGAGCGGCGGTTTTCGGCCGTCAGCGCCAGCCAGAGCGAAAGCAGGCAGGCGATCGACATCAAGCCCGCGTAAGTATTCGGATTACCCAAAATGGTATTCAGGCGCGCGTAAAAAGCAGTGCCGGTGGCGGGGTCATGCGCGCTGTCCAGAAATAGCAGCACCGTGCGGAAGGGGCGCATCAGGATGTTGCACGAGGCCGCGTCGATCGAAAGCACGCCCACCGGCGCGGCGGCCGCCGCCAGCACACCCGCCACCCGACGGAAGGCGCGGTCGCTCTCCCTCGCGTACAGCACGATGCCCGCGAACACCGCGAAGGCGATCAGCATACAGGAAAACTCCGCGATGGCAAACTTACCCGCGCGCGCGTACAGCGTCGACGCACCTGCCAGCAGCATATAAGCCAGCACCGCAAAGCCGAGCGGCGTCATCAGGCGGCGCATCCGGTCCGCCCCGATGGTGAACATCGCGGCAACGACCGCCGCGCCGATCAGACCGCCCGTTTTTTCGGCCATGTAGCCGCCCATATGCGCGACGATCATCGCCGCGAACACCAGCACGGTCACGCCGATATACAGCCGCCAGCTCTCCGGGGCGCTGTGGATGCTCCGCGTGCCGCCCTTTGCGGTTTTCGTGGGTTGGACGTTCCGCGCGCTGTTTGCCGCTCGTGCGTCCTTGCTTTTCTTTTTCATGATACATTGCCTCCCTGTTGTTCCAGCCATCCGTCAAGCGCCTGCGCATACAGCCCGGTCAGCTGCGGAAAGACCCTTTCCAGCGCATAGCGCTGCACACTTCGGTGCGCCGCCGCGCCCATCGCCCGCCGCCTGTCCGCCGCCGCCAGCGCGCGCACCGCGCGCGCGAGCGCCGCTGTATCATCATGCGGAAAGAGCAGTCCTGCTCCCGTATCCCGCAGCAGATCCTCGTGTCCCTTCACGTCGGTCGCCGCGACCGGCAAACCGCAGTGCATCGCTTCCATGATATTAAACGGCAGCCCCTCGCTGCGGCTGGCGGACACGCACACATCGGCCGCATGATAGCACCGCTCCATATCGGGCACAAAGCCCGGAAATACCGTGCGCGCCGCCGCGCGCCCCGCCTTTGCCCGTGCGCTGCACGCCTCGAGCAGCGCGCCACGCCCGGGCAGCAGCAGCCAGACGTTTTCCGGCAGTCCGGTCATCGCGTCGATCAGCATGGCTTGATTTTTCCGCCCCGAAAACTCAGCCGCATATACCAGCACAAGAGCGTCCTCCGGTATGCCCAGCGACCGGCGCGCCGCCGCCCGCTGCGCAGGCGTAGCCGGCTGAAAGCGGCTGAAATCAACGCCCATGCCATCGGTGGCATATATCCGTCGGCCCAGCCGGTGCGTCTCCGCGATCTCCCGATCCTGCCGGTTCATCGTCAGCAGATAATCGGTCACGCGCGCCGTGCATTTTTCCGCGCCCAGCAGCAGCGCCCGCTTGGCCGGGGGCGTGTGCGCGTCGAACAGGTAGCCGTGCACCGTGTTCATCACGCATGGACGCTTTGCGCCCATACCCTGCACAGCCAGCCTCGCAAAAAACGCGGCCAGCGCAGTGTGCAGGCTGAGCATTTGATAGCCCTCCTCACGCAGCAGGCGGCGCAGCCGCACAGCCGCCGCCAGATTGCGCGGCGAAGCCATGCTTTTCTCAAACGGCAGCGCGATCATCCGGCTCACGCCGTCGAGCGTATCCGGCTCGCCCGCCGCCGCCGCGTGCACCTCACAGCCCCGCGCGGCAAACCAACGCAGGTACGGCCGGTGAAAGGCCGCCAAGTGCCCAAACGTCGACGCAATATACAATATCTTGACCGTCCGCTCCGCCAATCCGCGCGCACCCCTCCATAAAAAAGCACGCAGGCGACCCTTTCCGCCCGCGCACACCGTCAAAAACCAAACAATATCTATTGGCATATTAACCCACAGCGCACTTTTTGTCAAGGCAAATCGAGCTTTTAGTTGGCATCCCGCGTCGAATATGATAGAATATTGTTGCATAATAAATGACGATGGGAGAATCCGGAAATTGATCAAAGAAAATCAGCGCACCCTCAATCAGATCAACGGACTGACCGACGTACTGATGCTTTTCCCCTCGATGGTGCTCGCCTATATCCTCCGTTTTTATGTGTTCCAGGGACAGCCCGGGCATATCGGCCTGTCCTATTACCTGTGGGCGGTCGTTATCCTTGCGCCCTTTGTCTGGCTGCTTTACGGCCTGATGGGACTATACGAATCCTTCCGCTCGAAAAATTTTCTGACTGAGTTCAGCCTGCTGCTGCGCAGCAACACCATCCTGTTTCTGCTTATCCTTGCTTTTTTCTTCATTTATAAGGAATTTCACCTGTCCCGCTGGACGCTGCTCGCGTTCTTTCTGATCGCCACCTGCGGCATCACACTCAAACGGTGGCTGCTGCGCCGCCTGCTGCGTACCTTCCGCGAACGAGGCTACAATCTCAAGCATGTGCTGCTGGTTGGCTGCGGCGAACAGGCCCGGGGGTATCTGGCCGCGCTCCAGCAAAACCCCGCCCTCGGCTACTGTCTGGCCGGTTATCTCGCGCCGCGCGATACGCTGTCCGGCGTGCGCTACCTCGGCAGCTACGCCGCGCTGTCTCACACGCTGGTGCGCGTGCGTCCGGACGAGGTCGTCATCGCGCTCGAAGCCGCCGAGTACGACTATCTCGCGCCCGTTATCGCTGCCTGCGAGAAGGACGGCGTCAAGGTCTCGCTGATCCCGTTTTACAACAAATATCTGCCCGCGCGCCCGCAGATCGATGAGATCGGCAGCGTCTCGCTCGTCAATCTGCGCCGCATCCCGCTGGACAACATCGGCAACGCCTTTGTCAAGCGCGTGGTCGATATCGTCGGCTCACTCTGCCTGATCGTGCTCAGCGCGCCGCTGATGCTGTTTGCCGCCATTGGCGTCAAACTGTCCTCCCCCGGCCCTATCCTGTTCAAGCAGGAGCGCGTCGGCCTGCACAAGCAGCCCTTCTATATGTACAAATTCCGCTCGATGCGCGTAAACGACACGCAGAGCACCGGCTGGAGCACCAACGCCGATCCGCGCAAGACCAAGTTCGGCGCGTTCATCCGCAAATTCTCCATCGACGAGCTGCCCCAGTTCTTTAACGTGCTCCGGGGCGAGATGAGCCTTGTCGGCCCCCGTCCCGAGCTGCCCTTTTTTGTCGAGCAGTTCAAGGAGAGCGTCCCGCTGTACATGGTCAAGCATCAGGTGCGCCCCGGCATCACCGGCTGGGCGCAGGTCAACGGCTTCCGCGGCGATACCTCCATCAAGGGGCGCATCGAGCATGACATCTACTATATTGAAAACTGGAGCCTGCTGTTTGACATCAAGATCCTGTTCCTGACCCTCTCGCGCGGTCTGATCAACAGCGAAAAGCTCGGCTGAGCGGCATACAACCGCATGAAAAAAGCGCCCTCGGGCGCTTTTTATCTTGTCTGTTCGGAAAGTAAGTACCGTGCCGCCCGGTCGAAGGCCGGCAAACCCGCGTCGCTGCGCACATCGGCGATCGTGCGCCACAGCCGGTCGACCCGCGCAACGCCGCCGCCAAGATCGGTGAATACGACCATCTGCTCCATGCCGACCCTTGCGTTTTGCAGCCGCAGGTGGATGGTATACCGCCCCTCGCCCACGGGCAGCGGCTGCGTGTACGCGATGCTGTCGAATTTGCCCGCGTCCGCCCAGCGGTACAGCTCGCTCTCGGTCAGCTCACGCACCGTGCCGTACTCGCCCAGCTGCACCGCCGCGCTATTGAGCACCAGCGCCCCGCTTACCGATGTGATCTCATCCGCGCCGGCAGCCGGTGCTCCACCCGTATCCAGCGCATACAGGACGGCCACGCCACCTGCCGCAAGCTGCACCGGCCGCGCAACCGGCGGCGCGGCCATTCCCGCTTTCGCATCGCTTTCTTCCTCCCACCCGGTCTGTCTGTTTTGTGTGTACATTACCGTGTCCGTGTCGGGCACCTCCGTTTGTGGTATTTCGCCGCGCGCACCGCCGGTCAGCCCATCGCCCCGGCGCGGAATTTCATTCTATCATGCCGTGACCGCGTTTTTTGTCTAACCGCGCCAGGTCTCCGGGAAAACCGCAAGCGCCCTCTTTCCTGCACAAAAAAGCGGCACGGCAACCACTTGCCACACCGCTTTTCTGCCTTAATATACATATTCAAATTCCAAATCGCCGATGACGACAAAATCGCCCTCCTGCACGCCCATTTCCTCAAGCCGTGCGTACACGCCCTCGTTTTTGAGCATCCGATCCATATATTGGCGGGATTCATAATCATCCACGTTGACCGAGCCCATGATCTTATCCACCCACGCGCCTGAAACCACATAGTAGTCCTCGACCTTTTCGACCTTCCAGTCGCGCTTACCACTTTCCGGCGCGATCTCGACGAACTCCGGCTCATAAACGAACACGGGCGGCAGCTTTTGCAGCTCGCTCCATGTCAGGCGCATCAGCTCGTGCACGCCCTGATTGGTCGCCGCCGACAGCGCGGCAAACAGCATGCCGTGCTCGTCCGCATAGCGCCGAAGCCTGTCCACCGCCGCGTTGTCGCCGCCCAGCAGGTCGGTCTTGTTGGCCACAATGATCTGCGGCCGTGCCGCTAAAAATTCGCTGTAACCGGCAAGCTCGGCGTTGATCTTTTCGATGTCGTCCAACGGGTCACGTCCCTCGCTGCCCGCCGCATCCACCAGATGCAGCAGCAGACGGCAGCGGTCAATGTGACGCAAAAAGTCGTGTCCCAGTCCCGCGCCCTCAGCCGCTCCCTCAATGATGCCCGGGATATCAGCCATGACAAAGCTCTGCTCCTCGCCCACGGACACCACGCCGAGATTGGGTACCAGCGTGGTAAAATGGTAGTTTGCGATCTTGGGGCGCGCGGCGGAGACCATGCTCAGCAGCGTGCTCTTGCCGACGTTCGGAAAGCCGACCAGCCCGACATCGGCCAGCAGCTTCAGCTCGAGCGTCAGCTCACGCTCTATCCCCGGCTGACCGGGCTTGGCAAAGCGCGGCGCCTGTCGGGTCGGCGTGGCAAAATGCGTGTTGCCCCAGCCGCCATTGCCGCCCTTCGCCGCGACAAATGGTTCATTATCCGACATATCCTTGATGATCTGCCCGGTTTTTTGGTCGCGGATGAGTGTACCGCGCGGCACGCGGATGATGAGGTCGGCGCCGTCCTTGCCCTTGCAGCGCTTGCTGCCGCCGTTTTCGCCGGGCGCGGCTGCGTATTTCTTCTTATAGCGAAAATCGAGCAGCGTGGACAGGTTGCTGTCCACCTTGAAGATCACCGAGCCGCCGCGGCCACCGTCGCCGCCGTCCGGCCCGCCCGCGGCCACATACTTTTCGCGGTGGAAGCCCACCTTGCCGTCGCCGCCCTTGCCCGAAACGATCTTGATCTGTGCAACATCAATAAACACAGCTTGCCTCCTCCCGTGGGTTAAAGCAAAATCCCAGACTTTAGTCTGGGATTTCAGCTTGCTTTTTATTACTGCGGATAAACCGAAACCTGCTTGCGATCCTTGCCCAGCCGCTCAAAGCGAACTACGCCCTCGACCTTGGCAAACAGGGTGTCGTCCTTGCCGCGACCAACGTTCAGACCCGGATGGATCTTCGTGCCGCGCTGACGAACGAGGATATTGCCGGCCGGTACGGTCTGCCCGTCCGCGCGCTTGACGCCCAGACGCTTGGCCTCGGAGTCACGGCCGTTCTTAGTCGAACCTACGCCCTTTTTATGGGCGAAAAACTGTAAACTGATCTTCAGCATCTTCGTGCACCTCCATTACGTTTAGAAAATCGGAATAATTTTGCTCCAGCTCGGTGAAATGCAGCCTGAGCGCCCGCAGCGCATCTTGTCCGCGCGTCAGCGCCCCGCCCTGCGGCAGCGTGATGCGGATGTGTGCGCCGTTGTCCTCGATCACGGTATCCACCGGGATCTTCTGTACGTCAAACAGCAGGGCGTGTGTCAGCATGACCGCGCTGGAGATCGCCGCGCAAACGATGTCCTCCCCCGCCTCCGCGTAGCCCGCGTGGCCGAGAATGTCCACCGACAGGAGCATATCCCCCCGCGACGAAAATGTGACACGGGTCACAGCCTTACGCCTTGATGGACGCGATCGTCACCTTGGTGTACGGCTGGCGATGACCCTGACGCTTGCGGTAACCCTTCTTGGGCTTCATCTTGAAGATATTGATCTTCTTGCCCTTGCCGGTCTTCTCGACCGTGCCGGTCACGGCAGCGCCGGAAACGTAAGGAGCGCCGACGGTGATGGTGTCACCCTCGCCCACAGCCAGAACCTCGTCGAAGGTAACGGTCGCGCCGTCCTCCGCGCCGAGCTTCTCGACGTAGATCACGTCGCCCTCAGATACCTTGTACTGCTTGCCGCCAGTTTTCAAAATGGCATACATTTGGTTTTCCCTCTCTTTCATAATAGAGTCACGCTTGGCACGGCGGCGGCCGGTTTTCGGGCGCGCTTAACAAAGCCAATGCACAATGCGGCTTTTGATAGCATAACACAGGCGACAGGGCTTGTCAAGGCCGCGCCGCCTGATTTTTTACCGCGCAGACACGTTTTCGTCGTGTCCGCCCTGTTTACGCAATGAGCGAGGTAACAAAGTTGTTAAACCCGCCCGGCAGCGTATACGCTGTGCCGGCGGCGGTGCGGTCGGTGCTGACAAAGCCGTAGTCTCCGCCGCCCGTCTGCATACCGATCACCCGGTCAGCGTACAGCACCCACAGATCCCACTCGGCTGCGGCCGTCTCGGCCGAGGCGGTGTATCCCTCCGCGTCGCGGAAGGCAAGCAGCCGGTCGGTCAGGATGCCCGCCGGTATCTTCAGATATTGATACGAGCCGCCCGACAGGCGCACGATGTAGATGCTCTCGGTCAGCTGCGGAATGAGGTCGGGCAACGACTGCGTGTTGGCTGTCGTCGGGTCGGGCAGCGCCGCGATTGCCGAGGCATACAGCCCGTCCAGCGTTTGCTGCAGCTGCGCCTTTTCGCCCTCGAGCGTCTGCGCCTGCGCGGTCAGCTCCTTGAGCTGCGCATCGAGTGTCTTGCTTTTGCCGCGCTGCCCGAGCAGCAGCACAAGAAACAGTACCGCCAGCAGCAGGCTGACCGCCACAGCGGCGCACAAAGCCATGCGGTAGTTGAGCTTGACGCCCGCCTGTCTTCTCGGCTCTCTCCGCCGTGTACGTTGATAGTCCATAAATGGCGACCTCCCGGGTAACGCAGCGACCGCGTTACTTGCTCTCGTTTTCGATGGTTTTGACCGTGCCGTCCGCACAGCCGACGAGGATGCGCTTGCACATATTGAGGAACAGCCCGTGCTCGAGCACGCCGACGATGCCGTCGAGCTTGGTCTTGACATCCTCGATCGCAAAGCCCGCACCAAGCTGTAAATCAGCGATAAAGTTGCCGTTGTCCGTCACAAAGGTTTTGCCGTCCCTGACGCGCAGCACCGGATTCCAGCCATATCCCTCCATTTTGGCAATGGCCTGCTTTGCGCCGTACTGCGCGATCTCGACCGGCAGCGGGAACGCGCCGATTTGGTCGACCAGCTTGGACTCGTCCATGATCCAAATCACCTCGCGCGCGAGCGACGCGACCACCTTTTCGCGGTACAGCGCGCCGCCGCCACCCTTGATGGCGTTAAAGGCGGGGTCGATCTCGTCCACGCCGTCGATGCACAGATCGACATGGTCGATCTCATCTATGCCGAGCAGTGGGATGCCCAGCGCGCGCGCCTGCTCCTCGGTCGCCTTAGAGGTCGGTATGGCCTGTATCCGCAGACCGTTCTTCACGCGCTCGCCCACAGCGTTCACCATGTGGTAGGCGGTCGAGCCGGTGCCAAGGCCGACCAGCATGCCATCCTGCACATATTCGGCCGCCTCTTTGCCGGCTAATTTCTTCATATCCATCGTCGATCTTCCTTCCCCGGATGTTAATGCTTTTATTATAGGATGTCCGTGCGGAAAGGTCAATGTTCCGGCGGTCGAAAAACCATGTTTTTTGATAAGTTTTCACCCCGCGCCCACGCGGCTCACAGTCCGTTCTGCAGCTTCGCCGCCTTGAGCGTGTTTTTCATCAGCATGGTGATGGTCATCGGCCCCGCGCCGCCCGGCACGGGGGTCATGTAGGACGCCTTTTCCATCACCGCAGGGTCAACGTCGCCGCAGACCTTGCCCGCCGCGTTCCGGTTGATGCCCACGTCGATGACGACTGCGCCGTCCTTCACCATATCGGGCGTGACAAAGCCCGCCTTGCCCACTGCGGCGATCAGGATATCCGCGCGGCGGCACACCTCGTCCAAGCCCTGTGTGCGGCTGTGGCACAGCGTCACCGTGCCGTGCTTGTGCAGCAGCAGCATGGCCATCGGCTTGCCGACGATGTTCGAGCGGCCGATCACGACGCACTCCTTGCCTGCCGGGTCGATTTGATACGCCGCAAGCAGCTCCATCACACCGGCGGGCGTGCAGGGTACAAAGTCAAAGTCGCCTACCATGATCTTGCCCACGTTGACCGGATGGAACGCATCCACATCCTTGCGCGGGTCGATTGCATCAATGACGGCCTGCGCGGAGATATGCGCGGGCACGGGCATCTGGCACAGGATGCCCGATATGCGCGGGCTTTCATTGAGCTGCGCGATCAGGCCGAGCAGCTCGTCCTGCGTCGTCTCGGCGGGCAGGGCGTATTTTTCGCTGTAAAACCCGCATGCGGCGCAGGCCTTCTCCTTGTTGCGGACGTAAATCTCACTTGCCGGATCGTTGCCGACGATGATGACCGCGAGGCCGGGCGTGATACCCCGCTGCTTCAGCGCTTCGGTCTCGGCCAGAATGCTGCCGCGCACCTTGTCGGAAAGCGCCTTGCCGTCCATTTTTACCGCACTCATGTATTGTCCTCCTTATTGCTGTCTGTCGTGGTTTGGGGCGCGCCGTCCTGCGCGGACGCGGGGCGCGGCACCTCGAATTTCTTGGCGACCCGGATGCGCCAGTACTTGCGCGCCAGCACGGCCACCGCCGCAGCGCAGCTTACCGCCGCCAGCAGCTGCGAGACGCGCACCGGCCCGAGGTACAGGCTGTCCGTCCGCAGTCCCTCGATCCACGCGCGCCCAAGGCCGTACCAAGCGACATAGAGCAGCGCCAGCTCACCCTCGAATTTTCGCTTTTTAGAATAAGAATGCAGCGCCGCAAAGCCGGCCAGATTCCACAGCGACTCGTACAGAAAGGTCGGGTGAACCGGACTTGCGCCGTCGATCGTCATGCCCCACGGCAGGCCGGTCACGCCGCCGTACGCCTCTCCGTTGACGAAATTGCCCCAGCGGCCGATGCACTGGCCGATCAGCAGGCCGAGGGCGGCCACATCGCACAGGCCGCCAAGGGGCAGCTTTTTATACCGGCTGTACCCCCAGAGCGCGAGCACCACGCCGATCACCGAGCCGTACACCGCGATACCGCCCTGCCAGATGGCGATGATCTCTCCCAAATGGCGGCTGTAATAATCCCATTCAAACGCCACATAGTAGATGCGCGCGCCGATCACCCCTGCGGGCACGCAGAGCAGCAGGCAGTCGACCAGATGGTCGGACGTAAAGCCAAACTGGCTGACGCGCGTGTTCAGATACCACACGGCCAGCAGAAAACCGGCGCAAATGATGATGCCGTACCAATAAATATCCTTGCCGAACAGGCTGAAGGCCACGCGGTTAAGCGTAAACTCCAGCCCAAGCCTTGGGAATGCGATAACATGTTGCATAATGCTGTGTCTTCCTTTGCTGCCTTTATTGCTGCCGCGGCGTGACGACCGACATCGACGAGCGCTCGCCCTGCGCCCAACGGGCGAACATGGCCTGTACGTCATCCGGGTCGACAGTCTCCAGCTGCGCCGCGAAATCGGGATAATCCTCGCCTGCGAAAACCGCCGTAGCCTGCCGCCGGGCGTAGCCCTCAGGCGAATCGAGTGCGCGCAGATGCAGACCGTATAGCGCCTTTTTCATGCGGTCGAACAGCGCTTTGTCCACGCCCTCGCGCGCAAGGTGTGCCACCTCCCGCTCGATCTCCTCCCGCGCGGCGGCAGGGTCGCGGCTCTCACCGCCGAGGATCGCGGCCGCACCCTCGGGTATCAGCGTGTAATCGGTGTCAAAATCGCGGCCGATGAGCCGCTTTTCATACAGTCTTGCATAAAGCGGTGCGGTATCGCCGCACAGGATGCGCACGGCCAGCTCGCCGGTCAGCTGACGGCGCAGGCGGCTCTCGTCCGCCCCGCGCGGCGCGTCCTTAAAGCCGAGCAGGAACTGCGGCTGCGACACCTGCATACCGCGCGTGACCAGCGGCGCGTTGACTGTATCACGGCGCGTGCCGTAGTCCCGCCGGCCGACCGCAGGCGCATCCTGCGGTGAATACTGCGCGGCCAGATGGCAGACCTCGTCAAAGTCGGCTGTGCCGCACACGACGAGCACCATATTTCTCGGGCTGTAAAACGCCCGGTGACAGGCATACAGCGTATTCGGCGTGATCTGCGCGATGCTGTCCACGCTGCCCGCGATGGATACGCGAACAGGGTGCGTGCGGAACAGCCCCTCAAACAGGCCGGTAAAGGCCTGCCAGCCGGGTGTGTCCTCCATCATACCGATCTCCTGCCCAATGATGCCGCGCTCCTTGGCGACATTCTCCTCAGTGAAATACGGCGTGAACACAAATTGGAGCAGGATCGTCAGGTTTTCCATAAACCGGTCGGTGCAGGAAAAATGATAGGCCGTCATCGTCTGGCTGGTAAAGGCGTTCGGGCTTGCGCCCGTCGCCGCGAACTTTTGCAGCGCATTGCCGTCCTTGTCCTCGAACATCTTGTGCTCTAAAAAATGCGCCACGCCTGCCGGTGTGTCATACCGTGTGCCGTCTATGGTGAAGGACGTGTCGACCGAGCCGTAATCGGTCGCCAGAATGGCAAAGGTCTTGCCAAAGCCCTCTTTGGGGATATAGCAGATGCGCAAGCCGTTATCCAGCGTGCGGCTCTGTACGCGCTCATTCAGCGCGGGGTAGTGCTTGTTCATTTGCCCGCCCCCTTCATAAAATACACGGTGTCGAGCGTCGTGTCCCGCGCGGCCTGCACGACAGCTTCCTGCGTGACCTGCCGCACCTGCTCGATGCGCGCCTCGGGCGATATCTGCGTGCCCGCGACCGCCTGCGCCAGCCAGTACCGCTCGAGCGCAAGCGGGTCGTCCAGCATCGCGCGCCAGCCGGTCATGAGCGCGGCGCGCGCCGCCGCAAGCTCCTCCCCGGTGATATCGCCCTGCCGGCACAGCGCAAGCTGATGCAGGATCTCGTCCCGCGCGACAGCGAAATCCTTATTTTCAATGCCGGAGTTGACCAGCAGCAGCCCCTTGTGCGCCATAAACTGCGCGCTCGCGTAGTAGCAGAGCGACTTTTTCTCCCGCACGTTCAGAAACAGCTTGGCGCTGGTCGAGCCGCCGTAGACCGTCTGAAACAGCCAGTAGGCGACCGGATCGCCGCCCGTCAGGCTGGCGCCCCCCGTGCGAAAGCCAAGCGACAGCTTGCCCTGTCCGACCGGCTCCTCCTCGACGATTTCACGCGCGGCCTCCGCGGGGCGCGCGCGCACCACGGTATGGGGCGTGTACGTCTCCGCCTGCGCGAGCCGAGCGGGCAGCGCGGCGGCAAACAGGGACGCGACCGCCTCCGGCTGCATCGTGCCGCAGTAAAACAGCTCAATGCGCGCCTCATCCAGCGCGCGGCGGTAGGCGGCGTACAGTGCCTGCGGCGTGATCTGTTCTGCCTGCTCAGCCGTGCCGAGGGCAGACAGGCCGTAGACCTCGTCCGCGCACATCAGCTCGGTCAACCGCTTGGGGGCATAGGCGCGCGGGTCGTTCTTCTGCGCCGCGATGCGGTCAAGCAGGTTTTGCTGCTCGGCCGCCGTGTAGTCCGCGCGGAACGCCCCGTCCGTCAGGCAGGGGTCGTACAGCAGCGCAGCCAGCAGTTCGATCACCGACGCGGTCAGGCCGTCCGCGCCGGGCGCGCAGGCCTCGTCGATGCAGTCGGACAGAAAGCCGACCGCGAGCGTCTCGCCCTCCTTACGCACGGCAGACTCGATGCGCGCGCCGTACTTTTCGTCCAGCGCCGCGCCGATGGCGCGCAGATCGGGCAGCGTGCGCGTGCCGCGCCGCAGCACCTGCGGGAGCACGGCACGCAGCGCGGCGTCCTCCCCGCCAAGCGGCAGCAGCAAAACCGCGCGCAGCACCGCCCGCTTGAATTTGGCGGTGGTCACGCAGGTCAGCCCCACGCCCTCGCTCAATATTGTTCGGGTCACCTGTTGCATAGACTTCCTCGTTTCCGGAAAAATTTTTCCATGGGTTTTTATTATAGCATTAAATGGCAGTAGGTGTAAATGGACTTTTGTGAAAGCTTCCACAGTGCGCCTTTCATTTTATCGCTTTATCACTATTTTCTCTTGACAAAGAGCCGGTTATGCGGTAGAATAGTCCCGTTCCATGTAAAGGCAAAACGCTTTACACCTTTAGGGAGGCACGCCGATGAAAGGCAAACCGCTCGAAATGAGCCTGCTGTTCGACTTTTACGGCGAGACGCTCACCCCCAAGCAGCGCGAGCTGTTCGATCTGTATTACAACGAGGACCTTTCGCTTGCCGAGATCGCCGAGCACGCGGGCATCACCCGCCAAGGCGTGCGGGACAGCATCAAGCGCGCCGAACACGCGCTGGGCGAGATGGAGCGGCGGCTGGGTCTGGTCGGGCGCTTCGGCATGGCCGAAAAATGCGCGCGCGGCCTTGCACAGCAGGTCGCGGCGTTGCGCGCACTCAACGACGGTACACTCCACAGCAGCGAGGCGGCGGCGATCGCCGACCGTATGGCCGCGCTGCTGGCCGCGCTTCAACAGGAGGCTTCCGATGGCATTTGAGGGCCTGACGACAAAAATTTCATCCGCATTCAAGGGGCTGCGCAGCAAGGGGCGGCTGACCGAAGGCGATATCAAGGACGCGATGCGCGAGATCCGCATGGCGCTGCTTGAGGCCGACGTAAACTTCAAGGTCACCAAGGATTTCATCAAAGCGGTCACCGAAAAGGCGACCGATACTGAAATTCTCGAAAGCCTGTCCCCCGCGCAGCAGGTTATCAAAATCGTTAACGAGGAACTGACCGCCCTGCTCGGCGGGCAGACGACCCGCCTGACCATTGCGCCCAACCCGCCGACGATCGTCATGATGGTCGGCCTGCAGGGCGCGGGCAAAACGACCAACTGCGCCAAGCTGGCCAGTCTCTTGCGCCGCCAGCAGCAGCGCCGCCCGCTGCTCGTCGCGTGCGACGTATACCGTCCCGCCGCGATCGAACAGCTTGGGGTGGTCGGTCGCCAGCTGGATATCAAGGTATATGACGAGGGGCAGGGCGACCCCGTCGAGATCGCGCAGCACGGCGTTGACTTTGCGCGCAGAAACGGCTTCGACCTTGTCTTTCTTGACACCGCCGGCCGGCTGCACATCGACGAAAAGCTGATGGACGAGCTCAAGCGCATCAAGGCGGCTGTCAAGCCGACCGAGATCCTGCTCGTCGTAGATGCGATGACCGGACAGGACGCGGTCACCGTTTCCCAAACCTTTGACGAAGCGCTCGGCATCGACGGCGTGCTGATGAGCAAGCTCGACGGCGACGCCCGCGGCGGCGCGGCGCTTTCGGTCAAGGCCGTTACCGGCAAGCCGATCAAATTTATCGGCACGGGCGAAAAGCTCGGCGATATCGAGCCGTTCCACCCCGACCGCATGGCCAGCCGCATCCTCGGCATGGGCGACGTGCTGACGCTGATCGAGAAAGCGCAGCAGAACATCGACCAGAAGCAGGCCGCCTCGGCCGCCAAGCGGCTGATGAGCGGCAAGCTGACGCTGACCGACTTCTACGATCAGCTGCAGCAGATGAAAAAGATGGGCTCGATGGAGGAAATGCTCGGTATGCTGCCCGGCGTGGACGCCAAGGCGCTCGCGGGCGCCAAGGTGGACGAAAAGCAGATGGCGCACACCGAGGCCATCATTCAATCCATGACCCCGAAGGAGCGGGATAACCCTTCCATCATCAATTTTTCGCGCAAAAAACGCATTGCCCGTGGCTGCGGACTGACGGTCGAGGCAGTCAACAAGCTCTTAAAGCAGTTTGAGGCCATGCAGAAAATGACCCGCCAGCTCAGCGGCATGGCGCGCGGCAAGGGCAAAAAAAAGCGCCGGGGTTTTCCCGGTCTGGGTGGGCTGAAGCTGCCCTTCTGAATGTGTTGCCGCCCTGTTCCTTATGCTTGTAAAGTAATTTACAATAGATCATTTCTATTTTAAGGAGGTGAATCATCCATGGTAAAGATCAGACTGCGCCGCATGGGCGCAAAGAAGGCTCCGTTCTACCGCATCGTCGTTGCGGACTCCCGTTACCCGCGTGACGGCCGTTTCATCGAGGAGATCGGCACCTACAATCCGCTGACCGAGCCCGCCACTGTTTCCGTTGACTCTGCGCGCGCGCAGGAGTGGATCAAGAATGGCGCTCAGCCGACCGATACCGTTCGCGGCATCCTGAAGAAAGCCGGCGTGCTGAACTGAGTGAGGTGGTCCAAATGAAGGAATTGTTGACCTATATTGTCAAAAATCTGGTTTCCGAGCCGGATGCGATTGCCATTACCGAGGAGATCGACGGCGATAACGTCACCTTCTCTTTGCGCGTAGCGCCGGGAGACATGGGTCGCGTCATCGGCCGTCACGGCCGCATCGCAAAGGAAATCCGCACACTCATGAAAGCGGCAGGCAATCGTGAAAACAAACGTGTGACCGTCGATATTCTCGACTGACGGCGGCGCAGGCGCTAAGGGCACTTACGCCGCTTCGCCCCGCGTAAAAAGCCCGGCACTTCGCCCGGGCTTTTTACCAAAACCGCTTCGCGGTTTTCTATTGCACACGCCGCACGGCGTTGACCGCTGAAAATCGCCGCATCGCGGCGATTTTATTATTACGCGCCCTCTGGCGCATCTTTCGCTTGGAGGTTTTCACTCACTATGCCCAAAAAATTTTTAGAGGCCGGCAAAATCGTCGGCACGCACGGCGTGCGCGGCGACCTGAAAGTGCAAAGCTGGTGCGACAGCCCCGCGGTGCTGTGTGACTTTGACACGCTCTATTTTGAGGAGCAAACGCCTGTCCATGTGCAAAAGGCGCAGGTACACAAAAACATCGTGCTCATGCACCTCTCGGGCGTGGACACGCTCGAAGCCGCCGAGACGCTGCGCGGCCGCGTGCTCTACCTTGACCGGGACGATGTTGCGCTCCCAGATGACCTCGTATTCATTCAGGACATCCTGTGCTTTCAGGTGCATGACCTGCGCACAGGCCGCGTGATCGGCCGCGTGCGCGATGTGCTCACCTCGGGCGCGGCGCACGATCTGTACGAGATCGAGGGCGAAAACGGGCGGCTCATCTATGTGCCCGCA
Organism: Agathobaculum sp.; assembly: GCF_022775115.1. GTDB lineage: Bacteria > Bacillota > Clostridia > Oscillospirales > Butyricicoccaceae > Agathobaculum. Next base: position 55,036 of record NZ_JALFLA010000011.1, read on the forward strand.
GCCAAGCCCTTTCTCAAGGAGATCGACATGAACGCCGGCATCATCTATATCGAAAGCATCGAGGGTCTGGTCGAATGAGGATCGACATTATGACGCTATTCCCGGAGATGATCGACGCAGTCATGCGGCAGAGCATCATCGGCCGCGCGCAGGACAAGGGGCTTGTCGAGGTGCGCGCGACCAACATCCGCGATTTTGCGCCGGACAAGCACCACAAGGCGGACGATGCGCCCTACGGCGGCGGACGCGGACAGGTCATGCTGGCCGAGCCGCTCTACCTGTGCCATCAGGCGCTCTGCGCGGGCGCACCCGTCCACACGGTGTTTCTCTCCGCGCAGGGGCGGCCGTTCGATCAGGACAAGGCGCGCGCCCTGCTCGCCAAGGGGCGCTTCATTTTGGTCTGCGGACACTATGAGGGCGTTGACCAGCGGTTTATCGACCAGTGCGTGGACGAGGAGATCTCGATCGGTGATTTTGTGCTGACCGGCGGTGAGATACCGGCCATGGCCGTAGCCGACGCGGTGTGCCGCATGGTGCCGGGCGTGCTGCCGGACGAGGATGCCTTCACCGCCGAAAGTCACTGGGAGGGCCTTTTGGAGCACCCGCAGTACACCCGTCCGGAAAATTGGCGCGGCCGCGCCGTGCCCGAGGTGCTGCTCTCCGGCCATCATGCCAAAATAGAAGCGTGGCGGCGCGAGATGAGCCTGCGCCGCACCAAGGCCGACCGCCCTGACCTGTACGCGCGGTTCACCCCGCGCACCGCGCAGGATGAAATGCTGCTCCGTAAACTCGAAGCACCCGACTGACCGGCAGGCCGGGTGGAGCAAGTCAAAAGCCGTGCCGCGTGAGATATCATAACCACTTTGAGGGAGAGTTTTGCCTTGACGAATAAAAAACACTATCTGCGCTGGTGGGATATTGCCATCGTCACATTGATCCTGTTTGGCAGCGCTATCTGGAATTCCACGCAAATCTTTTTGACGTCCGATCCCAATGCACTGGCGCAGGGTGCGCAGTTTTCAGCAGACGATAATATTTACGCAATCGTGGTGCAGTCGTTCGAGCTGGCCATTGCTTTTCTCTATTTGAAGGTCAGAAGATTCGATTTTTCACAATGGAAGTATCAGGTCACATGGAAAGGCACCCTGTTCGCGGCCGCCTTATTTCTGGGGCTTGCCTTGCTGATGGACATCATCAGCATTATCGCCTACGGCTGGCCGGCAGTCAGCGCGTCCATCGGCACGGGTGGGTTGACCATGCTGCTGGGGGAAATCGACCTCAGCCTTATTGTTTTTTCGCTGCTCAACGGCTTTTATGAGGAAATCTTTTTCCTCGGCATATGCACCGCCGTTGCCCAGCCGTACCAGCCGCTGTCGTTGGTTTACGCCCTGCTCGTGCGCGTTTCTTTCCACACCTATCAGGGCTTGCCTGCGGCGCTAGGCATCGGCCTCGGCGTTGGGTTGGTGTACTACATTTTTTTCAGAACAAAGGGCGAAAACCTGTATCCGTATATGCTTTCCCACTCCATTGCGGATGTGATCGGACTGGGCATCCTACCGCTTCTGTAGGTTGCAGGGCATCCAATTCGCTGCTTTAGGATAGCGCAAAGCCGCCGTATGTACATACGGCGGCTTCTTCCATGTGTCTATGCGTTTTATCATCCGGCCGCGGAGAGTACCCGGCTTTCCGCCGCGCCCGCCTCACCGCTTCAGGTGTCTGCCGCCTTTCGCCCCTTTTTTGCCCTCTTTCCGCACCGGTTTCTCGCGGGGCGCGCGCTTCTTTTGCGGCGCGTCCTCTTTTGCGGCCTTCTTGCGCGGGGCGGACTGCTTTTGGACTTCCTCCTCGATGCGCTCTGCACCCTCCGGCAGCTCCTGTTCAAGGGCATCCAATGCCCGCCGGCAGAGCAGCCCCGCCCAAGGCGTTCTTCCTGTGAAGGCCGTCACCTGCAGCACCATTTCGTTTTGCTCCACCCGCAGCAGCACCGGATCCATCACGGCATTTCGGCACAGACATGCGCAGACCCCCGGCGCTTGCGCAAGAGCTACCGCTCTGCCTATGCCGCACAAAAGCTGCTCGATTCGGTCACGCGGCAGCTTATCGGGCAGGCGATAACTGCGCTGGCGCCTACTGAGTCCGAAAAAGCGCACCGCGCCGCTGCCATTGACCACGCCCTGCGGCAGAGCCAGCCGTCCTCGCTCGCGCGCGGCCAGCCTGCCGTCTGCTGTCCATACGGTCTTGCCCAGCAATATTCTGCGAATCTCAGCCTTCTCCTGCATTCGATGCTCCTATCATGCTCTCCGCCGCGCGCAGCAGCTTCTCCTGTGTACCGGTTGCCAGCGCGGTCAGAGCGAAGCTGCGCCCCTGCTCGTCGGTCCAGAGGGCAGTCTGCTCAATTTCCGTGCTGTACAGCGTCACCGGGTATCCGCCAACCATCGTTTCCGTCCGTGTTCCGCCATCTTGCGCATAGGTTTGCCGCAGCGTATCCAGCGGCAGGCTCTTGCTGACGATACAGAGCCAGCTTGTCTCGTCCCATACCAGCCGCAGCTGACCGTGGTCGGCAGTCCCGCCACCGTTCCAGTTTGCCGTCATGCAAGAGAGCACGCGGCTGCCCTCAGGCAGCGAAAAGTCACCCACCAATGCCTTCAGCTCCTGCATGCCGGGTATCTGGTCAGCCGGTATGTCATAAGACCCGGCCTGATGCTCGTTTACAGTGACCGCGCCATCCTCGCCTACGGTCAGTTGCAGGCGGATGCCAAAATCCTGCTCCAGATCATACACCACAAGTGCGGTCTGCCCCGCCTTAAGGCCGGTCATGCGCAATGTGCACCCGCTCTCATCATATACCTGAGACACAAGTTGGAGGAGCGTATCGTCATAGCCTATCGACTCCCATATATACGGCTTTTCACCGCTTTGCAGGTGTATGGTGAAATTACCCTGCTCATCCGTGTACAGGGTGTAGGGCACAGGGCCATCTTCTCCCGCAACCACGGCCGGCTGCTGCTCGATATACACCGTGTCCACCACCTTCAGCTTTTCCTTTTGGGTGGTTTGCAGCGTCATGGTGATCTGAAAGCGCAGCTCCTGCGGCGCGCTCTCCCGCCGGCAGGTGAAGGTCACGGCTCCGTTGCCTAAGCCCTGACCTGTGATAGAAAACACGGCCTGCCCGTTCGTGCCGTCCTCCACGCTTTCCACTTGGATGGTGCCGTCCTCCGTGCCCCCGACCAGCCAGTGAAAGCCGTCCTCCGGCGCGCCTTGGATAGTCAGTTGCACGCTGCCATCCGATTTTTCCTTCCAAGCATAGGGGTGTGCCGAGCCTTGACCGCCCCGCCCGCTTCCACAGGCAGTGAGCAGGGTCAGGCTCAACGCCATCCATATCATAACCCATTTTTTCACAAAGCATCCTCCTTAACACCAGCGCTCTCCCGCACCGAAATCCTCCGGTACGGGAGAGCGGCTTGCTTCATGCGGTTCGATTCCTCACGCGGCTGGCGCGGGCACTGGGGCGTTCTCCGGATCAAATGTGTTTTTCGTCTGATCGGAGGCGCCTCCCCCTGCCGTGGCGTTTTCAGCCGGTGCAGCCGGGTCAGTCGGTGTGGTCGGCGCAGCCGGGTCGTCGGTCGGCGCAGCCGGGTCGGTCGGCGTGGTCTGCCCGGCCTTGGTGCGTGGCTCAACGGCGATTTCCAGCACAGCTTGCATCATCGGCACCTCGTCAGACGAGATGGTGATCCGGTAATAGGCGGTGAGCTGATCGGACTCATTCGTTACCTTAAAGCGCACGGTATTGCCGCTCTGCTCGAGCGCGCCTGCCGCACTCTTGGTGTACTCTCCCAAACGCTGCACCGCAGTGATGGTATAGCCCGTGGTCGAGCCTTGAACAGCCGGGGTGATCGTCACCTCCTGCCCGCTTTCCACCAGCAGGCTGACCGTCCCGTTTTCCGCGCTCACGCGCGTCTCCTCGCCGCTTGACAGGCTCTTTGTGACCGCAGCCGCGCTGACGCGGATGGCGGACAGGCCGATGCGCTCTGATGTGTTCCAGCTTTGCAGATCACGCTGATAGTTGATCTCCTTGTCACCCATTCGCAGCACAGCGGACACCTTGCTCAGCGCGAGCGGCGCGGCGCCGCCGTTTTCACCCGTCGGGCTCAGGCTGATCCAGCGCAGCTCCTCTACCCCGGGAATCAGCAAGCGGATGGTCACTGTGCTGCCGGGCGTAAAGGCATTGCTTCCCTTTTCGGCATAGTCGCGGATATCGCGGATGACCGGCAGTTCCTTATTGACGCCATTGACATCCCGGTAGCTCAGGCGCATACCGACTGCGCCGGTGGCATTGTCCGCTGCGGCGGGCGTCTGCTCCAGCTGCGGCACGGTAAAGCTGAGGGTAAGCTGCCCCACTGTGCCGTTCTCGCCGGTCGTCTGGCTGGTGCACGCCATCACCTGATCAATCGTGCGCAGCGTCTTGCCATCCGCAAAGCTGAACCACGCGCTCAGGCGCTCGCTGCCGGCCTTTTCATTAACCTCGTACAGCGCTGCCGTGGCTGCATTGACCGTTGCCACCAGATTGCTTGTGCCGCGCAGCTTGATACCCGTTATCTCCTTGACATATGGCTCCTCAAATATCAGCTCGACCGTTTTGCCCGCCCGCAGGTCGGTGTAGTTCTGGTCTGTCAGGAAAATATAGGCCGATTCGTATTCCTGCCGCCCCGCATCGTTGGTGGTGGTGTAGCGCAGCGCGACTGCGGCGTCGTGCTCCTCCGGCCTGAGCCATGTGTTCTGTGTGCCCTCACCGAAGGACAGCGTCACCACCTGCTTGGCGCCAACGCCGTCTTTCTTCGCCTCCGGCTTTGCACTGATCGGCCTGAGCGACGCATTTAAGCCATCGAAGTTCAGATAGTAGGTATCGATCACCACACCCGCGCGCACCTGCTGCACTACCGCGTGATCGACCTTGACCAGCGCCACCGAGCGGTCATCCTTGAGCTCGGCCTTCAGCGACAAGTTGTTCAGCGTGCTGATGCCGGAAACCTCCAGCCCCAGCGCGGCGAGCATCTTTTTGTCCCCGCCGCCTGCGGGCGCCAGCTCGCGGGACACCTGATAAAGCCCCTCATAGATTCTGCCGTACTGCGCGGTCGCGTACATGGTGTAGGCGTTCACCGCCGGGCTGTCCTCGCTCATATACACATAAACGTTGAGGGTATCGTTGATGGATTGCGGCGCGCGCGGCGGCAGGGTGGTGATTTGCCCGGACTCTCCGCTTTGCTGATAGATCCTGTTTTCTGTGAAGGAGATGTCGATCTCATTGTCCTGATTCATGGCCAGAAACGTGGTATACGGGATATTGCCCGTGCTGGTGTGCGTGCAGAGCGGCTGCACCTCAGTCGAGCTGACCCACTCGTACTCATCGTTTACGTTGATCATGCGCCTGCCGCCCGCGCCCACCAAGGAAACAGACACGGCCTTAATGTTCCATGTGGTGACCGTTGTGCTGCGCGCCTTCAGGCTAACGCCCACCACCTGCGATACATCGTCAATGCTGAGGATAAAGCGGTCAGTATGATCGGCTCGGAACATCAGCGCCGGATCGCTCTCGGCCTTATTCGGATAAAGATACTGCGCCAACTGCCTGTTCTCATCCGGGTAGTTCTTCTTTTTACCCATGTAGTCATACATGGCCTGTATCGCGTCAAAGGTCATCCGGCGCAGTTGTCCGTTGCCGTCATAGTATCTCAGCTCGCCGAACAGCTGTCCGACAAACTGCGGATCGGTCTTACTGTCGGTTTTCGTGTAAGCGCCGGTGGTGATCGAGAACTCCAGATTGACCACGTAAGAGCTGTAATCAACTCGGTAGCTTCTGACTAACTCGGCCGCAGATCGGCCGCGATATCCCATCGCCGTGCTGCCGGCCGCCTGGTCCTGATAGTTGATGTCGATCCAGCCGACATTGCCCACCACCCACTGGCGGCTGGTGGATTCGGCCGTCTGCTTGCGGACGCTGATCTTTTCGATGTTCAGTTTGTCGAACACATCGCTGCTGTCAGCCGTGTCCTCCGGCAGTATCCTGACCGCGGTCAGCTCGCCCAAATCGCGGTTGGTGCTGATAACGAGGGTCTCCTCATAGCCGGTGCGGAAGCCGTCGGCGGACAGCTGCTGGTTGGCCAGCACATAGCCGCTCTTGCCGTTTTCAAACACGAGCTGGAAATAAAACTGGTTTTTCGAGCCGGAATCACCGTAGCTGCCGTTTGTGACCATATCGTCCGCTACCTTGACCGCAACGATATAGGTATGCCGGTTCTTCGCAAAGCGCCCGAGCGTCTGCGTCGTTTCATAATCCATCGAGTACCGGTACTGCGACCAGTCCTCCTGTGTATCCTGAATCTGCATGGTGCTGTCCGAGGTAAAGCTTACCGTCCGCATATCGCCCGGCTCGACCAACACCTTCTGCTCGAGCCGCAGCATCTGCTTGCCGCTCCAATTGCGGAAATACAGCCGGTCCGAGGTGTCAATGCCGTCGGTCACGCTCTGCCACGCGGCCGAGCGGCTTTCCAGCAGGTCGAGCCGATGGATCTCCAATGCTTTGAGCTGCCAATCATCGTTTGTGTTTTTCAAATTAAATTTCGCGCCGGTAAATATATCCACATTTTGCAGTGACACGGTAAAATACAGCGTACCGCCCGCCTTCATACCGGCGCGATACATGAAGCCCTTTGCTGTGCCGGGGTATTCGCCGTAGTATTCATCCACCGCTTCTGTCAGGTCGAGTGGGGCGCTGTTCAGGCTTTTGCCCTCGAGATCATTGTAGCTCAGTATCAGGCTCAGCTCTCCCTTGGTGCCCGCAAGCGCGGCATCATCCGTTTGCAGCACGACCAGATACCGCTCCTCTTTGTTCTCGGGCAGCGTCCTTGCGCCTGTCTCATAGGGCGTCATCGGCAGCTCTGTCCCCCGCTGCCCGTCCGCCACTGGCGCGACGGCCACGCCCTGCACGGTGGGCGCACGGTAATAGCTGACAGGCTCACCCGCAAACGAGGGACGCAGCATGGTATCCTCGATCGCAACGGTGATCTGCGCTGTCTGTGGGTCATATATGGACATGCCGATCAGATACAGCGTATCCACATTCGCGCCGGCCTGCGCCGCCGGCAAAACCGTGCGCGCGGCGGGGGCACTCTGCGCAAGGCCGGTGACGGACACTGCCGCCTGTGTGCCGTAGCGCAGCTCAACTGATGTCAGCGACGCGAAATCCGGCAGGGACGCGGCCAGCGCCAGTGTATCGCCCTGCTGGGCGAGGCCGGACAGCTTTTCCGTCCCGGATACGCCCTGCTCCAAGGCAAAACCCTGCGCGCCGAGCACCACCGGCACATATATCTCGCGCGTCGCGCCATAAGCATCCTGATAGCGAAGCCCCAGCGCCGCGGCTTCACCGAATTGTGCGTCGAACATTCCGGCGCCGGTGCGGTTGCCCATCGCCCGGATCCCCGCACCATATTGGTCGGCGATATCCAGACGGAACACACGCTCGGTCGATGCGGTGCTGTACGTCTCCTCCGCCGCTGTCAGCACGGCGTCACCTCTGCCGTCCGGCACGATGCGGTGCATCCGGTCGACCGGCCAACTGAAGCTTACACCCTTCTCCATCTTTGCGATCAGTGTTCCTTCAAAATCGGCGTACTGCTGGCTGGAGACATAGCCATACATGCCGACTCCATTGACCGCGTTCACCTGATAGACGCGCAGCGCTTGGCAGCTCCATGTACCTGTATCCCGGGTCAGTATTTCCACCTTCTGGATGCCCTTGACTTTTTTCAGCGGCTGGAAAAAATAAGTATCCGTGTAATAGGGCTGAAAGGGGGTGTCATCCCGCGAGATCGAATAGCCGAGCTGCTTGGCGAAGGCACCGCGCGCCGCAGACAGCGCCTCCGCCGTGTCAGCCTGCGCGGCGTCTGCCCCGGCGGCGCCTTGCTCTACCGCCCAATCCATAGAATCCCTGAGCTCACCCTCACCCGGGAAGATGCGGTGGCTTCGGATATGGCCGTCCACATCCTCATAGATGATTTTGAAATACTGTACCTCCTCGGCCAGATTTTCGTCTGCGCTGACCGCGCCGGTCGTTACCTGCAAGGCATAGGTATTGTCATCCACCGCGCCGTTGAGCGCATATGCGCTGAGGCTCAGCGCCGCCACAGACGCAAGCACTGCCAGAAAACGGGCAGCCCAATGCGCTATGATGCACCGCGTCCGCTGCTTTTTCTCTTTTCTCCGTCCGCCCATTTTGTTTCCTCCGTCCTTCTGCGTGCCGCGCACGGCTTGCTTTGTCACACGATTTTGAGCAGTCCGGCAAAGCCGGTCATCTCAAAAACCTCCATGACCATTTTGTTGACATGGGTCAGCACCAGTGTGCCGTCCTTTTTCCGCATGGTCATATGCAGGATCTTGAGCGCTCTCAGTCCCGCGCTGGATATATACTCCAATTTTTCCATGTTTAGGGTCAGGGAGGCAAAGCGCTCGGCCATCTGCCCGAAGATCTCCTCGGTCTCCGGCGCGGTCATAGAATCGAGACGTCCGTCGAGCAGCAGCTCGCCCTCCGTCCCATGATTGATGAGTTGAATATTCATAGTTGCACACTCACTTTCCGTATTCTTTGAGCCGCTTTTGATTGTACTCTGCCAGCTCCTCAAATGTAATGTTCAGCACCTTTTCGTCGTATACCTCCATCATTTCGATGGGCGACGGAACGCTGATCTCACCCGTGCTCGATTGCAGAAGCGACACAATGTCAAGCTCCTCGTCCTCCGACGGCTGTTCGGCGGCCTGCTCTGCGTCCGCCAAGGGCGCTTCGCGCTCCTCTGGCGCAGGCCACGCTGTCTGCCTTGCGGCCTGCGCGCGCTCCTCGTCCGCATGAGCCGCCTGCCCTATGGGCGGCTGCTCGGATGCGGGCGCAGCCTGCGCCGCAGACACAGGTTCAGGTGCGGGCACAGGCTCGGCTATGGGAGCAGGCTCGGCTGCGGGTGCAGGCACAGATTCCGCCTCGGCTACGGGTGCAAAGCCCGGATGCAGCGACGCGACGCGCTCGACCTCTGTCTGGACGCTGCGCTGTATCTCCCGCAGGATCGCGTCATAGCTGAAGCGTCCCAGCAGGTCGGTCAGCGCCTGCTCGGCTTCAGAAGCCGACTGTACCGCAGCGGCAGGCTGCGGCTGGGCAACGTGCTCCTGCACGGTGACAGCCGCTTCGGTCGGAGCGGTGCGTTCCTGCAGAGTGACGGCCGCCTTGACCGGAGCCGGCGCTTGCTCCTCTGTTTCTACAAAGGTCACGCGGCGGCGAGGCTGCGCCGCAGATGCGGCTTGCTCGTTCTCGTTCCGCCGCTCGCGCTTTTTCTCCAGATATTTCTCCCGGCTCGCACCCACCGTTCTCTCCCAGAGCCGGGCCCCCTCCGCACCGGCAAAATACCGGCTCTGGTAGTCCCGCTCCTGAAACATGGACACCACATCCTCGGGCACCTCCACCTTAAAGGTGGAGCGGCTGGTCGGGCTCATGACGGTAAACGCCTGCCCACGCGGCGCCGAGGTGATCTGCTCCTGCTCCACCTCGTTGATGCCGCCCGCCTTTTCATACAGCTTGCACAGATCCTGTATATCGTTGGGCGCCAAGGCAAAAATGAAGCTGTACTGACAGGCGTTGATAATGGCGGTGGACTTGCGGGCGATCTCCTCGCTGCCCACAAAGTCCTTGATGTTCTGGGTGATGACGATCTGCATACCGTTGTATTTGCGGATGCGCTTGGCCAGCTGGAACATAAAGTCGAGCGCCACCGGGAACTTGGTATCGATGAAAACATGCGCCTCATCGATGACCACCACGACCTTGCGCTTGAGGCCGTATTTGGTGTTGTAGTCCCGGTTCTTGATGATCTCATTGTCGATGTACTTGAGCACCAGCAGCATCTGCGCGTTGGCGATGGTGCTGTTGCGGTTGGCCAGCAGACTCTGGAAGTTGAACACCGTGAAGTTCTCGTCCGTGGTGACGGTGGACGGGCCGTTCCAGATGTTCGCGTTTCGCCCGCCGGTAGAGAACTTGGCGACATAGTTCATCAGCGTGCGCAGCAGGGTGCGGATATACTCGTTGTCCGTCTGCTGGAACTCGGCCAGCACAGCGTCGTACAGGTCGTCGAACACCGGGTAGTCCTCGGGTCTCAGCTTGGACAGGTCGGTCTCCGCCGTGATGCCGCGGTTGGTGTACATCCGGTCGATGAGGTTGTTCAGATACTCCATCGCATCCTTGTCGCAGTCCGGCAGTATCTGGCGGAAAAACTCCTCCAGAAATTGCAGATGGGTGGCATAGCTGCCGGACACCATCGCGCCGTCGGTTTCGTCATCGTCGAGCGCGGTGATGATATGGAAGGGGTTGAGCCGCCCATGCTGGGCATTGCCCACGTTGATGAACTTGCCGTGCAGGTTATCCGCCAGCTCGGTGTACTCGTTTTCCGGGTCAAGGATGAAGATTTTGCAGTCCTCGGCGGCCAGATTGGCCAGCAGGCTCTTGGTAGCGTAGGATTTGCCCGAGCCGGATTTGCCCACGATGACCATGTTGCTGTTGACACGCTCGCTGTCCCGGCGGAAGAAGTCGATGAACACCGGAATCCCGCCGCTTGCGCCCAGCTTGATGCCGCCCTGATCGGATACATGGGCGTAGATCCACGGATAGCAGGCTGCCAAAGAATTGCTGGGAATGCCTCGGCTCTGGCGGCACAGGGGGTCAAGCCCGCTGACCTGCGCGCCGATAAAAGCCTGCATCTGGTCAAATTCCATATTGTTCAGACGGAAGCCGCTCTCCTGATAAACGCGGCGGACCGTCTTTTTCATATTCGTAATGACAGACAGCTCCGACCGCGGCGGCTGCACGAGGTGGTGGTTGGCGCGGGTGGCTGCGATGTCATAGGCTGTTACATACACGTTCACTTCCAGCAGGGATTCGTTGTCCTGCTGGAGGGTGGAAAGGAGCTCTCCCAGCGTCTCGATGTGGCTTTGCAGCTCCATGCGGCGGGAGTCCACGCCGGTGGCCATATACTGCCCGCGCAGCTCCTGCAGCGAGCGGTCGATGCCCCGAATGGCCTTGGTGCGATCCATCGGGCGGCACTTGACCACGCATTTGGTGCCCGGCATCGACATGACGCCGGCAAGCCAAGCATCGCCTACCACCGTGGGATAGGTCACCAAGCGCATATTGTGGGTGATGATGTGGTTGACCTCGACCGTGCGTGGCTTGATATCCACCGTCCTCGGCATCGCCCACTGGGCGTAATCCTCAGGCGCGATGCGCTCGATCTCCCGCTCATCAAAGTCGAGCTGGTTTACATATTTCAGAAAAACCGCCAGTTCCTTGGTGTTCAGCCGCTTGGGCGACATCTCAGCCGCGCGCAGCGTCTCCATGGCGGAGTTAATCTGGTTGTTCATCTGCCGCTTGTCGCTCTCAAACAGCACCAGATAGTAAAACGGCTCGATCACCTTATCATCATAGCACAGGCTGCGCACCTCATTGATGCGGTCGTACATGATCTCTACCCGCGCCTTGTACTCGTCCTCGCTGAGCATACCGTTTTCAAAGGAGGCCTTCAGGTCATCCAGCCGGTCGTACTCCAACTGCAAATAACGGTCATAGATGATCGGCCGCTCGATCTTGACGATATTGGCTGAATACTCGGCGTTAATCGAGCGCAGCACCCGCCCGAGACCGCCCTCGATCGACCGGCTGCGCCGGTACGGGCTGAAAAACCGAAACTCGACCGGCGGAATCTCCAGCGCCGCACCGTAATAGTTGCCGCCGTACTCGATCAGGTTATCCTTGATATCAGTAAAGGCAATGAGCTGATCCATCGAAACGCGGCTGGCGGCTGCGTCCTTGGCCTCGGCCAGCTTGCGGGCGGCCTGCTCAGCCGCCTGCGCCCGCTTTTGCCGGATGGCCTCCTTTTCCTCCTCAGAGACATCCTTGCTCTTGAGCAGCCTATCCTCCTGCTTGCGCTCGCGTTTTTTTGCCCTTTGCTGCGCTCTTTGCTCTTTTTTGCTTACTGTAAACTGCTCCTCCGATTGGAGTCCGATCTGCTCCCAATAGGCCTGCCACGCGGCTTCCTCCTCCTCGGCCGCCGCGCGGCGCTCCAATATCTGCGCCTTCTCCTCTTCGGAAACCTTGCTGCTTGCCAGCAGCTTATCCTCTTTTTTTCGCAGGGCGGCCTCGGCCTTTTCGCGTTTTTTGCGCTCTCGCGGGGATTCCTCCACCGCAATGCGCTCGCTGAACAGCTCGTCAAAGGCTGCTTCCTCAGACTGTCCCTCCAAAAGCATCGCATCATCATACAGCCTGCCAAAACGGCGGGTATACCCGAAATGGCGCAGGATATGCATCAGGTAGATGTAATTCGGCACTGTATCCAAGCGCGCCAGCAGACCAGCCGCCAGAACGCCGATGCCCGACAGGATATAGACCTTGCCCGGCAAGCTGGAGAGCAGCACAAACACCGCCATGAGCATGGCAACGCCGCACACCAGCATATCCGCCAGTGTGATGCCCTTGAACAGTTCGACCTGTACTTTTGTTTTCCCGGGAATCAGCCTCATGTAGAGCTGCCACCACCTTGCTTTATTATTTTACGCCCGCCCCTTACTTCAGGTTCTACCGGGACGGGGAATCGTCGCCCTGCTTGACAGGCCGCGGCGGCGGCGGCGTTTTGCTGGGCAATGCCCCGGAGCTGTTCATACTGCCCCTGCCGCTCACATCGGACGCCCTGCCCACGTCGTTGATCGAGGAATCACTCTGACTGAGGTGCTCCGCGCTGCTCTGCGTTGTAAAACGCTCGGCTGTCAGCACGTCCCCATCCGGCAGCCACGACAGTCCCTCGTCCTGCTGCCCGCCCTGCGCGCTGTCCTCCCGCGGCGGGGTGAAGCGCTCGGCCGTCAGCACGTCGCCATCAGGCAGCCACGATAGTCCCTCGTCACGGGCCGTATCTTCCGATGTAGGAGCGTTCTGAGGAACTGCCTCACTTGTGTCTCCTTGTCCGGCCCCGCCGGGATTCCCACCGGGCCAACCGGCAGTCCCACCAGAAGCTCCACCAGACCAGCCGCCTGACCAGCCGCCTGACCGGCCACCGGGCTGACCAAGGGTGATGTCACCGCTATCCACCAGCGACTGCAGGCGCGCGGCATTCTTCTTGAGATCTCGTCTGTTGTGCCCTCCCTTGGCTGTTATTTCGCTCAGGGCCTGCAAACCCTTTTGGGAGGCTCCGACAACAGACTGACCGCCGATGCTGAGTTGCCCGGAAGCTACCAGACTCCGCATACCCGCGATACGTCTCTGCGCTTCGGGGCTTTGCCCTTCGGAGCTCTTCTCCGGCAGTTTCTCCGCGTCTTTGCCACCCGAGTCGCTGCCGCCCTCTTTACTCTGACCGAACATACCGACCACACTCTTAGCCAGCTTGCCGGCCCCGCTCATCGCAGTGCCCACAACGCTGCCCGCGATACCGCCTGCCATACCGCGCGCACGGCTCATGCCCGTGCGGACAGAGTCGTCCATGCTGCCGGCCATGATGGCCTGTGTGCCTGCGTTATCCGCCAGAATGCCGGTAATCACGCCGCTGGCGCGCTTGGCGGTCGACATGCCGCCGAGGATCAGGACCACCTTTGCCACCAGATTGAGCACAGTGCTTTCAAACAGAACCAGCTGGCTGTCGATCACGATCGGGATGAACAGCAGCAGCACCCGCATGGCTATGATCGTGCCGAACACGCCGAAGCACTGGATGACAAACGCCGTTATCCACTGCTTCATCTTTCCGCCGTCATCCAGCGGGGTTACCGCGATGAAGGGCGGGGCGATGATGTAGAGGAACACCATATTAAAGATACGCGCCACGCAATTGATGATGATAACAGCCAGATCCCAGATGAGCTTAAAGGCCACCATATACAGCACGATATAGTCGATCTCGCCCAGTCGGAAATCAGCCGAGACAGCGTCATAATTGTAGATGCTCTTATCGCCTGTATAATACGCGCCGCGCAGCGGATCGCGCAGCGAGGTGTTCCGGTTGTACGCAGGGTTTTTGGCTGCGTCCATCGTACACATCAGAAAAATGATGCGATCCAAGGGGGTGCTCGCGGTGCTGCCTGTATACTGGCGCTCATAAGATTGCAGCGGGCCGAAAGAGTAGTCCGTCTGCAAAAGCTTCATGCAGGACAACAGCGCGTTGGACACCGATTCATTATAGATATCAAGGCTCAGGTCTTGGCTCAGGTCTGCCGCGTTGACGATTTTTTGCAGCGCCGACTGCCATGATTCTCCCTTCTCGGTATTCGTCACATAATGAAAGTTGAACACGCCGCGCTGCGTCAAAAATTGCAGATCTGCCCGGATATCGTTATAGCAGCTGTTGAGGTTATATCGGCTGTTATAGGAAGGATTGAGCGAATAGTTGCCGATGGTGTCCAGCACCCGCGCCATCGCGGCATACTGGTCGTCTGTAAAGGTGATCGAGTCCTCCTCATCCAAAGTATCCGCATTGTCAAACAGATAGGTGATCTGCCGCAGCAGCACGTCCGAGGTCGTCATAACCATGTTCATCACCGCCGTCAGGCTGATGATGATCAGGATACCCTTGAACAGGCTCGTCAGGATGCCGCCCATGGACTGCCGCATCTTATCCCCCGAATCGAGCGCCTTTTTGGCTACTGCGATGATGGCAAAGACAAAGCACAGCACGATGCCGATCAGCGCCATGCCCCAGTAGGCGTTCCCGATGGTGCTGTTGTTGAAAAACACCTCCATCAAATAGCTCTTGCGCCCGCCGTAGCTGACCCGGCTGATGCCGCTCATGACGGCGAAAAGCTGATCGAGCACATTGATGATCCAGCAAAGGCCTGTGCCGATCTGGTAGAATATGCCGTAAAAGAAATTGCTGATGATGCTGCCGATGCCGTCTCCGATAAAGCCGAACACACTGCTGGCCGCATCACCAATTGCTCCTAAGATTTCGCTCATACCGTATTCCCCTCCAAAAAAGGATCAAGGGCACAAGTTCTCAGCGCACCTTAAGCCTCTTTCTTGAAACGATGATATACACGCCGATAGCTGCCAGTACAACAGCCACCATGCCCAAAAAGACCAGACTGTTCAAATCAAAATAAATCAGGATGGAAAACTCATAGCTGCTCACATTGCCGGCCTTATCCATAAGCACAATCTGGTAATCGCCGATTTCGGTCAGCTCGCTCCGGTAGGCGACCTGCTGCCCGTTGCATGTAATGCCGATGCTCACGCCCTCTTCCAGATCTGCGATGGACACCGGGCCTCTGGCCCGGCCGTTCTCTACGGCCTCCAGCGCCAGCGTAGGCGGCGTGTGGTCAATGACCACGTCAAGCTGGTAGTCCAGGCCGCTGGGAACACAGCGGTAGTCGACCACATAATGCCCCTCCTCCGCCATGCTGATATAGCCGCGCTCATAGCCGATCTGCTCATCATCCCGTGTCACACTGGTGATAACAAAGCTGCGGGGCATGATATAACCTGTCAGCTGTCCGGTAATCTCCCCCACGATGGCGAAGGCGATCAGCTGGGTCGTCTGCCCATTGGCATCCGTTTCGACGATATAGTCGCCTATTTCCTCGATACTGCTCAGATTGGGCTCCTCGACTACCGTGCCGTTGCGGTACAGCTTGACCTCCACACCGGGATCCGGCACGACCTGCACGGCCTGCTGCACCACCATGCCCTCCGCAACGGTGCACAGCACGCTGCCCCCGCCGGGCACCTCATACACAAAGCCTTGCTGCGTCCGGTTAAAATACACCCCGTCGGAGAGCTGTACTTGATTGCCGACAGCCTCTGCCTGCGTCGACCGCATCGGGCTGCCGGTCTCCGAGTCGATCGGGCCTGTGTAGCCAAATTCGATTGCAGCGGCCGGCGCGCACAGCGCCCCCAGCAGCCATACGGCCGCTATCAGGGGTGAAAAGACCTCTTTGCGTCTCATGCGGTTCCTCACTCTCTCTCACCCAGCACGGTGTCATTGCGCCGGCCCAAGTCGTAATACACGCTATCCGCCCGGAACACATGATTGCGCAGATCGTCCATATCCATCTGCCCCATTTGATAGAACGGGCAGCGGTAGCTGGGGGTATACTTGGTCATCAGCGGATAGTTGCCAAAGGTCACGATGATGGCGTTGCCGGTGGATTCCTTGTTGTTGAGCTTTTGCAGCTCGCTGGGGTAGATCAGCGGCCGCGTCTGGGTTTGGCTAGAAACGTTCACATCCCCCTCCTTGCTGCCAAGGGATGAGGAAGTGCTGGTCGTTCTGACGGTCATGTTGCCGCACAGCTCGGAAAACTCCTTACAGGTGCCGATATCGTTCGAGCCGATGAACATCTTCATGCCGCAGTTGGACTTGACGATATCCGCCACCTGCTCGCCGTAAACGTTATTAAGCTGGGAATAGCTCTGCACCACCATGTTGAACCAGATCTTACGCGAGCGGCCGACGGTGATCATCTTGTCAAACTTCTCGATCTTGGGCATATTGCCGAACTCGTCCAGAATAAAGTACACGTTCCGGGGCAGGGACAGATCGTCTCGCGCCGAGGCCACCTTGATCAGCGCCTTGTACATACAAAGGATGAACACGGCGGCAAGGCCGTGGCGGGTGTCCTTTTCATCCGGTATTTTCATAAACAGCGCCGTGGGTTTTTCCGCGAACTGCGCCGCATTGATATCGGTCGCCGAGGTCAGGCCGCACAGGCCGCGGTCGTTGAACATATTGAGCTTGTCAAACGCGATGGACATATAGCTCGACATGGTCTGGTCGGCGGCGGAAAGCACCTGCTTGCTCAGCGTCACCGCTTGAGACAGGGGATTGCGCCCCTCAAAATACTCCTTCAGATCCTTGAACTCATTTTCGCTGTTGGTCAGCGCCTTGTTCAGATTGAAGAAGTTGAATTTATCCTTGGTCATGCCAAGGCGCGGGTCCTCGCTGTCCTCCAGCATGGCAAGGCAGGTCGCCATGATGATCGAGCGCGCACCCTTTTCCCACAGGGGGTCTTTTTCGTTTTCAATCGGGCAGATGACCGAAATCAGGTCGTTGAGGTCTTCATACATCTCGTCGTATATCTTCTGTCTGGCCACAGTGATATCGTCCTGACAGTGCGTAGGGTCGGCATAGGCCTTTCCGTTCCACTCGACCCAGATCTCACCGGGCGCTGCCGAGCCGTCAGGCTGCTTCAGCCCAGGATAAGCCGCCATATCGTCCCGGTGGGCGCAGATACCGTCGCCCATGTGGGCATACTCCTGATACATATCCCAGATGCTGTCCAGCGGATTCCACCGGCTGGACGAGTATGTATCGCGCAGGTCAAGCAGCAGCACGTCGTAGCCCCGCTCCTTCAGAAAGCGGGAGTGCAGCGAGAACAGCTCGCCCTTGGGGTCGGTCATGATCATGCTCGAGCCGCAGTTGGTCGCACCCAGCAGCTGGATCATAGGGTTGATGAAGGTGGTCGTCTTACCCGAGCCGGTGGCGCCGATAATCAGCGAATGTGCGCCGCCGAGGAAATTGACCTCCAGCTCGCCCTTTTTGTCCAGCACGGCGCGCACAGGCACGCCGTCCTGCTTGATCTCCTGCAAGTGGTCGTAGGTCGTGCCGGGGAAGTACTTATCGCGCTCCTTATCGGTCAAAAAGCGGCCGTTTTCCAAGGCGCTGTCGCCAACGACGCTCCTGTCTCCACCGCCGCCCAGCAGCCCCTTGCCGGCGCCCCCGCCGTTAAACACGGCCGGCCACAGCCACAGCATACCCCAGAACAGCCCTATCAGGCCCCAGCCCAGCAGCCATGTGCCCGGGCGCAGCAGCAGGGACGGCTCAAACTGAAAACCATCGCCCACGATCATGCGCGGAATGTTGCGCAAAAACTGACGCACCAGATAGCCGAGCAGACCGCCGCCAAACACCACCAGCACGATGCCCAGCAGCAGCATTCCCGGCTTGACGCTGTTCAGCTTATCTTTGATATGTTGCAAAATCATGCTTTACACTCCGTCCCGTTTGCGTTTGCGCGCATGGCGGTCGGCCGCGCCTTATCCACGCGGCCAAGCTGCCGGCCATTCCTTAATGATCAGATATTTCTGCGCATAGGTTTCAACATACGGCCGAAAAATGGTCGTGCCATTGCCGGCGTATGCCACCTGATTGCTTGTCGCACGCGCCCAGCCGCCCATATAGACCTTGCCGCGGTTATACAGCAGCGTATCCTCGCCCCAGTGCATGGTATACAGCTTGCCCAAAACGATATCCAACGTGGGCAGATATGTGAATACACCATCATAGCTCGCTACACTGGTCAGCTTATTCTGCGAAAAGGTGTTCAGGTTGCCGTCCTCCCGCCACCACAGCTTATAGCCGAACATGACCGCACCGGTCTCCCGGTTGTCCAGCGCCGCGCCCGACTCGAGATATGCGTTATTTTGCAGCACTATCGTGCCGAAATTGGTGCAGGTCGCGCCGTTTCTCAGCACAAAGCCGTTGCCGTAGGTCGCATCATAGCTGCACCACCCCGGCGCGATGCGCGCCCCGCTCAGCAGGATAAGGTCGCCGCCGTCGCAGCATATCACGCCGCCTGACCCGCCTTCCAAACGGAAGGTCTCGATGCTCGCGTCCTTTTGCAGTAGCACGTCGCCCTGATTATAGATGTAGCCGTTGTTATACAGCGTGCCCTGTATGCTCAGCACGCCGCCCGGCTCGACCGTGATGCCCGCGTTCGGCTCGACATAAACATAGCCGTCGATGTTTTGCACCTGCCCGCTCTTGACAGTGATAGGGTGGGTAATGGCCGACCAAGTCTCCTGCCGTCCCACATACATGACCATCTCACTCATACTCCAGCTGGACGATGTGTAGCATCTGAGCTGTCCCTTATTTATGTTCATCTGGGTATCGCTCGCACGGGGGACGTTGACAAAGCATTTGATCCTGCTTTGGCTGACATCTACACCTTTTGATACACCGCTGTCCGGGGTGAACATTGTCCACTTGCTGCGTGAGACTGCATCCTCTATGAAACCGTCATTATTGCCAAACAGACCGCGTGGGGCGCTCGATGCATGCAGATAGTATTGCTTGGCTGAAGCGTTGCCCTCGTCCACCCCGGCATACTGCATCCACATGTTGGAGACAGGCTTAACGGTGCGAAAGCTCTTCTCTCCGTACAGCACGCCCTGCGGCAGCTCGACGCCGCGCAGCTTAAAATTATCTGCCGCGCCGTTTCTGCTCGAGCCGTCGACCATATACCGCGTGTCATTCTCCTCAAAGAGGAACATCACCCGATAATTATAGCTTTGACCCAAGTGATCCTTGGGCGTATCGGTCGGCAGGTCGGCCTGACTGTCCACCCGCGTCCAGTTCCACAAGGCAATCGTGTTATCAATACCGGCCATGGGCGTTGCTGCGGCAGCAGATACAGCCGCCAGCGGCATACACAGCACCCCGGCCAGCAGCAGGGCAAAAACCCGTCGCAGCGCCCGTCTGGTGGGATAATTCATTTCTGTTCTCATGGCTTCTCCTCCTGCTGCCGGCCGGCAGCGCCAGTTGTGATTCTCATTTCCAAATTCCAAAGCCGGCGAGCTATCGTGCAGGCCCTCTCTTTTCGCGCGTCTCGCAGTCGGGCTGACGGGCTGGGGCGGGCTGTGCCGTCTCCGCCATTCTGCGCAGCAGCGCGCCGCTGCGCAGGGCGTGCAGCACGTCATGCGCGGTGCCGCCAAGCTGCCGTTGGAACCGCGGCTCTGCCGCAAGCTGCTGCGCCAGAGCGGGCAGGGGCGGCCCGTCCGGCAGGCGCTTTTCCAGCGCCAGCTGCCCCAGCGCGCTGATGGCTGCCAGCCGGCAGATACCCTCTTTGGACAGGGACGCACCCTGCCGCGCGAGCTGCTCCTCGGACTCACGCGCCCACACCACAGCTTCGCAGCAGCGACGGGTCTGCGCGACCAGCTTCGCCGGCGCGACCGGCTCATCCAGCACCACCTGCAGCTGCCGCTGGATCTGTTTGAAGTTCTCACTCATACCGATTCCTCCAGAAGCACCCGCGGCGTTTGCTAAACGCGGACGGTCGAACAGCAGGGGAAGGAGACAGCTCGGCCCTCAGCCGCTTTTCCACGCGCATCTCCCTCTTTTCAGTGTTCACAAAAATTGTGTTCTGCCGGGAAAAGCTTACTTTGTGCCGGTGGGGATGTCAGTGACTGCAACGCCCTGCGTTTTTACCCAGTCGATCATGACGTTCGTGCCTATGCGCAGGGCAACGATCAGCACAAAAATCAACACAAAGCCGATGATGGCGTTCTTCAGGTGACCCTTGGCCTTCTCGCGCTCCTGCGGCTCCTCGGCCTTGGCGAACTTGACGCCCAGCAGCACGCAGTACAGCGTGCCCACCGCGGCCACCAGACCCAGCAGCGGGCCGAGAAGCTGGTTGAGCAGGCTGATGATCGGGTTTACGACAGCGTCATAGCCGCTGCCGGCGGCAAAGGCCGGACAAACCATCAGCGCGGCAGTCAGCATGGCTGTGGCAAGGGTACCGCAAAGCTTTTTCTCGTTAATGTTTTTCAGCGTTTTCATGGGGTTTTCCTCCTAAGTAAAATAACATGGTAGTGTTTGGTCTATCGAAGCGGCGCATCCGGCACCGTGCTTCACTTTTCTGCGCAGCCGTTTCATGCCGCTTTCTGATGCCTCAGGTCAGGAATTTCCGCAGCTGCTCCCGCCCCCGCAGGAGCTGCGTTCTCACCGTGCTCTCATTTCTGCCCAGCACCTGCGCGAGTTCCTTGACGGAAAGCTCCTGCAAATAATACAGGCAAATCACCTCCCGATATTCCGGCCGCATCTGCTCAAGCGCAGTTTTCAAGTCGGCCGCGTTTTCCACCGCATCGAAGCCGCGCTCCTGCGAGGGGATGGACTCATCCAGCTCGGCGCTCTTTTTGTGCGCACGGTACAGATTCCGGGAAAAATTGATCGTCACCCGTATCAGCCACGCCTTGCGGTGCTCCTCACTGGCAAACTCCTGTTTTTTACGGTAGTAGGCCAGAAAAGTATCCGAGAACACATCCTCGGCATCGGCGAGATTTTTGGTATAACGAACCGCGACCTTGTACACCATGTCGGCGTAGGTTCGTATCACAAAATCGTCACTCATACTAAATACACCGGTGTCCACTCTTTTGTCCCACTTTCTCTAAAAAATTTTCATGGCGCCGCAAGCCGCTTTGGTGCGCCACGCCGGGGCTGGTCATAGGGTGCGGTCACTGCTCCCCAGCCGTCATATCCATTTGGCCGTCAAAGGCGGCCTCGACCACCTTGCCATCCTTACAGACTGCCCACAGCACGCGGATCTCGCGCAGCTCGTCATCCTTGGCATAGTGCAGCGTCAGCTGCCCCTCCCCGTCGTTCAGCGCGCGGAAGCTGGCAACAAAGACGCCGTCTGCCGTCTCCTGCGTCAGCAGCTCGAGCGTGTCCGCCGGATCGGCCGCGGCGCTCCATGTAAAGCCGGGCGCCTCATCCGGCAGGCGCACGGTCAGCACGCCGCTGCCCTCGTCGATCTCATACCACGTGCCCGCCTGCGCAGCCGCCGGGGATTCGGCAGAAGACGGATCATCCGTTCCTCTGCTTCCGCCGCAGCCTGTCAGCCATGCCAGCGTGCAGCCCAGCGCCAGCAGCAGAGCGGTTATTTTCCGGACAGTGTTGTTTTTCATCGTAGGTTTTCCTCATTTCATATATGTTTTATAATTTTCTCATGCTTCACTCGCTACGGGATAGCGCAGATTGCACAGCTCCTCGGCCACCTGTTCGCGCGTGACGGGCTTTGTCAGGTAGCCGCTGGGACGCAGGCGCAGCACCTCGCGCGCGTGCTCCTTTTCCGAGCAGACGGTGACAAAAATGATGTTCGCCTGCGGGAAGCGCTGCCTGATCTGCTCGGCCAGACGAATGCCGCCGCTGTGATACAGCTCAATCTCGCAAAACAGCACGTCACAGCCCTGCTTTTCCGCAAACGCAAGCGTTTCCGCCGCCCGCTCGAAGCCATACACCTGCGCGTGCGGCAGGATGCTCCGTATGTCCCGTATCAGTCCCTTCAGCAGAACCGGGTGATCGTCTACGCATAGAATTGTCATATATGCTCTCTCTCCAATACAGCAGATGTTTTGCCACTTTGTTGTCCTGTGCTATCATACAGGGCACAGCGTTACAAAGCTGTTACAAATTCCCTCTGTTTCCTGAAAAAATGCAGGACAAAAAAACAGCTCCGCCGGGTGGCGAAGCCGTTAGCCTGTTGAAAAGCTGCGTTTCCTGACAAAGACACCCGCGCGCAAAGCGCCTTGGGCTGACAGCATGGAAAAAGGCGCATAAATGAGCCTTTTCCAAACGCTCACTGTCAAAAAAGTCACGCGCGTGTCGCGCCTTTCTGCTATTTGAATTCGCGCTGCGGTACGAAGGATTCTCTCCATAAGCGCACGACCCCGCCGCTTGGCGAGGTCGATTCGTCTTCCTTGTTCACTTATGCCAGAGCAAGCCGCAGGTCTCCTCCGCCCAACTGTATTGGGACATATATTCCCCATGAAACGCGGGCTTACCGGTTTTCAGGTGGCTGTAATAGTCGCAATCAATCTTTTCCGGACTGAGCGCATACCGGTATCCGTCCTGGTGCAAGACCTCGCTCGCGCCCACCCGCTCGAGCGTCTGGCGCAGGTCGAGAAACAGCTGCCGCAAATAGCTCAATCTGCGGGTGTCGTCGCTGCCGTCCTCCCAAAGGCTGGCGCAAATCTGCTGCGACGTTACCCCCGAGCCGTTGCGGTCGACCAGAAACGCGAGCAGCTCCTTAGTTTTTGAGCGCCGGAAGGAAAGCGCCTGCCCGCAGGCAAACGCCTCAAAGCAGCCGAAGCACTGCACAGTCAGCAGCTTTTCCGTGTTCTTGGCGCCCTTGATATGGTCGATCTCTCGCTGCACCGCCTCGGCGGTGATCGGCTTCATCAGATAGCCTGAAACATGTATTTGGAATGCTTCTACCGCGTATTCGGCATAGCCCGTGCAGAAAACGATCTTGCAGCCGGGCGAAAACGCCAAGATCCGCTCGGCCAGCGCCAGCCCGCCCATGCCGCGCATCTTGATATCCAGAAAGGCCACGTCCACCGGATGCGCAGCCGTCCACTCGAGCGCGGCGGTGCAGGAAGTAAACTCCGCGACCGATTCGATATCCGGCGAGGCGGCGACCGCCTCGGTCAGCGCTGCCAGCATAGCCCACTCGTCATCCACCGTGATCGCTTTCATCCCTCCACCTCCTTCGGTATCGTGATAAGGGCTTTCGTGCCCTTGCCCGGGCTGCTGGTCACTGTCAGCGTGCCGCCGCACAGGGCTTGCAGCCGTCCCCGGATGTTGCGGATGCCCACATGCTTGTCTGCCTCGACCGGCACAGCGGTATCAAAGCCAATGCCGTCATCCACCACGCTGACGCAATACTGCTCATCCGTCTCATAGCTGGAAACCGTGATCGTTCCGCCGCTCGCCAGCCCCATCAGGCCGTGCTTGACCGCGTTTTCCACCAGCGGCTGCACGGACAGGGCGGGCAGCAGAAAATCGCTGGAATGCAGCTCCAGCCTGATCTCCATGTCCCGGAAGCGCACCTTTTCAATGTCAATATAGTGGCGCACATGCTCCATCTCGCGGGACAGCAGAATGGGATTGGGATTGTCCAGCTCGCTGAAATTGCCCCGCAGATAGAGGGAAAAGTCATGCACCAGCCTGGCGGCGGTCTGCGGCTGATGCTTGCAGAGATATTCGATCGTACCCAGCGTATTATAGATAAAGTGCGGCTGTATCTGGCTGAGCATCGTGGCGATGCGGCTTTCAGCCAGCTGCCGCTCATTTTCCCGCAGCAGGCGTTCCTTTTTTGCCAACTGCAGGGACAGCTCGCTATGGAACAGAATGTAGATCAGGATAATCGACAGCGTAGTAGCCATGTACAGCGGCGTCGGATACCAATCGGGCATCGCCAGCATGGCCAGCAGCGGCAATACGCTGAACGAAAGCAGAGACAGCGTCCCCCTGCAGCCGAGGACACGCCAGTAATAGATCACCATGCCCACCTCTAGCAGCAGCGTGCCAAGGTCGACCATCTCGACGATCCAATACCACGGGCCGTCATGGTAGTTGCCGGCCGCGTCAAAGCCAAACAGCATGCCGTTCAGCAGCGAGACCGCCGCCAGCAGGATGACTGCCCCGCAGATCGCCGCGACGATATGGGCGCACACCCAAGACAACCGCTCCCGCTCCCGCAGAAATCCGATCAGGCAATAGGCAAAGAGCGCGTTGACCGCCGCGCCGCAGCTAAGAGACAAAAAGGCGCCGAGCTTGAGCAGCGGAATGCGGTCAGGCTGTCTTCCAAAGTACCAAATACCGGCTTCCCCCACCAGCATCAGTATGGTTGTAGCCAGCAGCGCGATAAAAAAGCGCATAAACGCGCGGCTGCGGGCGCGGGATGCGACCGCTCCGATCAGCAGAAACAGCGTAACCGCCGCCGCAAACAGCAGTAGGCAGACGTTCGGCTCCATCATGTAATTCAGCTCACCCATGTGTCACCCTCCCCCAGCCCGCATATCTTGAAGGCGAGCCTGCCCGCCGCGCGGCCTTATCCCTGTTTTGTACGCGCCAGTGTCAGGGTCAGCACATTGCAGCCATCCTCGTGCCGATATTCGACGCGATCCATCATTTTGCGAACCATAAAAATGCCAAAGCCCCCGATGCTGTCCTCGTCCGCCGCCGTACCGATGGCGGGTGCGTCCGCCTGCAGCGGATCGTACGGCTTGCCGTCGTCCCGGAACACCAGCGACAGCGACTGGCCATCCCCGGTGCAGCGCAGCCATACATGAGCGGCGCCGCTGTAATGGATGATATTGGAATAAATTTCGTCCGCGGCGATCATCAGCTTGTTTCTGCGCTGCTCGGACTGCTCCATCTCCTGCAGCTGTCCCTCCAGAAAAGCGGTCATCTGCGCGATCGACGCCATGCAGGGCATAGCTTGAAAGACAGCCGCTTCGGGTCGGGCGGACGCCCCTTTGCCTACCGCAGTCGTGTCCTCCGGACGGACGGCCTGCTCCGTGGCGTGACTAGCCGCGCCCACCTTTTCTTTACCGGACTTGTCCATAACCATCCCCTCCTTTCGCTCGGCTCGCGCGGATGCGCTTTCTGTTATTTTTTATATTACTCCTAATATACATACACAGCAAAGACGGAAAATGTTTCACCACCCCAAAAAAATTTTGCCTGCTTTCCGGACAAAATGGAAGCCGCTCTCACCCGGTAGTGGACAGCGGGCATCTCCTCAGGTATAATATAGTCGTTATCCAGCCGGCAAACGACCTGCCGCGCGCGGCCTTGGCATGGCGGCGCTGCGGCCGGGCTTGCGCTTCCGGCGCATTTGGGGGAAATAAAATGAAACGCCTACAAACAATGTCCACCAGCCTGAAATTCCATTTGATCTGCGGAATGGTTCTGCTTTTGGTTTTATTGAGCTGCATACAGGGCGCAATCGGCTATCACCAGTTCACGCGCTCATTTGTTGCGGAGTATAACGAATCCGCCTTCCGCACCGCAAATACCGCCGCGACGCTGGTCAATGCCGACCGGATCGAGGAGTTTCTGGCCAGCGGCGGCGACAGGGCGGAATACCGCGCCGCGCTGCAGCGGATGGACGCGCTGTGCCAGAAACAGAATGTAACGCTGATCTATGTAATCGCGGTGGACACCTCGGATTACGGCAGCTTTGTGTCCGTGTTCAACACGGTAAATGAAAACAGCGGCTACACTCCGTGGGAGATCGGCTACCGGCGGGAGACGACCAACGAGGAATACCGAAACACCTACCGGGATATCTATGAAAACGGGCTTACGCGGGCGGCCATCGCCCGTACCGACGCGCTGGATGGCAGAGAGCCGCACACCACGGTGCTCATCCCGCTGACCGGCATCGACGGCACAGTCAAGGGCATTTTATGCGTCGAGCGCCCCATGGAGGAGCTGAACGCCAGCCGGTGGGGGTATTTGAAAAGCATCACCGCCGCCGCCATCCTGCTGCTGATCCTCGCCAGCATGGCCGGGGTGCTGTATCTCAACCGGCAGTTCGTCCTGCCGCTCGAGCAGATCAGCCAGGAGGCTCAGCGCTTTGCCGCGGAAAACAGCAGTGCCGAGCAGGCGGCGCTGCAGGGCATCAGCAATATCCGCGAGATCGCCGAGCTTGGCAGCGCCATCGACAAAATGGAGCGGGATACGCTCGGCTACATCGACCACCTGACAACAATCACGGCGGAAAAGGAGCGCATCGGAACCGAGCTGGCGCTTGCCACGCGGATACAGGCCGATATGCTGCCCCGGCTTTTCCCCGCGTTTCCCGAGCGGCCGGAATTTGACGTCTTTGCCTCCATGACGCCCGCCAAGGAGGTCGGCGGCGATTTTTACGATTTCTTTCTCATTGACGACGACCATCTAGGCTTGGTCGTGGCCGATGTGTCCGGCAAGGGTGTTCCCGCCGCGCTATTCATGATGATGTCCAAGATACTGGTCAGCAACTACGCCATGATGGGCGGCTCTCCCAAGGAGGTGCTCGAGCGGGTCAACAATTCGGTCTGCAAAAACAACAACAGCGAGATGTTTGTCTCTGTCTGGTTCGGCATTCTGACGATCTCCACTGGGCGGATCGTGGCGGCAAACGCCGGGCATGAATACCCGGTGCTGCAAAAGGCCGGCGGACAGTTCGAGCTTTTGAAGGACCGGCACGGCCTCGTGGTCGGCGGCGTGGAGGGCGCGCGTTATACCGAGTACGAATTCACCTTGGAAAAGGACGGCGCGCTTTTCCTGTATACTGACGGCTTGCCCGAAGCCACCAATACCCAAGGCAAGATGTTCGGCATGGACCGCATGCTGAAAGCCCTCAATCGGGAGCCGAACGCGCTCCCGCAGCGTATGCTGGAAAATATGCAGGCGGCGGTCGGCGATTTCGTCGGAGACGCGCCGCAGTTTGACGATCTGACCATGCTGGCCATCCGGCTCAGCTGAGCCGGATGCGTCCGTTACCCAAGGCAGGGGATGACTTAACGCAGTCATCCCCTGCCTTTTTCTTCCTTTTTCCGTCTTTTCTCTGCCTGCGCCTAAAATTTACTGAAAAATTTAGGCGCGGTGGGACTTCAGCCGCCGCCCGTGCGTATTAACAATAGAATGAACAACAGGGCAGCTTTCCACCGGCTCGAAAAGCTGCGGCATTGCAAAATACTGTAAGCATAACGGAAGGAGCTTTCTCAAATGGGCACTCAAAAATTTTTTGACAACCTCAGTAACCAGGTTGTCTCTGAGAGTGGAATCTTACCCTCCGCAGAGTATCGGCAGCGGATGCAGACGCTTATCGCGCAGCACATGAGCAGCCGCACACCCGAGCAGCTGTATCAGATGCTCGCAAGGCTCGTCCCAGTCGCACCCCGCCGCTTCACCGCGGAGGAGCAAGCTGCGCGGCGGCAGCGCTCCGAGCAGGTGCGCGAAGCGGTGATCGACGATACGCTGTGGAACAGGATGAGCACAAGCGCCCCCATCGGCCCGATATACCATACCCTTCTTGACCGCAGCGGCACAGAGGAAGCGCGCCGCTATAACGAGCAGCTCACCGCGCTGTTCCGCCCGCGCAGTGCGCAAGAGCTTGCGCAGTACCGTCAGGAGCGTATCGAAGCGCATGTGCGCGACGGCATGACGCAGCAGCAGGCCGAGCAGACCGCGCAGGACGAGATCGACAGCCTGCCCGCGCGCCGCGGCACGGCGCTGCTGGAGGCGCTCAGCCGTTATGAGCGGCTGACGTCCCAACAGCTCGAAGAAATGAGCGATCCCAATCTGCCGGGCGAGCAGCTCGCGCAAAATTACAGGGAGCTTCACCACGGCTCGACCATGATTATGGAATTGGATGCCATGCTGCGGGGCAACGACATTGCCTTGACCGAGGAGCAGAGAGCCCGCGTGACGGCTCTCCAGAATCGGCAGCAGGAATTTGCCAAAGCGGATATCAGCTTGATTAACATTTCCAATCCGTACCATGAGTATATGGATATCAACGACCTGCTGCTGCTCGATGATACCGCACTGAGCGCGCAATATGCACCAGACGATAACTTTTCCGAATACATCGGCGATTTGCCGCTGCTCAAGAATTGTATGATCATGCAGCGCGAGACGGCCGTCAAGCAATTCCTGTCGCAGCAGCTTGGCATCACCGGTGACGACGTTCGAATGACCAAGGCCGACCCTGCCGCGTATGCACAGCAAGATGCCGACCTAATGGATTTACAGGACGGGGCAATCGTTGCGGTGGAGCAGGGCGACCAGGCCTGCATCCTGTTCGCCGACCATGCCCCCGGCAGCACCGGTGTGATAACCGACCGACCGGGCCGTCTGTTTGACAACTGCCTCAACAAGGACATGAACGCGCTGATCGACCAGCTTGACCGCGCCGATCCCCCACTGCTACGCAGCTCCCGCGAATTTAAGAACATGAAAAAGCAGCTGGAAACGCTGGGCAAAATGGGCGCGCTGGGCGACCGTCCGACCCCCTACCAGCGCGAGCAGATGCAGCGGCAGCTCGAGACGCTGCAGCAGGCCGCCGCGGACTATCTCGCCACCAAGGGTGAGCAGGGCAAAAACCAGCGCGAGCAGCGCCGCATGGATGTAGCTTCCGCCATCCAGCAGTTTACCGCACACAAGCTCGAGCAGCTTGGCCTTGTGGCGAAAAGCCAGAACACCCTGACGCTCGACCAGCAGCGGGAAAGGGCTGCGTGGGGCGGGCTGCGCACGGGCGAGACCGCTCAGCAAAAGCGGAGCGAGCCTTACGCTTGGCTTGAAAACCAGTGCGCGGCCTACCCCGAGGATATGGCCGCGCTGCAAGGGGCGGCCGCTGACAGCATCCGAAATCTACGGGCAGCCGAAGCCCGCTATCAGCAAGACCTGTCGGAAAGACGATACGACACGACAAGCAACTACAAGCACTGCCGCAACGTCATTGGCAGCATGGCGCTGATGGAGCTGCTCCGGCAAGAGCGCAGCCAGACACCAGAGGGGCAGACCGGCCCGCTGGCGCAGCATCTGGCCGCTGACAAAGATAGAGCCAGCCAACTGGCCGAGGACTTGGGCAAGCGTCTGATCAGCCAAGCCGCTCAGCGTGGCCTTATTTCATCAACAGCGCTGAAAAATGATAACATGGCCGATTTTGAACTGAAGCACGATGACGTCCGCCGGCTGATGGACAGCTTCGATCCGCAAAAGCTGCCCGCCGGCCTGCTGGCAGACGAGCAGGCGAGAGCCGCAGAACGCGACGCGCAGGAAAAAGCGCAGGCTGCGGCGCGGGAAAGGGAGCAGCAGCTGCGGCAGGCGCCGCCCATCGCGCCGCTCGTGCACCAGCAGGGTATGCACAGTATGCAGTGTATGCGCGCGGCCGGATCGCCGCTGTCCCCGAAAATCTTTGCAAGCGATATGGAAACCGGTCTGTTCGGCTCGACCCGCTTTGATGCGCTGTGTGAGCAGGGCGAGCACCAGCTCGCCGCCACCGCAGGACGGGAGATGCTGCGGGACATGGTTCTGTACGACATGCTGGTGCAGGAGCGTGTCGGACGCGGCAAGAACAGCGAGCCCGGCCCCATGGAAACGCTGGTTTTCAGCGAGGATGGGCTCAGTCGGCTGCGGCAGGCCGTCGAAACCTCCAAGGAGTTTGCTCCGCTCGCCGCCGAGGACATGAATAAGCCGCGCATGAAGGAGCTGCTGACCGCACGCGCGCCCCAAAAGGTTGCCCAGCAGCTGCTGCAAACCGTCAAGGCGGCCGCGCGGCAGGCCGAGATCGGCGCGCAGCAGCAGCGCCGGCAGGGCGATCCGGAAAAGCAGCTCCAGCCACCCCAGAGCCGTCAGCCCGCCGCCCCGTCCAAATGACCGCCGGCGTGATGGATATATGTTGTAAACACGATATTAAAATACGAAAGGAAATGCATTATGGATACCTATTATGATGAAATGCAATCAATCGCTAACAGCAAAGGCGCGGACGAAACAGTCGACCAGCTCAAGCAGCGCATCCTGCGCGAAGCGCCGCAGATGGGCCCGCAGCCGGAGCAGGCGCTCAGGCTCCTGCTGCCGGAGAACTGCATCGTGCCACCCGAGCAGCGTGCCGCGCGCGCGCTGCTGTCCCAGCAGATGCGCGATAAGCAGGCTGGCATACTGGCAAACGCCGCAGGCATTGAGCAAGGGCGGCTCCTCGACAACTTTGCCCGGGTGAGCGATGCGGTAAAGAGCTATTACCTTCATCTGGGACAGCCCGACAAGGTCACGCAGTTCCTCGACCTGTTTGCCGATCCGGGAACGGATGAGGCGCAGCTTGAAGCACTGATGGGCGATGGCAGGACCGAGCAGCAGGCGCAGACCGAGCTGACAGAGCGCAAGCAGACGCTGGCGCAGCAGCGCGGCGCATTCCTGCAGGAGATGATGCAGCCCTTCACCCACTATGGGACAGCGGAGCTGTGCGACCTGTCCGACGAGCAGCTCGTGCAGCAGTACGAGAGCGTCCATTTGTTCCAGACCTTTATCATGCATGCAGAGCAGGTTTTGCGCTGGCCGCCTGAAACCATCACGCTGACCGATGAGCAGAAGCAGCTATTTACCAAATGGAAGGATATGCTGCTCCTGACCGATAACGTGTCAAGCCGAACAGACCTCATCGCCAATCCTTACTATGAGATGCTCGATCACCAAAGACTGGCAGACGACACGGACCGATCTAAGTTAATTATGCTCTTAGGGCAGTACAAAGATTTGGCAAAGGCGCCCCAAGATCCGGAAGCCGCCCCTCGTCCCCCCATTACCCAAGCGCTTGTCGCATCGATGAACCGGGCATATGCATTGAAGAACAGCATAGAGGGCCTGTCGATGGAGACGATCGAACAGCAGCTGCGCGAGGAGGGTGTAACGCTGCCTGAGTATTCATGGAAGTACACAGACGAGCACGGCAACCCAAGGGGCATTGACAAGACGGAGATCTTTGAAGGCAGAACCGTTTATGTCCAGGCCGACGGCAAAGCATGGAAGCTGTCCGCTGTGCAAACCCCCAACGGCAAGCGTCCGGTTGTCGAAGCCCCGGACACCGGCGCCTTACTCGACCAGCTTGACCAGAACTTCTCTGCCGAACGAAATGAGCTTAAGGCCGCACTCAAGGGCGCGGAGCTTCGGCTGCGCGGCTCGAAGGAGTATGATAACATCACCAAAAGCGTCGAAGCGCTTGAAAAGCTGGGCACGCTGGGCAAGCACCCGACGCCGTACCAGTGCGAGCAGATGAAGCAGCACCTTGAGGCGCTGCAGCAGGCCAGCCAGACATATCTGGATACCAAGGGCGCAAGGGGCAAAAACGAGCGCGAGCAAAAGCGCATGGACGCGGCGCGCAGCGTGCAGGAATTCGCCAAGCGCAAGCTGCAGCAGCTTGCGCTGACGGCAGGCAGCATGGCGACCAATGCAGCCAGAGCGGCAACCAGCGCGGAGGGGAGAATCTTCGGGCAAAGCGCCGAGGAGCGCGAAGCGCGCAAAGCGGTACAGCAGTCGCACATAAACGAGTCGCTCGAGAAGCGTCGTATCGAGCTTATCCATGAAAAGGCGCGGGAGCTCTGCACACGCACCCTGCCCGTGGTCGAATGCGACCTGCTGCGTCCGACGCTTCAGATGCAGCTTCAGAGCGGCCTTAACACCACCTTAGAGTGCATACAGTCGACCACCGGTGAGCTGAGCGATGGGCAAAAAAATTGGGCCAAGGAAACCATGGTGCAGATGACGGCAATGGAGCTGGTCACCCAAATGGTGGAAAGCCGCAAAGCCAGCAAAAATCCGGTCGAGCTGGGGCAGAAACTGTTCCCCGGCAGCAACACAGGGCAGCTTCTCGAAAGCATAAGAAAGAGTCCCCTCCTAAAGGAAGCAGTCAAGGACCTCACGCCGCGGAGCTTTGGCGACTTCATCGCGTTTGATGGCGCGAGAGACCTCAGCCGCCGCATCATCGCGGACGCAGCCGAGCGAAGCAAGCAGGCCAAGCAGGGCAAACCGAATAAGGCAGTTCAGAAGGAGAACGATCCACTCCAGCTCCATCTGTAAGCGCCGGCGCAATGCATAAACAAAAAGGAGACCGGATATGCAACCAAAACAGCCAATGAGCCAGAAAAAGAGAGGGAAGATCACGGTCGTCTGCGCCCTGATCGGCCTGGTTTGCGGTATCATCGTCCTGCTTGCGCAGCTGACCCACCTTGCAGCCCTCGACGGAGAAAACCTCGCAGGGACAATCATCTCCATTCCCCTATGCCTGTATTTGCTGTATCTCGGCAGAAAACAGCTGAAAGGCGATGACTGAACGAGGAGTGCCATGATGCAACACCAAGAACCCAAGCAGCAGCCCACTCCACCAGAAGTGCACACCATCGCCTATCCGGCGCGCTACCAGACGCACATGAAGGAGAGTGGCGCAACAGCCTTTGTGGGCAAGACCGATCATCCCAATTCGAGATATTATGTGTTTAACGACTATTACAACATGGAAAGCGACGAGACGCTGCACATTCTGTCTCATTTTCAAACCTATCAGCAGACAACCGAATACACCTGCGGCGCGGCCTGCGCACTGATGGTGCTCAACTGGTTCGGCCAGAAGCAGTATCACGAGCTTGCGGTCGGCCAGCTGATCGAAAGCCAGCCGGGTCGCGGCTCGACTGTGGAGAACATCGCGGATTTTTTCGATGTGATCGGCTGGCATGTCGAGCACCACGCGGGCACCGAACTGAAGTTCAACACGCTGGAAGGGTTTGAGCAGTCTGTCATCGACTATATCGACCGGGGACTTCCCATCATGGTTGACTGGGTCGACTGGGCAGGCCACTGGCAGACCATCATCGGCATCGACACCTGCGGTTCGGACACGCCCTATGACGATGTGCTGATTTTTGCAGACCCCTATGATATCACCGACCACTATCAGGACGGGTATTACATCTTCCCGCTCAGCCGTTTTTACGGCATGTGGCGGGAGGGACCCTGCGCAGGCAAGGAGCATCCGTACAACCAGCCCTTTGTCGTAGCGTATCCGCCCGGCAAGGGCGGCAGGTAATCCCCCCCTCCGCCCGCTGCATCAGCGCCCAAAAGCCTGACGCTCCACCGCACATGGAGCGTCAGGCTTTGCTTATCCCCCCTGCCGGGGTGTGCTCCTCGGCCTATCTATCCGCCGGCAGGAAATTTTTTTGCCGCGTGGGACATTTGCGCATCCCCCGGGGTGTTATATATAGATGAACGAGAAGGGGAGACACACAATGCCTACACAACAGCAGGCTTTGACGCAGCTGACCGCGCAGCTGGAGCAATATACCGCACAGGCCAAAGAAGGTTGGGAGACGCCCTTACGCGATGCCGAAATAGCCGAGCTGGAAACGCTTTTGGAGCAAAGCGGCTATCACGACGAAGCCTTTGAGCAGGCGCAGCAGGGCAACTACGAAAAGTTCGAGTCCGTTCCGCTGATGCTGAAAAACTATCTCGGTACGCAAAAGCTGCAAGCGTTTTTGCAGACGCATGGCTCGGATGTACGCGACGCCGGGGTGCAGCAGGCGCTGCAGGAGCACGCGCTGGACCCAGCTTTCCGCGTTGGCCTGTCCATCGCCCGCCATCAGGGCACCGCGCAGGCCAGAGAGCTGGAAAAGTGTGAACAGTTCATGAACCAATATGTGATGGAGCGCACGCTTGCGCCCGTGTCGCCCGCAGCCAAAAGGCGGCTTACAGACACGCTGGGCGACGGCGCCGCACAGGCTTTGCAGATCAATCAGGAAAAGCAGCTGATGATGGCCAAGATCCTTTTCCTAGGGCAGCTCGGCCGCTTTGACCAGAAGGGTACGGACGGGCAGGTCAAGCCCTATGACGAAACCCTGGCCGAGGCCTTTGCCCATGGTGGCCGCACAAAAATCGCCCTGCCGCATGGCAAAGGGCAGACCCGTATGCTCAAAGCCCTCATGGGCAGCACCCCCGAGCGGACGATGGGGCTGACCACCCGCTGGGCGGGCACCCACCATGTGGGTCGGCCCTCGGTCGATGGACAGGGACGAATCACCGGCAGTTGGCAGGAGACAAAGCCGCCCTTTTGGTTCCTGCCTTGGACGCTCTCCTCCGAGCACAAGGGACTGAACGTGGCCGTAGGCGGGCTTGGCGAGGTCGGCCCGACCGGCAAGCCTATCCTGCATGACGGCGGTAATGGCCATATGTACATGCGGACGGTCAAGGGCAACGCCAGCCACTGCGGTGTACTGCTGGTCGGCTTTGAAAACGCAGGCCCCGGCAAGAAAAGCTGTCTGGGCAAGCCGCACGGCCTG
The DNA here is from genome assembly GCF_022775115.1 of Agathobaculum sp. Classification (GTDB taxonomy): domain Bacteria; phylum Bacillota; class Clostridia; order Oscillospirales; family Butyricicoccaceae; genus Agathobaculum. Next base: position 89,471 of record NZ_JALFLA010000011.1, read on the forward strand.
AGCGGCTCGAAGGCGGCGCAGTCCGTGTTCATGGCGGACAAGGGCGCGCCCGGTGCTGTTGAGGACGGCCGCGCCATTGACCTGAGCGGCATGGATCCGGACGGCTTCTGCCGCGTGATGAATGCCTTTGACGCGCACTACCGCCAGCTTATGGAGGGCGCGGGCACGCCCGAGGGCGCGGCACGGCTTGCAGAATTCAACCACAAGCTCTGCGGCGGCTGCATGGACCGGCAGGATCTCACCGAGACGCTGGAGAGCATGGGGCTCTCGCCGGAGGAGACGCAGCAGACGGTCGACCGCGCCCGCCGCGCTCCGGTCAACGCCTACGACCTGCCCTCCCGCAAGGTGCGGCCCATCGGCGAGCGGCAAGCCCCACAGTGGGAGCAATCGCTGTCCCAAAAGCTGCGCGATGACCTGCATCTGGATATGTCCAACCCACAGCAGGCCGCGCAGCGGCTGCTGGTGATGGAAAACTGCGCGGGCAAGTGGAAAATGGTGCCGCTCTTTGACCCCCAGCTGCACAACACATCCGCCGCCCGGTACGAACGCTTCCAAAGCCTGATCAACGAGGGACGGGAGATCTATGCCTATGGCCTTGGCGAGCAGCTGCCCAGACGCCTGACGCCCACTCCCGGACGGGCGGATAGCGTCACCGTCTCCGAGCAGGTCAGCGCCATCGCGCCGCCCGCACCGAAAAAGCCGGGATTTTTCAAGAAAATGCTCAACAAAGCTACCTTTGGCTGGGCCTTCAAGGCGGATATGGAGCGCTATGAGCGGGAGAAGAACCTCTCTGCCAAGCATCAGACTGTAGAGGGCAGGCGCGCCCAGCGCAAGGAAGAGATCACCGCCGAGGCCGCAGCCTATCGCGCAACACAGGCGCAAGCCGAGCGGACGCGGGAGCGACGGCGCACCGAGCCTTCGCTTCAGCGCCAGACTACCGCGCCGCAGCGGCAGAGCACCGCACCCCAGCGCCCGCGCAGCAGCTCTGTTCCGAGCGAAGCCAAGCCCCCAAGGGTGCGGTAAGCTGCGTCCCCGCATCAAGCACCGCAAAAAGAGACGCCTGACCAACCGGTCAGGCGTCTTTTCTGTTTTCCGCTGTTTACAGAACATATACCTTGGTGGTTTCGTATACCTCGTACACCTTTTTAAGCGAGGCCATCTCGGTGCCGGCCAAGCGGCTGCTCGCGCGCCCCATCGCCACAGCAAAGCGTGCCAGCTCGTCATACTTAAAGCCCTGCTGCATCGAATTTGCGATCGCGCCAACGATCGCATCACCCGTTCCGACCGCGCCCTCGTCGTATATCTTCGGCTCAGTGGTCACGAACAGCGCCTCGCGGCCATCCTTGGCCACGAACACCGCGCCCTCCTGCCCCATCGAGACGCAGACCGCGTGCGCGCCCATGTCCAGCATCTTGCGCGCGGATACCACGACAACCTCTGGATCGGCCGAGGGCTTGTCGCCCACTGCCTGCGCCAGCTCAAAGATGTTGGGCTTTACCACATCCGGCTCGCACTTGAGCGCTTCGAGCAGCATCTCGCCCTGCGCGTCGATAATCAGGCGGCAGCCACGCTTTTTGATCGTTTTGCACAGCTTACGGTAGTTACTCATCGAGAAAGCCGGCGGCGCGGAACCGGCCAGTACAAAGATATTGCCCTCATCCAGATAGTTGTCCATGCGGTCGAGCAGGCGAAGAAAGTCCGCGTCCTCCAGCTTGCTGCCCGGCTCGTTGATCTCGGTGTGGCCACCCTGCGTGTCGATGATCTGCGTGTTGACGCGCGTCTGTCCCGCCACATCGACAAAATCATGGTGGATATCGGCCGAAGTCAGCATATCCTTCATCATACGTCCGTTCGTGCCGGCGCAATAGCCCAGCGCGACACTCTCTCCGCCCAGCGCCTTAACCGCTCGCGATACATTGATGCCCTTGCCGCCCGGCTCCAGATGGGACGAGACCGCGCGGTTGAGCTTGCCGATAGCAAGCGGCTGCTCAATGCGCAGCGTGCGGTCCAGCGCCGCGTTGAGCGTTATGGTAATTATCATGGGACGCCCTCCTGATATGTTCTTATCTGCTTTTTCTATTTTACCGAATCGAACCGGCAATGTAAATATGCTTTTTGCAAAATCCGGCGCAAAACATAGGCCGCGGCCGCGCTCACAGCCCCATCCGCCCAAGCTCGTGCACCAGCGCCGCGTAAAACCGGCAGGGTGAAAAGTGCGCGGTATCGCGGCCAAAGGCATCAACCAGCTGTTGGTGTGAAACACCGCGCAGCGTGCCCCGGTACCGCCCCCACCGCGCCGAGACGGGCGTGACCAATCCATCACTCTCGCCGTGCAGCGGATAGAACAGGCCGCGCATCAGCACCATCGCGCCATCCGACCGCGCATGGTCAAGGCGCGCGCCCCAGCTTTGGTAATACACGCAAGCCGCGTCCGGGCAGCGCCGGTTGAACGCCGCCAGATAGCGCGGCGTCAACTGTCTGCCCGCGCGCAGCGTATCGGGGCGCTCGTCTCCATGGCGGCGCCAGTAGGCGTCGTTCCCTCGCGCCCAAAGCGCAATACCCGGCCTTGCACGCAGCAGCGCTTCTGCCACACGCGAGCCGCGGTTGGGGGTGGACAGCATGGTCAGCGAGGCGACGTGCCGCGCCCACCCCATGGCCGATATCAAAAAGCGCGCTTCCAGCCCGCCCTTGGAGTGGGCGATGATGTTGACACGTGTGCAGCCCTGCTCACGCATCGCACGCTGCACCGTGCGCCAAAGCTGCCCGGCGCCAGTCTCAATGCTGCCCCATGCATCCTGCCCGCCGAGGTAGACCACCGCCCCCTGTGCACGCAGCGCTTCGGGCACACGCCCCCAAGGCGTGTATATACCGTCCGCGTCGTGTACGGCAAGGCCATGCGCCAGCACGATGGGGTATTTTGTGCAGCCCGCGCCCCTCACTTGTGATACTTTCCGCCTGCGGCAATGTTGAGCGCGCGGTAGAGCTGCTCGAGCACCATGACACGCGCCAGATGGTGTGGAAAGGTCATGGCCGACATCGACAGCCGCAGCGCCGCCCTGCGCTTGACGCGCTCGGCCAGGCCATGCGAGCCGCCGATCAGCAGACACAGCCTGCTCGTGCCTGACACAGTCAAGCGTTCCAGATAGCCGGCCAGTTCCTCAGACGAGAACAGCTTGCCCTCGACGCACAGCGCGACAACCGTCGCGCCCGCCGGCAGCCTGTCCTCGATCAGTGCGGCTTCCTTTTCGATAGCCTGCGCGATCTCGCCCGCCGAGGGGCTTTGCGGCAGACGCTGCTCGGGCAGTTCGACGATTTCCAGCCTGCAATAAGCCGACAGCCGTTTTTCATACTCCCGCACAGCCTCCGCCCAGAACCGTTCGCCCAGCTTGCCCACGCAGATCAACCGGACAGCGAGCATAACGCTTCCCCCTCCTCAAGCAGCACCGGCTCACCCATGCAGTCCCGCGGGGCGACGATCACACGGCACAGCGGCAAGCCGCGTACCGCGTGCCGCGTTTGCTGCAGGGCAAGCGCGGGCATATTGTTTTTCTCGCTCAGGTGGGCAAGGATGAGTGTGCGCGTACCGCTTTTGACCAGCTCAGCCGCGCACACGGCGCAGTCCGGGTTAGACAAATGTCCCGACGGCCCGGCCACCCGCATTTTGAGCGCGTAAGGGTACGGCCCGGCTTGCAGCATATGCGGATCGTGGTTGCTTTCGAGCACGACGGCCGTGCAGCCGCGCAGCCTGTCCGCCGCGTCGTGCGGCACAAAGCCCAGATCGGTGGCAAAGCCGAAGCGCCTGCCCTCATGCGTCAGTACATAGCCGACGCTCTCCGCCGCGTCGTGCGGAGTGGCAAAGCTGTCCACATCCACATCGCGCACCCAGAAGCGCGCGCCGCTGTCAAAGGTGTTCAGCCGGTCGGCGCAGATCGGCTCCTTCTGCGTAAGTACACGCGCTGTGCCCCGCGAGGCAAACACCGGCACGGCGCACTTTTTCAGCAGCATCGGCAGCCCCCTCACATGGTCGCCGTGTTCATGCGTCAGCAGCACGGCGGCAAGGTCGTCCAGCCCCAGCCCAAGTGCGCTAAGACCAGCTGTGATACGGCGCAGCGACACGCCCGCGTCGATCAGGATCGCTGTGCCGCCCGCCAGATACAGGCCGCAGTTGCCAGCCGAGCCGCTGGCGATGCTGTAATAAAACCGCTCTGCCATATAATCCTCCCAAATTTATCAGGCGGGGCAACACCGGGAAAGCGCCGCCCGCGCCTGCACATCCGTTTGCAAAAAAAGCGAGGTGCACGCCCCCGCTTTTGCAAGGCCGCCGCGCGGCCTCGATTTGATATGTCTCCGCGCGCTCAGTCCTTGCGCGGCAGTCCCATGGATTCCGGAATATCCGCCCGGTACATATCCGCGCCGAGCGCGACGAACTTTTCCACCAGCGTTTCGTAGCCGCGCTCGATGTTCTGCACCTGCTCGACCTCGGTCACACCGCCTGCGGCAAGCCCCGCGATGACCATGGCCGCGCCCGCGCGCAGGTCATGTGCGCGCACCGCTGTCCCCCTGAGCGCCTCGACGCCCTCGACCACGGCGCGCTTGCCATCGACGCGGATGTTCGCGCCCATGCGGATCAGCTCGTCGGTATAGCGGAAGCGGCTGTCCCACACGCCCTCGGTCACGATGCTGGTGCCCTCGGCCAAGCACAGCGCGGTGGTCAGCTGGGGCTGCATGTCGGTCGGAAAGCCCGGATAGGGCATGGTCTTGAAGTTGGTGCGGATCAGCCGTCCCTCTCGCCGGATGAGCACCGAATCGTCAAAGTCGGTTATCTCAACGTTCATCTCTTTGAGCTTGTTGGTGATACACTCCAGATGCTTGGGGATGACGTTTTTGATGAGCACCGAGCCGCCGCAGGCCGCGACCGCCGCCATAAAGGTGCCCGCCTCGATTTGGTCGGGGATGATCGAATAGACGCCGCCGCGCAGCCGCTCGACCCCGCGTATCTTGATGACGTCCGTGCCCGCACCCTTGACATCCGCGCCCATCGCGTTCAGGAAGTTTGCCAGGTCGACGATATGCGGCTCCTTGGCGCAGTTTTCCATCACAGTCTGCCCCTTGGCGAGTACGGCCGCGAGCATGATGTTCATCGTCGCACCGACCGAGACCACGTCAAAATAGATGCGTGCGCCGTGCAGTCCCTCCGGAGGCGCTTCGGCGCGGATGTATCCGCCCTCGGGCAGCGTTACCTTGGCGCCCAGCGCTTCAAAGCCCTTGACATGCTGGTCGATCGGGCGAACGCCGCCGAAATTGCAGCCGCCGGGCATGGCGACCTCGGCAAAGCCGTATTTGCCGAGCAGCACGCCCAGCAGATAATAGGAAGCGCGCAGCTTACGCTCCAGCTCGTGCGGCTTGAGGCTGGGACTGCTGGTGTTCTGGATTTCGACAGTCGTCGCGCCGCGCAGGCGGATCTGCGCGCCAAGCTCGCGCATGATCTCCATCTGAAGCGTCACGTCGATGATCTTGGGCACATTTTCGATGCGGACGGGGCCGTCGGCCAGCAGCGCGGCCGGAACGATGGCGACCGCCGCGTTTTTCGCGCCGGAGATGGTGACCTCACCGTTGAGCGTCCTGCCGCCGTTGATAACATACTTGGTCAAAGCCTAACTACTCCTCACTCTCGAAGCGCGGGCGGGGGATACGGCCCGCCCGGTTTTCTTGCTACCGTATTTTATGAATACAGCCGACAGATGGTGCGGCTGCGCAAAGTCTCACCTATACATTTTACCACAAATTCAGATAAAGGAAAGAATTTTTTCAGTTTTCTTGCGCAACCATTGTCTTTTTGGCACAATCCACCAAATATTCGCCTGAATCGGTGTTGATCTTCCAAGTTGGCACGAGCTGCAAGCGGCGGCTGCCGTCCAGCTGTAGGCGGTAGCCCGCCGTCATCACACGGATGCGCGCGCCCTCCGGCGCGGCGGCGGCAAAGGCAAGCAGCGCATCGGCTGCGGCATACGTCGTGCCGTCCCCGCGCACCGTCGTATACGGTGTGCCAAAGCTCCACCGCCCGGAGAGCATGACACAGCCCCGGTCAAACCGCAGCTCCAAGCTGCGGTTGTACACCGGCTGCCCGGCGAGCGTACCGGTCACAGTCACGCGCAGGCCATCGGCTGCGAGCGTGACCTCCTCGCCCAGCAGTCCCCAATCAGCCAGCAGCCCACGCGCGCGCGACAACGCCTGCCGCTCATCGGTGGGCATATTTCCCTCGAGCAGACAGGCCGCTCGCACCGTGCCGTCCGCGCGCCATTCCAGCGTGCCGGTCCGGCTCTCAAACCGGGCCGCGCCATCCTCCTGCTCGGTGCGCGCCACCTCCTCGCCCAGCATGGCGGCGGCTACGGCCTCCTCGCCCGCACGGCTGCGGTCAAGCGAAAGCAGCGGCAGCACCTTACCGCGCGGCAGCGCGAAGTCCTCGTCCAGCGTCAGCCCGGCGTGTGCGAGCAGGCGGGTCAGATTGTCCAGCAGCATCTGCTCCCGCTGGCGGTCCTGCCACAGCTTGGCGCCCAAGCTGCCCATCAGAAACAGGTTGACCGCCAGCAGGATGACGATCAGCGTATTTTTGACCTTATCCCATTGCACGGCCAGACCTCCCTTTCCTACTGTGTTTACAGATAAAACCGTCCCGGCACAAGCACGTCCTCCTGCTGCCGGTAGGCTGCGATCAGGCCGCGCCGCGCGCCGTCCGCGCCCGCGGCGGCCTGCCGCGCGGGCAGAATGGTACGGTAGCGCTCCCCCACACGCAAGCACTGCAGGCGAATGGTCGCCGAGGCAAGCGCGCCCTCCTCAAACACAAAGGTGGCAAAATCCTGCTCGCCCAGCACGGGCACACCGCCGTACATCTGCAGGAAAACCAGCGCTGTGCGCCCGCCGCCCTGCTGGCGCACCGCGTAGAGCGAGGGCTGTGTACCCGTTTCTGCCGCGCGCATTGCGCCTTCCAGAATCAGGCGCGCGCAGTCGAGCTGTGCGTCCAGCGCGGCCAAGCCCTCCGCCTCGCCGCTGTCATAGGCACGCACAGTGCTGTCCGCCCCGGTAGCGGCATACTGCACCATACCTGTGTCCCAGACGCGCAGCGTGCTCGCGTTGTCCACAAACACCTTGACCCTGCCGCCCTGCTCGGGATAGGTACGCGCGTAGGGCGTGTAATCGAACGCGGCCAGCAGGGTTTCCAGCCCCGCGCCGCTTTGCGGCTCGAACAGCGCGGGCGCTTGCGCCGTCAGCAGCGGCAGCGAGAGCGCCTCACTCTCAAACAGCAGCGTTTCCGGGTAGACTGCATACGCGCTGCCCGCAAATTTGCAGGGCAGGCCGCGAAAGCCTTGCTGCGCGGTCTCGAGCGCCGCGCGGTCGGCCTTAGCCTGCGCGGCATACAGCGTACCGTCCACCGCGCGCACAAACAGCGTTTCGGTTTCGGCCGCGTACACCACTGTTTCCACGGCCAGCGTGCTGTCCCACACGCCGCCCATCCAGCTTGCCAGCATCCCGAGCGGGATCGCGCCGTGATAGCGCAGCAGCGCGCAGTTCTGCCCGCCGAGTGCGGCGGTCAGCGCGGTTTCGTCCGCCGGGTGCAGCGCGCCGCCTGCCAGCACCTGCGCCCAGAGCGCGCGCGTAGCCTCCATCCCGGCGTCCAGCTCGGCCGGACTGTACTGCACGCCGTACAGCTGCCCATCGACCACCAGCGCAAGCTGCGCCGGCTCGGCCGCGGCCACGCCCGACGAGCGCAGCACATAACCGACTGCGCCGCCGCTCAGCCGGTCATACGCCCGGCGCAGCACGCTGTCCACCGGCATCTGCGCGATGTTCAGGCCAGTCAGCCAATTGGCCGCGCACAGCACGACCAGCAGCAGTACCAGCACGACCAGCGATACATTTTTCACCGTGTTCTTTGCCGACTTCTGCGCGCCGTTCATGCCTGCGCCTCCTCCCCACCCGGGGTCAGGCCGGTCGGCAGCGTAATGGTGACCGTCGTGCCCTTGCCGTATTCGCTGGCAAGCGCGATGCGGCCTTCATGCTGCTGGACGATCTCCTTGGCGATCGCAAGGCCAAGGCCGGTGCCGCCCGCCGCGCGTGAGCGCGCCTTGTCCACGCGGTAGAAGCGCTCAAACAGCCGGGGCACGTCGGCCTCAGGGATGCCGACGCCGTCATCCTCGACCGTGATGCGCACATGGCTTTGCCCGTGCGCGCAGGCCGACAGGCGGATGTGCCCGCCTGAGGGGGTATATTTGACCGCGTTTGACAGGATATTGGCCACGACCTGCTCGAGCCGCTCACGGTCGCCCACGAGCGCGGGCAAGGTATCCGGCGCGTCAACGGTCAGCTCGTGGCCGCTGTTCTCGGCGGTCAGCTTCATCGCGCCCGCGACGTTTTTGAGCATATCCCCCAGTGAAAAGCGCGTCATGCGCAGCTCCATGCGGCCGTAATCGAGCTTGGACAGCGTCAGCAGGTCGGTCACAATGCGCGCCATGCGGTCGGACTCGCTCGATATCACGCCGAGGAACTGCTTTTCCGTCTCCGGCGGGATATCGCCCGCCGCGTCCAGCAGCGTTTCGGTGTAGGAGTGAATGTTGGTCAGCGGCGTGCGCAGCTCGTGCGACACGTTGGCCACAAATTCGCGCCGCGCCTCGTCCAGCTTGCGCTGCTCGGTGATATCATGGAAGACGGCGATCACACCGCCCTCGCCGTCCAGCGCGCCATAGGGCGCGAGCGTCACCGACAGCACGCGCCCGCGCCGCGTGATCTCGCTGGTCAGGAAAGTGCGCATGGCGGTCTCGTCCGCGCCGAGCAGGTCGATGTCGGCAAACAGCTCGTCAAAGCTGAGACCGTCCTCCATGCGCACGCCAAGCAGGCTCTCGGTCGCGGGGTTCATGTGGATGAGCGTGCCGTCGGTGGTGAAGGCGGCCACGCCGTCGGTCATATGCAGAAACAGGGTGGACAGCTTGTCCCGCTCGCCCTGCACCTCGCCGATCGTGCTTTTGAGCCGTTCGGCCATATAGTTGAACGAGCGCGTCAGCTCGCCGATCTCGTCGGACGACTGCACGCCCAGCTGCTGGTCGTAATGCCCCTCGGCGATCAGGCGCGCGCCCTCGGTGATGCGCTCAATCGGTGTGGTGATCGTTTTGGACAGCAGAAAGGACAACAAAATGGCCGCCAGCATACCAAACATCATAGCCTGCATGACGATTTGGAAAAACCGCCACGACAGGTCGGAGATCTCCTGCTTCTGGTCGGCGATATAGATGATATAATCCACCTGCCCGTCCCCGTCCGCCTGGAGCGGGATGGCTACGTCTATCACGCTGTCCGCCACCGAGGAGCGCGTACCCGTACCGCCCGCCATCGCGGCGATGATGTTGCTGGTGCGCGTGAGCGAGCCGGCCAGATTTTCATTCCAGCCCTCCAGATAGCGTCCCTCACCGTCCAGAATATAGTACGGGCGGTAATCACCGATGCCGAGCGTGACTGCGTAGGCGCTTACCGCCGTTTTCAGTCCGGCTGCGCCCGTCTCCGCCGCCGTTTGCTCCAGCGAAGCGATCAGCGCAGGGTCGAACACGTCCTGCACCTGCTCATAAAAGCTATCCAGATAAAAGGTGCTGACGCTGTTGATGAGAAACGTGCCGACCACGGCCATGACCGACACGATCAGCAGCACGAGGATCAGCACCAGCTTCATGTGTAAGGAGCGAAACATTTGACACCTCCGCTGTTTCGACCGGAAGCGCGCTTCCGCATCCGGGTGGCTGCGCCGCGCATCCGCCGCGGCAGGCCGGGACACGGCATGTTCCTATGCCCCTTCCCCGGCAAAATAATATCCCATTCCCCGCTTGGTCATGATATAATGCGGGCTGGCGGGCTGATCCTCAACCTTTTCGCGCAGGCGGCGGATGGCAACATCGACCGCGCGCAGGTCGCCGTAATATTCATAGCCCCACACCTGCGCCATCAGCTCCTCGCGCGAGAACACGCGCCCCGGCGCGGCCGACAGAAAGCACAGGATGTCAAACTCCCGCGCGGAAAGCTCGAGCGGCCTGCCGTTTTTGTAGGCCATGCCGTTTTCCTTCGAGACGCGCAGGCCGCTGCCGGTGTACACCGGCAGCCTTTCCCGCTCCTCTCCCGAGAGCACGCGGCGCATATTGGCCTTGACGCGCGCCATCAGCTCGCGCATGGAAAAGGGCTTGGTGATGTAGTCGTCCGCGCCCAGCTCAAGCCCCATGACCTTGTCGGTCTCCTCCTCGCGGGCGGTCAGCATGATGATGGGCGTGTCGTTTTTCTCGCGCACATGCCGCAGCACCTCGAAGCCGTCCATGCCGGGCAGCATCACGTCCAGCAGGATGAGGTCGGGCATGTCGTGCAGCGCACGGGCCAGTCCCTCCATGCCATCGTAGGCGGCAAGCGTGTCGTAACCCTCGCGCTGGAGATTGAACACCAGAATATCCGCGATGGCGCGTTCATCCTCGATCACGAGGATCGTTTTTTTATCCATAATGCCTCCTTTTCAGAGGGGTCGTGCGCTGATACCGCCGCTCAATACAGTCCCTTGAGCCTTGCGCGGTACAGCGCGGCGATGGTCTTGGCGTCGCGCAGCGCGTCGCGCGCAACCATTTCCTCGACCTCGGCGATGGGAAGGCGCACGACCTCAACGAACTCGTCCTCGTCCGGCTGCATCTCGCCCTCGGTCAGCTCGAGCGCGGCATACAGCGAGATCACCTCGTCCAGAAACCCGGGCGACGGATACAGCCGCCCGAGCGGCACCATGCGCCCGGCCGTGCAGCCGGTCTCCTCCCGCAACTCGCGCCTGCCGCATTCTTCCGCGTCCTCTGCGCCGTGATCCATCTTGCCCGCCGGTATCTCAAGCAGCACCGTGTCAAACGGATAGCGAAACTGCCGCACCAAGATCACATTGCCGTCCCGGTCGATTGGCAGCACGCCCACACCCGGCACATGCTCGCATACCTCACGCTGCGCAGTGCGGCCGTTTGGCAGCAGCGCCTCGTCCAGCCGCGCCTTCATGATCCGCCCCTCAAATAAATACCGGGCGGAAAGCTGTTTTTCAGTCATATCCATCAGAAACACCTCACTGTCATCCTGCGTCAGAGCGTGCCGAAACAACGCAGCACATAGGCTGTTTCAGGCGGCACGCTGGCGATTACACCTTGGTCGCCGTGCATGTCAAACTCCACCGGACTGAGGATATCGGCCGCGTACAGCGCGTCGATCGGCGCGCGCGCGGTCGTGTGCCCCCGGTTTACCAGCACAACGATGCGCGACTGGCCGTAGCACCGCTCATATTGCAGCAGCGCGCCCTCGCACGCAAGAAAGCGCAGCTCGCCGCGGTTGAGCGTTTCGCTCCGGTCGCGCTGCTCGCACAGCGTGCGGTAAAACTCCAGCAGCTCCGCATCCTCTGCGCCCCATGGGTAAGTGCCGCGATTGAAGGGGTCCTCAAAGCCCTGCTTGCCGGCCTCATCACCATAGTAGATGGTCGGCGAGCCGGGCATGGTGAATTGGATGACGGCCGCCAGCTTGAGCCGGCGCTTGGCGCTTTCCAGCCGGTCGGGCGGCAGGGTATAGTGGGCGCGGCCGTCGCGGTCCATCTTCCATTCCTCGTCCGACACGCCCAGAATGGTCAGCGCGCGGGGCGTGTCGTGTGTGCCGATGATGTTCATGAGGTTGTAGAACACCGCACGCGGATAATTTTCCCGCACGGTCTCCATCCGCTCAGCGAAATGCTCAGCCGTGCCGCCGCCCAAAAAGCCCAAAATGGCCTCCCGCAGCGGGTAATTCATCACCGAGTCCAGCTCGCCGCCCTGAAAATAGGTGCGCCGCTCGGAATAGGCGATCTTGTTGGAGGCATCCTCCCAAACCTCGCCAACGATGAGCGCGTCAGGTTTTTCGCGCTTGGCCGCGGCGTTCAGGCGGCGAATGAAGGCGTCGGGCAGCTCATCGGCCACGTCCAGCCGCCAGCCGGACGCGCCCAGCCGCAGCCAGCGGCGGATGACACTATCCTCGTTTTCGATGATGTAGTCGATGTAGCTTGCATCGTCCTCGCGCACCTGCGGCAGTGTGTAGATGCCCCACCACGAGCCATACTTGTCCGGCCACTTCTGAAAATCAAACCAACTGTAATAGGGCGAATCCTGCGACTGGTGCGCGCCGACGCTGTCATACCGTCCCCGGGCGTTGAAGTAGCGGCTGTCGTAGCCGGTGTGGTTGAACACACCGTCCAGAATGACGCGCATCCCGCGCTTTTCCGCCTCGCTGCACAGCATGCGGAAGTCCTCCTCATCGCCCAGCTGTGGGTCGATTTTCTTATAATCGCCCGTGTCGTAGCGGTGGTTGGAATACGCCTGAAAGATCGGATTAAAGTAGAGCGTGCGCACGCGCAGGCTTTCCAGATAGTCCAGCTTTTCGATCACGCCGCGCAGCGTGCCGCCGAAAAAGTCGTTGTTCAGTATCTCGCCGTGCTCATCCGGCTTGTATACAGGCAGATCGTCCCAGTTTTCGTGCAGCACACGGGGGGCAACGCCCTCCGCCTCAGGCTGGACGGGCAGCTTATCCCGGCAGAAGCGGTCGGGAAAGATATTGTAGGTGATACCCTCGCCAAACCAACCGGGCGGACGGTACTGCGGATCATACACCGTCAACTGGTATTTATCGCCCAGCGTGTCGATGATCTCCGACCGGCCGCCATAGCCGCGCGAGACAAAGCGCGGCCCGCCCGCGGTATCCATCGTGAAATAGTACCAATACAGTCCCGGCTCGGCCGGGGTGAAGCTCACGCAGTAGCGGTCGCGCGCGCCGCACAATCCATACCAGCGCATCGGATAGGCGACGGCCTCGCAGCCGTCCCGCTCGATCCAGAGCGTGATATGCTCGGTGCCGCGTTCACGGCGCGGATAGGTGGAAAACTCGATCACTTCCCCGGCCGGCGCTGCGCCGTAGGGCGTTTTGCAGGCCAGCTCGCGCGAGTGGAACATACAATTGGGAATCTCTTTCAAAACATTTCCCCCAGACATAAAAACTCTGTATACAGTATAGCACAAAGCGTCCCGCCGGTAAACAAAAAACGGTGGGACTTATTCATCCCGCCCGACAGCGGGCGACGCGGCGGCAAAGAAAAACGGACTTAGCAGCAACTGCCAAGTCCGTTTTTGGTCTGTTTCACGCGCGGTTTTCCGTGTCAGTCCCCAAAGGGGACAAAGAACCGCTCATGCCCTGCTTACGGGCTCGTTCGGCTCAGCCCTGCTGACTGTCCACGAGCTGCATCAGCATCTGCGCCACCTGCGCGCGGGTCGCGGTGCCCTGCGGGTCGAGGATGCCCTCGCCCTTGCCGCTCATGATGCCGTTTTCGTTCGCCCAAGCCAGCGCCTGCTGCGCATATTCACTGATCTGATTCGTGTCCCGGAAGCCGTCAAGCGTGTGCGCGCTCGCCGGGCTGCCCGCGTAGCGCCAGAGCATGACCGCGAGCTGCTCGCGTGTGATGCTATCCTCTGCGCCGAAGCTGCCGTCTCCATAGCCGCTGACAATGTTCCTGCCGACTGCCCAATCGACGGCATCGGCATACCACGCACCTGCGGCCACATCGGCAAAGCCGCCCGCCACACCTGCGGTGGGGTTATTCTCCAGATTGTGCAGCACCTTGGCCAGCATACCGCGCGTCATCGGCTGCTCAGGCGCGAAGGAGGTCTCGCTTGTGCCGCTGAAGATCTCGCGCGCGGCCACAAAAGTCACTGCGTTGTTCGCCCAGCTTGCCGCCGGCACGTCGTCAAACTGCCGGCTGTTGTCCACCAGCTTGACTGTGGCAGCGCCATTCAACGTGAGCACCACGCCGTTTTCGCTTACAGCCGACTTTTTCACCAGTGTCTCCGTGCCATCCGCGCTGACCAACACGGCCACCGTGCCGACGGTCAGGTTCTTGGTCGGAATCTCAACAGCAACGTTGCCGGTGGGCGCGTCCACCTTGACTGCCGCAGCCTGACCGCCCTGCCGCGCGGCCTCGGCCTGCACAGGCAGGGTCACCGGCCGGCCGGTCTGCTCCGCTGCCTGCACGGCAGCCGTAGACACCTTGGCGGAGACCTCGGTCACCGCGCCGTTTTTGTCGGTCACGGTCGTGCCGGCAACGCCCATGGCAGTCTCGCGGGTCTCGGTGGTCGAGCCGTCCTTCTTGGTCTCCATCGTGACGGTCGAGCCGTCAGCATATTTGGTGGTCTCGGTCACTGTGCCGGTGGCTGCATCGGTCTTGATGGTCGTGGTCGAGCCATCCGCGTTCTGCTGGGTGGTATCCGTCGTGGTGGTCGTACCGCCGCCGGTTCCGCCACCGCCGCCACCGCCGGTTCCGCCGCCGCCAGTTCCGCCGCCAGATGTGGTCGGCCTGTCAGCGATGGTAAGTGTAGCGGGCTGGTATGTAACGGCATAATTGCCATTGCCGTCCGCCGCGCTGACGATCACGATATCATAGCTGCCGGACTTGCTGGTATCCGGCATGACCGCCGTGCCGCCCGTCTGATACGCCATCACGGGCACGCCGCCCAGCGTATCACCGCCGACCAGTCCACTTATGGTGTAATGGGTGTTCAGTACAGGGTTTGTCAGATCGGGTATCGAGTCGCCCACATAGATACTCTGGCTCTTGGCGGCAACGGTGACCGCCGCCTTGTTCACGGTCAGGCGGTAGGACGCGCTGGCCGCGACGTACTCCGCCGTCTCCGCGGCATTGGCGGTGATAACAGCCTCGCCCACCTTGCGGATGGTCACCTGCCCGGTCGTTTGGTCAACAACGGCGACCTCCGGCGCGCTGCTTTCATAGGTCACGTTGCTGCCCGCCGCCGCGCCGGTGGCCGGGACAGTAAAGGGCGCGTCGCCGTAGGTCTTGGTCTGCGCAGGCGCGGCAAAGCCAAACGCGCTCTGCGTCTCCTTGCTGCCCACGGTCAGCGTCACAACGATCTCGTATTCCTCATAATTGTCGCTTGCCACAACCACCCGTACTATAGCCGTCTCGCCTACGGTGGCGTTGTTTTGGAAGGCAAAATGCAGGCTGTCGCCGGATACGGTCGGCTCACCGTTCAGCAGCGCCTTACCCGCCGTCACATCTACCGCGTCCACACGCGCGCCCGCGACCAGCACGGCGGTCAACTGCACTGTGCCGCTGCTGCCATACTTGGCACTGCCCGCGAGAGGAGCGGGGGTGTACACATCCTTGCCGATGTCCACAGTGACGGGGTTGACGCCGGTCAGGCTGTAGCTGCCCGCGCGCGCACCCGCGAGCTTGACGCCGGTGACGGTGACGGCCTTATTGTCGCCCGCGTTCGCGTCCGCCATCTTGCCGACCGCACCACTCAGGTCAACGCGCACATCGTCATTTACGATCGCGCCGTCAACTGTGCCGCCGACCAGTTCGACCATATTCGAGCCGTTGTAGATGCGGCTCACGGCTTGCAGGCCGGTAACGGTGACAGGCTTTGCCGTCACCACGGCCTTGACCGTCTTGGTGGCAAATACGCTCGCGTCACTCTTGAGGGCGACCTTGACCTCGACCGGCAGTTCGCCCGCCTCCAAGATCGTCGGGCATACGGTCGTCGCGGGCGCGCCCTGCGCGGTGTAGGTCACGTCATACAGGCTGGCATCCACGCTGCCCAGCAGAACTGCGTTGTGGGACTGCCCGTTGTACTCACCAGTGTAGGCAGTGACCTGCTGCATTACCGCTTCCGGAATCTTCGCAGACGGATCGGAATCGCCGGGACCGGGGTCAGGGGGGGTGGAGGGATCGGTGATGTTCAGCGTGAGGGTATCTGTCGCGGTCGTGCCGCTTTCCGTCTCCACCGAGACGGTGAACTTGTAGCTGCCGGGGTTCTGAAGCCCAATATGAAATACGGGATAGGTATCATCCCCCTGTGCATCTATCGCAAACATATCTGTGATGCCTAAGATTGTGCTACTATAACTGTATCCGTATCTCCCATCATACTCCCGATAAGCCGTTTTCACCTCTCCTCCATCCTTTTGGATTTGAACAGTGAACGGAACTAGGAAGATGAATTGACCGTCCGGGATCGGAGCCTCAATACTGACCTCTACGCCCCGCTTATCCTTAATTTCATCCGTCGTTCTGTTGATGACATTGTTTACAAAGCGGAAGGAGGACGGCTTGACCGGACCGGTCGGCTTTGTGCCGCCGCCCGAACCAGAGGATGCCAGCTGCCAGCCCTTGTCCGCAGCCGACCATTCAGGAGCTGTGCCGCCCGCAGTCTTCGGCAGGAAGGTAAACTCGCCGCCCTGCGCCTGACCCGCCTGAATATAGAGATGATCTGCGGTAGCCGCCTCCCACGCAAGATTCGTATAGCTATTCCATCCACCGATGGCCACCGTAGTTGTGCCCGTCACAGCGCCAGTCAAATACAACGTCTGCGCCGTTCCGATCTCCAGCACACCGCCATCACCGCTCCAACTGGCCGGTGCAATGGGTGAGGATACATTGCGCAGGTCAAGGCGCGCACCCGATCTAATTGTCACCGCTGTATCATCCAAATTGCTCATCGCATTTGCCTTGCCCGGCGCAAAGTAACCTTTTTTCACCTCCAAAGAAGCAATATCCTCCAATCGGCTGCTACGGGCATCGCTGATACTAGAATTATATACGACCTTGGCATTCGAGCTGCCACCGGTCTCGCCATATACCGTCCCCACCGCGCCGTTGCTCAGGTTGATGGTAACCTCACCCGTTACCGGGAATTTATCGCTGTTCGGTAAGATATCGTTTGAGTTGCCAGTGCCGGTCGGCTCATATGCGCCGCAGGCGTAGATATTGCCGATCGTGCCGCCTGCGCTCTCCTCGATAGTGATGGTGGACGAACCGCTGTATATGCTTTCTTCGTTCGTACGCGACCAATTGCCGGCGAAGATATCGCCCAAACGGTTGTCCGAACCCCGGATGATGATCTGTCCGTGGCTGCCGCCATTTGCGCGGCCATCCCAACCCGCATTCATGGCTCCACCGCTGAACAGGTGTATCACGTTCGCTGTGGCCCCAGTCGCTTGCTCGTTGCGCACCTGATTGAGCGTCAGCCTGTGGCCGTTTGCATATATGGCGTTGCCAAAGGTGGACGTCATGGAAATAGTGAGACCATTAATGGTCACATCCGCGCCCAGCAGGATGCCGGCGTAACGAACCGTAAGCGTATGACCGTTTCCGTCGATGGTAACTTGCTTGTCGATCACCAGCGGCTCATCTTCCTTGCTCTCAGAAAACGCGCCTGCATTGCCAAGGAAGCGGATGGTATCGCCGGGTTGCGCAGCGTTTAATGCATCGGTAAGATATTTGTAGGTTGCTCCAGTGCCGTCCCCGCCTACGGTCAGGGTGTTTCCACCCTGCGCCAGCGCCGCTGTGGGCAGCAGACTCAGGCAGAGCGCCAAGCATGTGAATAGGGCCAGAATGCGTTTTTTCATCATGTATCCTCCTGATGTCAAAAAAGAATGATTGCTGTGAGGGAGAGTACCCTCACAGCCACAGGGGCATACCCCTGTTCAAAATCCTGTTTGGTGGAATGCGTTAGTTCTTTTCGATGTTTGCAAAGTACGCCTCCCATTGCTCCGTACCGAGCGAGAGCGGTACGATTTCGGTCAGCCACGGGCCTGCGCCCTTGCTTTCCGCGTTTTCCAGAGCTGTGTATCTGGCGCGGCCGCTGCTGTCCTTATAGATAGGTATGCGCTTCATGCCCAAAAACGGCTCGGCCTGATCGTCAGAATCGGAGGTATACGCTGCTATGACCTTACCGTTC
>NZ_JALFLA010000033.1 GCF_022775115.1 Agathobaculum sp.
AAGCTATCCATATTCCTCAATAGCTCAGTCGGTAGAGCATGCGGCTGTTAACCGCAGGGTCGTTGGTTCGAGTCCAACTTGAGGAGCCACACAGGGGTATAGCTCAGCTGGTAGAGCAGCGGTCTCCAAAACCGCGTGCCGTGGGTTCGATCCCTACTGCCCCTGCCATTTCGCTGCTATAGCTCAGTCGGTAGAGTGCATCCTTGGTAAGGATGAGGTCACCAGTTCAAATCTGGTTAGCAGCTCCAGAAAAGCAGCTTATTTCTTCGGAAATAAGCTGCTTTTCTTTTGCCCGCGACGCGGCGGGTTTGCCATTGTCAAATCCCGGGGGATTTGCTATACTTTTATTTACGGCATCGGCGTTCAGCGCCGCACGCCGCACGATATTTCACAGAGAAGAGGACAAGCCTTGCAAATCCGTCATTCCCTTATCTTGTTACTTACCGCCACCATCTGGGGCGTGGCCTTTGTCGCGCAGAGCGTCGGCATGGAGTATGTCGGCCCGTTCACCTTTCTGTGCGCGCGCAGCGTCATCGGCGGCTGCATACTGCTGCCGGTCATCGCGGCGCTGCGCAGAAGCAGCACGCCCCCGCATGAGGCCCCGGCGCAGGCGCGGCACAGCCGCAAAATGCTGCTGCGCGGCGGCGTATGCTGCGGCGTGATGCTCTGCCTTTCCTCGGCCTCCCAGCAGATCGGCCTGCTGTATACTACGGTCGGCAAGGCCGGTTTTCTGACCGCCTGCTACATCCTGATCGTCCCGCTCATCGGCCTGCTGTTCGGCAAAAAATGCGGGCGGCTGGTGTGGTGCGGCGTGGCGCTCGCGCTTGTCGGGCTGTATCTGCTGTGCCTGACGGGCGGGCTGCGCGTCAACACGGGCGATCTGCTGATGCTGCTGTGCGCGGTGCTGTTTTCCTGTCACATTTTGCTGGTCGACCATTTTTCGCCCCATGTGGATGGCGTAAAAATGTCATGCATCCAGTTTTTCGTGTGCGCGGCCGCCGCAGCCGTGGGCGTTGTTCTGTTCGAGCTGCCGGACGCGCCGCTCAACCGCTTCGGCTTTGCCGCGCCCAGCTGGGATGCGCTGCGCGCCGCATGGCAGCCCGTGCTGTACGCGGGCGCGCTGTCCTCCGGTGTGGGCTACACCTTGCAGATCATCGGCCAGCGCGGGATAAACCCGGCGGTCGCCTCGCTCATCATGAGCCTTGAGTCGGTCATCTCGGTCATCGCGGGCTGGCTGCTCCTCGGGCAGACGCTGACCGCGCGCGAGCTGTGCGGCTGCGCACTGATGTTCATCGCCATCCTGCTCGCCCAGCTGCCCGATACGGGCGGCAACCCGCAGGACAGCGGACAGACAGGCACACCGGCCTGACCCCACATCCCACACACGATATCACCGAACGGAGCAAAGCCATTATGAGCCTGAAACTGCGTCATTCGCTGCTGCTTTTGCTCACCGCAACGATCTGGGGCTTTTCGCTGGTCGCGCAGCGCGTCGGCATGGATCACCTTGGCCCGTTTGCCTTTCTGTGCGCGCGCGGCATACTCGGCGGCAGCGTGCTGCTTGTGCCCGCACTGCTGCTTGGCCGCTCGTCTGCGCGGGCGGCAACCCCGCATCAGCGGCGCGCTGAACGAAAGCAGCTGCTGTGCGGCGGCGTGCTGTGCGGCGCGCTCCGCTGCGCCGCCTGCGGCTTGCAGCAGATCGGCCTGCTGTACACCACGGTCGGTAAGGGCGGCTTTCTGACTGCCTGCTACATCCTGATCGTGCCGCTCCTCGGCCTGCTGCTCGGCAGGAAATGCGGGCGGCAGGTGTGGGGCAGCGTCGCGCTTGCGCTGGTCGGCCTGTATTTCCTGTGCTTGTCAGGGGAACTATCCCTTGGCGTCGGAGACGCGCTCTGCTTCGCCGGCGCATTTTTCTTCGCCGCGCACATCATTGCGACCGACCGCTTCTCCCCCCACGTGAGCAGTCTGGCGCTGTCCTGCCTGCAATTTTATGTGTGCGCCGCCTTTTCCGCGGTTGGTATGCTGCTGTTCGAGCTGCCGAAAGCACCACTGAATGTGGTCGGCTTTGCTGCACCCAGCTGGGGTGCGCTGCTTGCCGCTTGGATTCCGCTGCGGTACGCGGGCGTGCTGACCTCGGGGGTGGCAGACACGCTGCAGATCGTCGGCCAGCGCGGGATGAACCCGACGGTCGCCTCGCTCATCTTGAGCCTTGAATCGGTCGTCTCGGTCATCGCGGGCTGGCTGCTGCTCGGGCAGACGCTGACCGCGCGCGAACTGCTCGGCTGCGCGCTGATGTTCATCGCCATCCTGCTCGCCCAGCTGCCGGGCAGACAGGCCGCGGCTGACGCATGAAAAAAACGGTCTAACCGGATGGTTAGGCCGTTTTTTATCTGAGTATGCAGGCGCGCGCCTCAGCCGTGTCCGGCGAGCGCGCCGTACAGGCCGGGGCGGCGGTCGCGGAACACGCCCCACGAGCGGCGCAGCGCGGCGATCTCGTCCAGATCGAAGGTGTGCGTCAGGACGCAGTGCTCATCGCGCCCGGCCTGCTCGACCAGCGCACCAGTCTCATCCGCGATGAAGGACGAGCCGTAAAACGTCAGCGAGGAGGACTGGTTCTGGTTGTCCGCCGAGGGTGTGACCGTTTCCGTGCCCACACGGTTGGCCGCAATGACCGGCATCAGGTTAGCCGCCGCGTGTCCCTGCATACAGCGCCGCCAGTGCGGCATAGAATCACAGTCAAGGATCGGCTCTGAGCCGATGGCGGTCGGGTAAAAGAGCAGCTCGGCGCCGCCCAGCGCCATACAGCGCGCGGCCTCAGGAAACCACTGATCCCAGCAGATGCCCACGCCGATCTTGGCATAGGCTGTCTCCCAGACCCGAAATCCTGTATCACCCGGCGTAAAATAAAACTTCTCCTGATAAAAATGGTCGTCCGGGATGTGGCTCTTGCGATATTGGCCGAGTACCGCACCGTCCGCGTCGATTACGGCGACGGTGTTGAAGAACGTGTTGCCCACGCGCTCGTAATAGCTCACCGGCAGCACGACCCGGTAATCCCGCGCAAGCTTTTGCAGCGCGTTTACCGCCGGACTCTGCTCCATCGGCACGGCCAGACGGTAATTTTCGTAGTTCTTTTCCTGACAAAAATACCAGTTTTCAAACAGCTCGGGCAGCAGGATGATCTGCGCGCCCATCGACGCGGCCTGCTCGACCTGCTGCACAGCTTGCGTAAGGCCGTAGGTCATCTGCACCGCGGCCACGGTCACTTTGCTCATATTGACGCTCCTTCTTTATACCTTGGGTATCTGCTGTGTGATGCAATGGATGTTGCCCCCGCCGATCAGGATATCGCGCGCGGGGATGGCGATGACCTGACGTGTCGGGAACAGCGCCTGTAGGATCCGCTGCGCGTCTTCGTCCGCCGGGTCGCCAAAGGCGGGCATAACGATCGCGCCGTTTGCGATATAAAAATTGACGTAGCTTGCCGCAAGGCGCTCGCCCGGTGTGCGGGTAGGTTGTCCATCACACAGGTCAAGCCCGCCGCATTCTTCCGCCGTGATGGTGACGGGCGCGGGCAGCGGCAGCTTGTGCACCTTGATCTTGCGCCCCTTTGCGTCCTCCGCCGCCTCGAGCGCGGCAAGGGCGGCCGCTGAAAGCGCGTACTGCGGGTCGGCTTTATCGTCCGTCCACGCCAGCACGACCTCGCCGGGCGCGGTAAAGGCGCACATATTGTCCACATGCTCGTTGGTTTCATCGTTGTAAATGCCGCGCGGCAGCCAAATGACGGTGGACACGCCCAGCCAGTCGCGCAAGGTCTGCTCGATCTCGCTCTTGGACAGATGCGGATTGCGCCCCGCGCTGAGCAGGCAGGCCTCGGTGACGAGCGCCGTGCCCTCGCCGTCGACATGGAGCGAGCCGCCCTCGCAGATGAAATCCCGCTTGTCGTAGCAGTCGTTCTCCAGCAGGTCGCAGAAGCGGCGCGCGGCGCGGTTATCGCGCTCCCAGCTCGGGTACAGTCCATCCACCGCGCCGCCCCATGCGTTAAAGCCCCAGTCGATGCCGCGGCGCGCGCCCTTGCCGTTTACCACAAAGGTCGGCCCGATATCGCGCGCCCATGCGTCGTCCGTCTCCAGCACGACCAGACGAACATGGGCGGGCAGTTGGGCGCGGGCGTTGTCATACTGCCGCTCCGAGCACAGCACGGTCAGCCTTTCGCTCGCCGCGATGACCTCGATCACCCGCAGAAACGCCTTGCGCGCGGCATACGCGCCGTATTGCCACGAGTCCGCCCGCTCGGGCCAAATCATTAGGCAGCCCTCGTGCGGCGCGAATTCCGCGGGCATATAAAAGCCGTCCCGCGCCGGTTTGGTATGCAAAATTTTCATTTTCTTCTCCCCATACGGTTTTGTCCTTATATAGAGTACATCATTTTGATTGGACTTGCAACGCTTTCTGCCATATGTTACACTAAAGCTACAAATCCCTATACCATCCGAGGAGGAACCCATGTACGATTATCCCTATTATTATGCGCAGATCTACCATCTTGCGTCCGTTTTTACCGTTCTTTTGCCCGTGATGGCGTTTCTTCTCGCGCTTGCGGGGGGACTGGCGCTGTATTTTCTGTTCATGCGCCGACCAAACGACGCCTACCACGGTGCGGCGGCCAAGCTGCACGATATCCTCAACTTCCGTGTGTTCTTCTCGGAGTCGCTGCTGCGCCTGCTGTACGCGCTGGCCGTTGCCGCGCTGGCGGTGTACAGCCTGATCCTGCTGTTTATCAATGCACCTGCCGCGATCGCACTGTTTCTCACCGGCAATGTGCTGCTGCGCCTGTTGTTTGAGCTTTTGCTGCTGTTCGTCGGCCTGTGCCGCAGCCACCGACCGGGGACCGCGCCGCAGCCCGAGCAAGCTCCCACCGCACCGCAGTCTCCTATCGCACCGCAGTCTCCTATCGCACCGCAGTCTCCTATCGCACCGCAGTCCCCTGTCGCACCGCAGTCTCCTGTCGCACCGCGACAGGAGCAGCCGCACGATGGCCAGTAAAATAAACACACGTTGCGCTCCGGCTTATATTGCCAAAAGCGTATGGACATGATATAATAGCTGCAAAACAGCTATTATATCAATTATAGAGCAATTCTATTACCAGCGGCACAGGGGCGAATGATTTGGTCTTACAAGCGCTTGCCGCTGTGATAAAATAGTAAACATACGGAAAGGAGGCCGTACGCGGTGAAAATACAGGAAAGTGCTGAGAACTATCTGGAAGCCATCCTCATGCTGCACAAAAAGAACGGTTCAGTCCGCTCGATCGATGTGGCGCATTACACCGGCTTTTCCAAGCCAAGCATCAGCCGTGCCGTCGGCCTGCTGCGGGACAACGGCTATGTCGCGATCGACCAGAACGGCCTGCTGTGCCTGACCGAAGCCGGGCTTGCCATCGCGGAGAATATCTACGAGCGGCACACCGTGCTGACCGCGCTGCTGACCGCGCTCGGTGTCTCGCCGGAGACCGCCGCCGAGGACGCCTGCCGCATCGAGCATGTCATCAGCGAGGAGACGTTTGCCAAGATTAAGGAGCACGCACGGCAGCATGGCACGCTATGCGCCGACTGACACGCAAAAAAACAAGGGCCGGTCCGGCAAGGGTCGGCCTTTTTCCATCCGTAAACAAAGGAGGTATGCGCGCGTGGCGCAAACCATCGAACACCTGCCCAACGGACTTACCCTGCGGCAGGATGACCGCTATTTCAAGCTCGGGCAGGACAGTGTGCTGCTCTCGGCCTTTGCAAAGCCGCGCCGGGGCGCCCGTCTGCTCGACCTCGGCTGCGGCACAGGCGCGCTTGCACTGCTGCTGTACCGCCCCGACTTGACCATCACCGGGCTTGAGCTGCAGGAGGGACCGCTCGCGCTGTTCCGACAGTCGATCGCGGACAATCAGGTGCCGGTCACCGCGCTGCAAGGCGACCTACGCGCGATCCGCACGCTGCTGCCGCACGGCTGCATGGACTATGTGGTGTGCAACCCGCCTTATTTTGACCGTCTCTCCGGTCAGAGCGCGCCCGCGCCTGCAAGACGCACCGCCCGGCAGGACGACACCTGCACGGTCGAGGAGCTTGCGCTTGCCATCGCGTTCGTGCTGCGCACGGGCGGCAAGGCGGCGCTCGTGTTCCGCCCCGAGCGACTGTGGACGCTGCTCGAAGCGCTTTCCCGTGTGCGGCTGATGCCCAAACGGCTGCGCTTCGTGCACCAAAACGCGCTGGCCGCGCCCTCCGCCGTGCTGGTCGAATGCCGCAAGGGCGGCAGCGCCGAGGGGCTGGCCGTCGCGCCGCCGCTGCTGGTCGAAAGCGAGGAGTACCGGCGCATCTACCACCCGCAAGCCGCTGCCCCGTGAAAAATTGTCCTGTTTGATGCTAAATGTAAATTATTGAGGAAATATTACTATGAGTAATGCAACCCTGTATCTCGTCGCTACGCCGATCGGCAACCTCGGCGACCTGTCCCCCCGGGCGCGCGATGTGCTCGCGGCAGTCGACCTGATCGCCGCCGAGGACACGCGCGTCAGCCAAAAGCTGCTCCACGCCTGCGGCCTGCCCAAAAAGCCCATGCTCTCCTATTATGAGCACAACCGCCGCGCGCGCGGCGAGGAGGTGCTTGCGGCGCTGCGCGCCGGGCGAAGCTGCGCGCTTGTGACCGACGCAGGCACGCCCGCCGTGTCCGACCCCGGCGAGGATCTGGTCGCGCTGTGCGCCGCGCACGGCATACCGGTCGTGCCGGTGCCGGGCTGCTGCGCGGCGGTGTGCGGACTGGCCGTTTCCGGCCTGCCCACCGGGCGCTGGTGCTTCGAGGGCTTTCTTTCGGTCAACAAAAAGACCCGGCGGGAACATCTGGACGCGCTTTCAAACGAAAAACGCACGATGATCTTTTACGAAGCGCCGCACAAGCTGTGCGCCACGCTGCGCGACCTTGCCGCCGCCTTCGGCGGGACGCGCCGCATCTCGCTTTCGCGCGAGCTGACCAAGCTGCATGAAGAGACGCTGCGCATGACGCTGGACGAGGCCGCCGCCCACTTTGACCGTACACCGCCGCGCGGCGAGTTCGTGCTGGTGGTCGAGGGCGCGCCGGACACGCCCGACAGCGCGCCGGACGAAGCCGCGCGTCTTGCCGCCGCCGCTGAGGCCGTGCGCCGCCGCGTTGAGGGCGGGCAGACGCAAAAGGACGCGGTCAAGGCCGTCTCGGCCGAAAGCGGGGTGAAAAAAAACGCGCTCTACCGTTATGTACTCGAACAGACACAGCAAAACCCCTAAGGCAACACCGCACAATTACGTCTTCGGCGCTTTGCGGCAATTTTTCTCCCTAATTTTGTTGCAATTGCTTGCAATACATCAAGTATTGCTGTACAATTGCGCCTCATCAGTGCGCAGAATTTTCTCGCAAGCCGCTCTTGCCGAATTATGCGGTATTGCCCTAAAAAAGCACGCTCTGTTCACACAACGAACAAATTGCCGCGCTATACTATTGCCATGTCAAACAGAGGTGAGAGCGATATGTCTACCATTTTGATTGCGGACGACGAGGCGCGCATCCGCCGCCTTGTCAGCGATTTTCTGAAGCGGGACGGCCATACCATCCTCGAAGCCGCCGACGGCGATGAAGCGCTTGCGACCATCGAAAACCGCCGGCGCGGGCTGGATCTGGCCATCCTTGATGTGATGATGCCCGGAAAGGACGGGTTTGAGATCCTGCGCGAGCTGCGCAGGCAGGAGGGCGGCGACGGCCATCTGCCTGTGATGATGCTGACCGCGCGCGCCGAGGACGCCGATCAGGTGCGCGGACTGGAGGAAGGCGCGGACGACTATGTGACCAAGCCGTTCTCCCCGGTCGTGCTGGCCGCGCGCGTGCGCACGCTGCTCAAGCGCGAGGGGCGCGCCGCCGCCCCGGTCGAGCAGCTTGGCGCGCTTTCGATCAACGAGCTGCGCCGCGAGGTGCTGATCGACAACACCCCGGTCGAGCTGACGCCCAAGGAATACGAGCTGCTGGTCTATTTTAAGAACAACCGCTCGATCGCGCTCTCGCGCGAGAGCATCTTAAACGCTGTGTGGGGTTATGATTATTTCGGCGACCTGCGCACGGTGGACACCCACGTCAAAAAGCTGCGCGCCAAGCTCGGCGCGTGCGGCGCAATGATCGAGACGGTGCGCGGCTACGGCTACCGCTTTGAGGGCAGCGCATGAAGGCGCATTCGATCCGCTACAAGTTTTTTGCCGGGATCAGCGTGGTCGCGCTGGTGTTCATCGGCGTGCTGCTCGTTCTCAACCTGTTTTTTTACGATGACTATTATATGATGACCCGCCGCAATGAGCTGAGCACGGTCTACCAAAGCGTGCGCCGCAGCTATGCCGGCGGCAGCGGCAACATCGCCGCCACGCTGGACGCACTGGAAAACCGCAGCGCCGCCCGGCTGGCCGTCATCCGCTCGAACGGCACGATCATCTACGCCTCTTCCTTCACGCGGGACGCCGCCGACCCGCCCGAGGGCGGTGCGCCTCTCTTTGGCTATAACGGCATGTTTCTCGATTTTAACGATATCCGCTTTCGCGGCTATGCCGTGCTGGCGGCTGTATTTGCCAACGTCGATTGGCACACGCTCGGTAGCGATTACCAGTTTTTGACCGTCTCCCTGCGGGACAGCGACCAGTACCTTTGTCTTGCCGGCTCGATCGACACGCAGGCGGACACCTATCTGATCGCCTATATGCCCTATGCGTTTATCGAGAACAACTCGTCGCTCAATCTCGTGTTTTTGCTGATCGCGGGCAGCTGCGCGCTGCTGATCTGTATCATCTTTGCCTATTTCCTCTCGCGCCAGTTCACCCGGCCGCTGATCGCCATGGCCGGACTGGCCGACCGCATGAGCGAACTGGATTTTTCCAGCAAATATGAGGGGCAGGAGCGTGACGAGATCGGCCGGCTTGGCCAGTCGCTCAACCGCCTGTCAGCCTATCTGGAGCAGGCCGTGGGAGAATTGCAGCAATCCAACACCCAGCTTGCGCAGCAGATACAGGAAAAGGAGCGCATCGACAACATGCGCCGTGAGTTCATCGTCAACGTATCGCACGAGCTGAAAACGCCGATCGCGCTCATCCAAGGCTATGCCGAGGGACTGACTGCCGGCGTGGCCGATGACCCCGAGGACCGCAAGTTTTACTGCGACACCATCGCGGACGAGGCCGACCATATGAACAAGCTGGTCATGCAGCTTTTGAGCCTGTCCAAGCTCGAGCTTGGCGCTGAGCAGACCTTCTATGAGGAGATCGACCTGCACGCGCTATGCGAGGAGGCCGTGCGCAAGACAGCAGTGCTGTGCGCCAGCCGCGGCCTGACCGTCGACTACGCTGACACCCGCGCCACCGTCCGCACCGACGCAGGCTTGCTCGAACAGGTGCTGATGAACTATCTGTCCAACGCCATCCGCTACACAGCCGACGGTGGCCGCATCGAGATCACCGCCCACCGCACTGGGCGCGGCGTATGTCTGCGCGTGTTCAACGAGGGCAGCGGCCTGCCCGAAGACGAGCTGCCCAAAATCTGGGAGAAGTTTTACCGCACTGACCGCGCCCGTTCGCGCGAAAACGGCGGCACCGGCATCGGGCTGTCGCTCGTCCGTGCGATCGCGGACACGCTGCACGGCTCATGCGGCACGGAAAATGTGCCGGGCGGCATCTCGTTCTGGTTCGAGTTTGCCGATGTGCCTGAAACCGACGCATAGGCGGGCGTACCCACCCTCACTCAATCAAGCGCGTCTCCCGTTCTACCGCGGGAGGCGCGCTGCGCTGGTAAAACGCATCCAGCGCCGCTGCCAGCTTTTCGGGCGCATCGCGGTTTACCTCATGCCCCGCGCCCTCGATGATGTGCAGCTCAGCATTGCGGAGCATACCGGCCATATCCCAGGATGCCTTTTTATTGGCACGGTCTCTTGCACCGCAGAGCACCATCACCGGACAGGCGACCGCCTGAAGCGAATGACTGAAATCGAGCGCCGCCATGCTGGCGCACAGCCGAAGCACAGCCGCTTTGGGCCAACCCATCTGCGCAAACGCCGCTTCGGGCAGCAGGCGGAACAGCAAATTTTGCAGCTTGAGCAGTCTTTTCGGCATTCGGTACGGCGTGGCGATCAACACCAGCGAGCCCACCTTGTCCGGCTGCTCAAGTGCATATTGCAGCGCGAGCACGCCGCCGAGCGACAGCCCGCAAAGGTCGATGGGCTGCGCTGCTTGGTTGCAGCTGTCCGCAAACGCCCGATACAGGCTTTGATAGCTGACCTCCCTACCGGATAGCAGCGCCGCCAGATCGGGGCATATGGTCTGTCCGGTGCATGACATCTGTGCGATGGTTTTTTGCCAGCTTGCGGGCGTTTGACCCAAGCCGTGGACGAATACCTGTTGCATATCATCCCTCCCATGTGTCTATGATACCATGCGCGCCGCCAATGTCAAGCGGCGCTGTTTTTGTGCCCAAGCAAATCTTTGGACACATAGGTCGCCCACCCATTGTCTGCAAATTGGCAGCAGAAGCATGTCTCATGCAGCATGGCATCAGATATTGCTGATGCTTTTGGGGGCATCAAAACACCCCCTTTGCTTTGGATGTCAATCTTGCAACAAGAGAAATCGTACTGCCAAAAAGAGTCGGATATTGAAACGGGAGCAAAGGCACACCGAAACCACATCGCACCCGCAACCTCAGTGGTTGCGTCCGCCCCCACAGCATACCGCCTGCGGCACACCCACGCCACAGACTTACAGACAGCCGGGCTTCCGATCAATATGGCAGAAAATCTGCTCAGGCATCCACACATCACCATGAGCGCACGCATGTACACCCACCTATCAGAAGCAGCTTTCACAGCCGCCGCAGAAAAGGTGTATGCGCTGGGGGCAAGCGTTCAGATCAAAGTGGGTGACGCATACGCCATTACAGAAGCCCTGCCGGATGCGTGCGCCTCCTTCAGCGCGTATACCTTGGCTGAGGCAGATTGAAAAGCCTCATCCTGCTCAAAACAGCCAAGATTTCCTTGTATTGTGCCAATCGGTGTGCTATCCTGTCAATCGGCGCAGCCGTGCCAACGGTTGGCGGTTATTCCCACCATTCCCTTAGAGGGGAGGTGGTACTATGGTTACATATTCGGAGCTGATTCAGTTTGCGATTATGCTCATAGCCTTTGCCGGTCTGATTCTTCAGATAAGCAAAAGAAAATGACCGCCCTCACGTCCAAATGAAGCGGTCAATTTCTTGATCTAATCTTTTGGGAGTAACCGTCAACCGGCTGCGCCCCTTTTCTATTTCTAATTATAACCGCCCTATATTGATTTGTCAAACCCGATTCCCCTCGTGGTGACCGGGTTTTTTATTTTAGCTGTGCAGTATTATTCTAGCTAATAGAAAAAATGACTGCATCACAGGGCGTACGCATACCTGATTCATAATTGGTTATAGAATTGCCTTTTACTCCCATTTTGGCACCATACTCAGCCTGAGTCATATTTTTGCTTTTGCAAATTTCCTTTATTCGTTCATCTAAAGCGACCACCTCCTTGCTTAACTGATATATATCAAAACTTACATAGTCAATATAAAGAGAATAATTGTATTAATAAAACTCTTACCAAGACTTATAATGCTCTCATAGAGATATAAAAGAGTATGAAAGCAATGCTGAGAAGTGATGTGCGGCAGATCAGCCGGGAAGAAAAATCGACGTGGCAGAGATTGCGCAGATGGCGCGTAAGCTGCCTGACAAGGAAAAAGAACGCTTTTTCTATATGATGCCAGGCGTCGCTCTGATGAGCAATGAGGAGTGTCATCATATGCAGGCAGATGCATAGAGGAGTTAAATCCCGACCTGCATCTGCTGGGCTGTCTCATCACCTGCTTCCAGCATGTGGATGGCGAGCGGCAGGGTGGGGACTGGCTGCGGCAAAATCTCAATTGTCCGGTGTTTGCCTCCAACATCAGGTACAGCGGCAAAGTCGTGGGAAGCTCATTTGAGGGTTTGCCGATCTCGGAGTACAGCCGCACCTGTGGCGCGGCGCGGGATTACAGCGATTTTGCCAGCGAGTATCTGCACGGCGGCGAAAGGAGCTGAGACTATGGCGAGGTTTGCCACACGGTAACGGCGCTGGCTTCGCTGGACACTGCGCCGGAGCAAAAAAACGCTGGCAGTCTTTTCAGATTCCAGCGTTTGGGGTGCTATTCAGTTCTTACCATTCCATCTATTCCTAAAAAACTAATTTTCAATGTCGTTCCCGGCAGAGACACTCCTTCTCTACGGGTGATGCTGTGCTTGTCCTCCATTGAAAACCCGATGGTTTCCCCGTCATTGAGTGTCTCACCGCTTTCCAACACATAGGAAACTAAGTCAAGCAGAAAATTTCGCACATCAGAGGGTTGAGCGTTTGCATCCAATATCTCCATCTCCTCTTTTCCAAACTGTTCCATACCATAAGTGTAACAACACACACCACCCTCCCTGCGATATAGACCAAACCATATCCAGTTGAGAATAGGCAAGTTGCCCCCTTTCATCACATCCGCACCAGCCGCATAAAAGCGCGGTTCAAAAACTATACCGCTCCCAGCCATTATCCGATAAAAGGGCAAATCCCACAAAAGAACCGCTATTCTTATTTTTCTGTTCTTCCTGCTCCGTTGGTGTTTTTTTCTTTTTAAGTTTGTCGAATAAGCCCATTGTATATTCCCCTTTGCTAACCTCGATTGAAATTATCTCTGTCTGAATTGAAAAAATTATAGCATAAGGATGTGAATAATTCAAACGTTTCGCACCATAATGGGCGGGAGCGGCAGCACATTAGGCTGTTGCCCCCCTGATTGCCCAACAGTGAAAACAGGAGCGGCGCACCGGCGGAGCTGATGCAGTATGATTCGGAGCAGTATCACGCGCTGGTCGTGGCGGGCGGGCTGAACGCCTATCTGAACGACGTGGAGCGGCAGGCGCAGGAGGAGCTGGAGCAGATCGTACAGGCGATGGCGCAGAAGGACGGGACGGACGAAGCGCTCAAGGCGCGCGACCCGATGAAATGGGTGAGGCTGATGAACAACTACCGTCACTGCGCGGCGGAGATCGTCCGACAGAACTGGTCGTAGGACAGGATGCAGACA
>NZ_JALFLA010000038.1 GCF_022775115.1 Agathobaculum sp.
CACGTTGAACAAACGGGGTGAAAATCCACCAAGGTGCAACCGGACTACACCTGCTGACTTCAGTTTAGCAAATCCTGCGGTTAACGCACAGACTGTATTTTCATTCCCAGCTGTGATGGCCTTTCATGAGGCGTTGATAAATGCATAGCATGGGTGCGCGCCTATGAAGCAAGCGCCGGAAAGTTGCAACCCGCTGGGTTAAATGAGCAGATCAACAGCGACCATCGGCGCCTGAATACCGATGGCCTCTTTTGAGGGAATAGCTTACATACTATAGGGGATAATAGTGGAAACTTTATCGTGAGGTGTAGATAAATGATAAGTCATATCGAAGAAAATTCTCAAAGTATTGTAAGAATTCATGATGACCAATGCGTGGATTCTGTTGAAACCTGCATGAAACATGTATCCCAAATTGTGTCTGCGCATTACAAACGATTGGATAAAGAAAAAATACTTGAGCATTAAAACGTGCTGTAAATAAGGAAAAAGCATAAAATGGGTATGTTTTTGCAAGTTAAATGGTTTGACAACATGTTGTGCTAAATGTATACTGATAATAAAGGAGGTAAACATGGAGCGATATGTTCTATACCTGAGAAAGTCCCGCTTTGATCGTGATTATGCAGAGTTAAGTGTAGAGGAAACACTGAAACGTCATGAAGAAATTTTGAATAAGCTGGCCAAAGATCGAGGGTATCATATTGCAAAAACATACTATGAAGTAGTATCAGGTGAATCAATTGCCGCAAGACCTCAAGTACAAGCGATGCTTGAAGAGGTAAATGCTGGAATATATACAGGCGTCCTTGTCGTAGACCTGGAAAGACTTGCACGAGGTAATGGTGCGGATCAAGCGTATATCAGTCAAATATTTCAGTTTTCTGGTACGAAAATTATTACTCCCAGCAAAACATATGACCCTAACAATGAATTCGATCAAGAGTATTTCGAGTTTGGTTTGTTTATGTCCCGCAGAGAGTATAAAACAATTAATCGAAGGCTCGTTCGGGGACGGCAAAGTTCCGCGTCTGAAGGAAAGTATATTTCCAGTATTGCACCGTATGGCTACCGCAGAGTAAAGCTGGAGGGAGAAAAAGGGTTTACTTTGGAACCTGATGAGAAAGAAGCACCCGTTATAAAAAAGGTTTTTGATATGTATGTTCACCATGTTGGAACAAAAAGCATAGCAAATTACTTGAATGACGAAAAAATACCAACTCGTCATGGGGATTTATGGACGTATTCAACTATTACCAACATAGTGACAAATCCCGTATATATGGGGAAAATCCGGCGCGGTTGGAGTCAGCAGGTTAAGACATTCCAAAATGGAATCGTCAAAAAGCATATTAAGCGTAAAAAAAACATTGCTGATTATCAACTTTTTGATGGACGCCACCCAGCTTTAATCAGTGAAAAAACCTTTTGGAATGCACAAGAAATTCGGATAAATCGGCAGCCATCAGTAAAGGTTCGCAAGGAGTTTACATTGGAAAATTCATTTGCGGGACTTATTTACTGTGCGAAATGCGGAAAGCGCATAGGTAGGACAACCACCACTCATTATCGTGTACCACGTTTTCGATGTGTTAACCAGAGAAACTGTCATAACGGAAGCAGCAATTATGATCTCGTTGAAAGGCAGATTATATCTGCTCTTCGGGTGTGGCTGAAGGGGTACAGGGTGAAAATCTTGACGATTGGTTTTGCAGAGGATATTACAATCTGCAAGAAAAAGATTGCCGGATTGGATGGCGAGCTTGAGAAGCTTAATTCCCAAATGGAAAAAGCCTATGACATGGTGGAACAAGGCGTTTATTCCCTTGAACTATTCAAAATGCGCCAAGAAAAAATAGGTAATTCGATTGCACGTGTACAGGAGCAAAAGAATGTGCTGCAAACTTCACTGGAAAAATATGAACAGACTGATAAGATATCTTCAAACTTAATTCCGGCTACCGAAAATCTTTTGGAAAGCTACGATACTATGTCGCCTAAGGAACGGAATGCGTTGCTTAAAGAAATACTTTATAAAATTGAGTATAGCAAGAAACCCGATGGTAAAGTTGTGATTGATTTGTTCCCCAGACTTCCGAAGATCTAGATAACGTTGGCATCATGGTCGTACTGACGTGCTGGTAAACGACCCGACCTGCGGATATGCCATCAACATTGAAAAAATGTTGGAGGAAATGACGAATTAGCGCGAAATACCATGCAGAACACACGATATTGTGATGACACGTCGAAAGCGGGCAGGAAAAAAATCAGTCTTTTCTGATAAATGACTTGAAAAAATTGGAATTATATGGTAAATTATTGCCAGACAGGGGAAACAACAAATTTGCTGGAAGGGCTGGTATTGACAACATGGAACAGAAAATTCGAGTATTGCTTGCGGATGACGACGCAGAGTATTGCGCCCGCTTAGCAGAGGCGGTCGAACAAGCGGAGGACATGGAGTTGGTCGGCATCGCGGAGGATGGCGGAAGAGCGCTTGCGGCGGTGGGCGAGCTGAAGCCCGATCTGCTCATCATCGACTTGGTGCTGCCGGTGATGGACGGCATCATGGTGCTTAGCCGCCTGCGTGAGCAGGAGCAGTCGCCGCCGGCGACCATTGTCCTCTCTGCCTTTGCAAGTCCGCAGGCGGGCGCGGAATGCACTGCGTTGGGTGTGGATATGTTCCTGCGCAAGCCGATGAGTGTGGATACGGTGTGCGAGCGCATCAGGATGTGGCGCACCGGCCGGCAGCAGGCCGAAAAGCCGGGGGAAGCGATGGCGCTTGAGGTGCGCGTGACCGAGGTGATCCACCAGATCGGCGTGCCGGCGCATATCAAGGGCTACCAGTATCTGCGCGAGGCGATCATGATGGCGGTCGAGGACATGGAGGCCGTCAGCGCGATCACCAAGGTGCTTTACCCGTCAATTGCCAAAAAGTTCCGCACGACCTCGTCCCGCGTCGAGCGCGCCATCCGCCATGCGATCGAAGTCGCATGGGATCGGGGCGATATCGAAACGCTGCAAAGCTATTTCGGTTACACGGTGTCGGGCGTTAAGGGCAAGCCGACCAATTCGGAGTTTATCTCCATGATTGCCGACCGGCTGCGGTTGCAGCTCCGCTTCGGCGCGTGACCGAACAGATCCCCTCCACCTGAACAACGCTCCGCGCCGCCGTGCCCCCGGCGGTGCGGAGCGTTGCTTTGCGCAAAGGAATTTGTCTATTGGGCTGGAAATGCACACGCGGATAGGCTATAATATAGGGTAAGAAAAAATTTTCTGAAATAATGAGGGCAGCAAGCATGAAGATCATGGTGATAGATGGCAACAGCATTTTGAACCGCGCGTTTTATGGCGTGCGGCAGCTTTCCAACCACGAGGGTCTACCGACAAACGCGGTATACGGCTTTTTGGCGACATTGTTCAAACTGCAGGACGACGAAAAGCCTGACCGCACGGTCGTCTGCTTCGATGTGCGGCAAAAGACCTTCCGGCATCTGCGATTCGACTCATACAAGGCGACGCGCAAGGGTATGCCGGACGATCTGGCCGCGCAGGTGCCTGTGGTCAAGCAGGTGCTCGACGCGATGGGCGTGACGCGGGTCGAGCTGCCGGGCTACGAGGCCGACGACCTGCTCGGCACGATCAGCCGCAGGGCGGACGAGCACGGGGACAGCTGCGTTATCGTCACCGGCGACCGGGACAGCCTGCAATTGATAGGCGGGGGAACGACGGTGCGGCTGGTTTCAACCAAGATGGGGCAGACCACCTACGAAACCTATGATACGGCGGCCTTCCGCGAAAAATACGGCTTTGAGCCGTCCCGCCTGATCGACCTCAAGGCGCTGATGGGCGACTCGTCGGACAATATCCCGGGCGTGCCCGGCATCGGTGAAAAAACCGCCTTACAGCTTTTGCATGACTTTGGCACGCTGGACGGCGTGTACGCGCATCTGGACGACGAGCGCATCAAAAAAGGCACGCGCACCAAGCTCGAGGCGGGCGAGCAGTCCGCGCGGGACAGCTTTTGGCTGGCGACCATCGACCGCAGCGCGCCGCTTGCACTGGATATTGCAGATATCCCGGCGGCGCAGGCCGACGAGGATGCGCTGTATGCGCTGCTGACACGGCTCGAGTTCAAAAACTTCATCAAGCGGCTCGGTTTGTCGGCCGAGCAAGCCACGCCCCGTCTGCCGCAGGCGGCGGTGCGCCGGGTATCGGACGCGACCGAGGCCGACACGCTGCTGGACGCGCTGGCGGGCGCCGAGCAGGTGTTCGCGCTTACGTCGGAAACGCTGGGCGCGCTGTGTCTGCTGACGGGCGAGGAAGCAAGCGTGCTCTTTGCCGGTGATTTTGCGCCGGAGACGTGGGACGCGCTGCTGGCGCGTTTGTTTGGCGGCGCGGTCAAGCTGACGCTGCACGACGCAAAGCCGGTCGTAGCGGCGCTGCTGGCGCGCGGCATTGCGGTAAAGGGCGTGGTGTTCGATACTTGTCTGGCCGCGTATCTGCTTGACCCGACGCAGTCCGGCTACGACCTGCCGCGCGTCGCGCTGGCCTATTGCGGCGCCGAGCTGCCCCCACTCGATCTGGACGACCCTGCGGCGGTTTCGCCGCTCGGTGGGCAGGAGCAGACGATGCAGTCCTGCGCGGCGCACGCGGGCGCGGTGCGCGCGATCTATACGGAGACGGCGGAAAAGCTTGAAGCCTGCGGGATGCACAAGCTTTATTTTGAGATCGAGCTGCCGCTGATGCACATTCTGGCCGAGATGGAGCTGGTCGGCTGTGCGGTCGCGCCCGCCCAGCTGCGCGCCTTTGGAGACAAACTGGACGCGCGCACCGCCGAGCTGGTCGAGCAGATCTACGCCCACGCGGGCGGCGCGTTCAACATCAACTCCCCCCGCCAGCTGGGCGAGGTGCTGTTTGAAAAGCTCGGCCTGCCCGCGCAGAAAAAGGCCAAAACCGGATATTCGACCAATGTCGAGGTGCTCGAAAAGCTGACAGGCCTGCACCCGATCGTGCCGGATATTCTCGAATACCGGCAGGTGACCAAGCTCAAGAGCACCTATGTGGACGGGCTGCTCAAGGTCATCAGCCCGCGGGATGGACGGGTACACACGCATTTCCAGCAGACTGTGACGGCAACCGGGCGGCTGTCCTCGACCGATCCCAACCTGCAAAACATCCCGGTGCGCACCGAGCTGGGGCGCGAGATACGCCGTATGTTCGTCGCGCGGGACGAGACACATGTGCTGATCGACGCGGACTACTCGCAGATCGAGCTGCGCGTGCTGGCGCATATCTCGCAGGATGAGCACATGATCGAAGCCTTCCGCACCGGGCAGGATATCCACGCCGCCACCGCCGCCAAGGTATATGGCGTGCCGCTTGACGAGGTCACGCCGCAGATGCGCTCGTCCTGCAAGGCGGTCAACTTCGGCATCGTGTACGGTATTTCGGATTTTTCGCTTGCACAGGATATCGGCGTGACGCGCAAGGAGGCCAAGGCGTTTATCGACTCCTATCTGGAGACCTATCCGGGCGTTGCCCGCTATATGGAGGAGATCAAGGCTGCGGCTAAAGAAAAGGGATATGTGGAGACGCTGTTTGGCCGCCGCCGCGCGCTGCCCGAGCTGCAAAGCAGCAATTTTAACATCCGCTCGTTCGGCGAGCGCGTGGCAATGAACACGCCGATCCAAGGCACGGCGGCCGATATCATCAAGATCGCTATGGTGCGCGTGGCCGACCGCCTGCGGCGTGAGGGGCTGCAAAGCCGCCTGATTTTGCAGGTACACGATGAGCTGATTCTCGAAGCGCCGGTCGACGAGCAGCAGCACGCCATGCGTCTGCTGACCGAGGAGATGGAGGCGGCGTTCCCGATGGACGCGCCGCTCGTGGCCGAGGCCAAGGCGGGACATAGCTGGTATGACACCAAGTAAGCAAGAGGGGTTTCATCACAATGGAGCAAATCATTTTTATCTGTACGGGCAACACCTGCCGCTCGCCCATGGCCGAAGGATTGTTCCGTGCGCACGGCGGTGAGGAGAAAACCGGCCTTACCGCCGCGTCCGCCGGGCTGTTCACGCGGGACGGCACGCCTGCCTCGCAGTATGCGGTCACGGCGGCGGGCGAGCTGGGCGCGGATATCGCGGCACACCGCTCACGGATGCTGACGGCCGGGATGGCCGAGGGCGCGCGCTACCTCGTCTGCATGACCGGCGCGCATTACGACCGGCTGTGCGAGCTGTTTCCGCAGGAGCAGGACAAGATATTCACCCTGTTGCCCGAGGACGTTGACGACCCTTTCGGCGGCGACCTTGCGGCCTACCGCCGCGCGGCGGACGAGATCGACAAGGGCGTGCGCGACATCATTGCGCGGCTGGAAGCATGAGGGTCGTCCGGATGGAGGCAGGCCATTTGCCCGCGCTGGCCGCGATCGAGCGCGCGTGCTTTCGCGCGCCGTGGAGCGAGCAGGCACTGCGCGAGGAGCTGGGCAAGGGGATATTCCTCGTAGCCGAGCGGGCGGGCGCGGCGGTCGGCTACGTTGGCTGCCAGACCGTGCTGGACGAGGGGTACATCACAAACGTCGCGGTTCTGCCTGCCGCGCGGCGGCAGGGGGTCGCCCGCGCGCTGCTCCGTGCGCTGACCGAACAGGCGGCGCGGCAGGAGCTGGCCTTTGTCACGCTTGAGGTGCGCGCGTCCAACGCGCCTGCAATTGCGCTGTATGAGGGCGCGGGTTTTCGTCCGGCCGGTGTGCGTCGGCGTTTCTATACACAACCCACCGAGGACGCGGTGCTGATGACGCTGTGGCTGGGACAAGAGGAGCGCGGCTGCGTTCCGTTAGAGTGAGGGCGCCGGGTGTGCACAAAGGATGAGGGCGTATTCATAGGATTAGGATAACGAGAAGACGGACAAAAGGAAAGGAAGCGACACGATGAAAAACAGACTAATGGCAGGGGCAGCAGCAGCCCTGCTTGCTCTGCTGCTGGGCGGCTGCCGGGCCGACCCGAAGGTGGCGGAGGGGACGAGTGTCGCCGGACAGGATGCCGCGCAGCCTGCGGCGACGGACACGGTGCAGCCCTCGCCCGCACCGGCGGACGTGCCCGCATGGGAGACGCACGGCTTTACCAGCGGCCCGTTCTCGATGGAGCTGCCCGTAAACTGGGACGAGGTGCCCGGTATGGGCAGCTATACCGCCATGTTTTTTACCGATACCACGCGCGATCTGGACAGCCAGCCTTCCAATATCGTCATTGAGCTGCCGCTGGGCGCGGAGGAGCGGGAGCTGCCGGAGATCGACTACCGTGATCCTGAGATACAGCAGGAGTTTTTCGCGTTTTTGGAGGAGAACGCGAAAAACGGCACAGGCGAGCTGGAAAATTTTGAAAAAGCGCTCTGGGAGCAGCCGCTGACCTTTATCATTGCCTACGACCGCGAGACTGCGGACGGCAAAACGGCAAGACAGACCCGCTATTATCCGGTCGATGCGCAGTACCACGCCATGGTGGTTTACGCCACCGATTTTGGGGACAGCATTGCGCCGCCGCTGCCCGAGGTCGTGCATCATATGCTAGTAAGCTGGCAGTCAGAATGGGCGAAGACTGAATAGGCGGGCGGTATCCTGATTCGGGCGTGGGCAAATAAAAGAGACGAAAGAAGCGACCAAATGAGAATTTTGAGCATTGAATCGTCCTGCGATGAGACGGCGGCCGCCGTCATAGAGGACGGACGGAAAATTTTATCGAGTGTGGTCGACACCCAGATCGACACCCACGCGCTGTACGGCGGTGTCGTACCCGAGATTGCCTCGCGCGGGCATATGGAGGCCGTCGTCCGCGTGACCGAGCGGGCGCTGGCCGACGCGGGCATGGACAAGCACGCGGTCGACGCGGTCGCGGCCACCTGCGCGCCCGGGCTGATCGGCGCGCTGCTGGTCGGCGCGAATTTCGGCAAGGCGCTCGCGTTTGCGCTGGGTAAGCCGTTTATCCCGGTGCATCATATCCGGGGGCACATCGCGGCGGCGTATCTGGCCTATCCCGACCTCGCGCCGCCGTTTTTGACGCTGATCGCCTCGGGCGGCCACAGCGAGCTGGTCATGGTGCGCGATTACACCGTGTTTGATATCCTCGGGGGTACGCGGGATGACGCGGCGGGCGAGGCGTTCGACAAGGTCGCGCGTGTGCTGGGCGTCGGCTATCCGGGCGGGCCAAAGATAGACAAGCTGGCGCAGACCGGTGACCCCGGTCGGTATAAGCTGCCCGATTCGCAGATCAAGGACGCGCCGCTGGACTTCTCCTTTTCCGGCCTGAAGACCGCGGTCATCAATCTGGCGCATAACGCGGCGCAAAAGGGCGAGCCGATCGCCCCGAACGACCTTGCGGCCTCGTTCTGCGCGGCGGTGGTGCAGACGCTGGTGCCGCGCCTTGCGCGGGCGGTCGAGCAGACGGGCGCGCGGCGCGTGGTCTGCGCGGGGGGCGTGGCGGCCAACTCCTTTTTGCGCGCGGCGCTGGAGAAAATGGCGGCACGTATGGACGTTTCGCTCTATCTGCCGCCGCTCTCGCTTTGCGGGGACAACGCCGCCATGATTGGCAGTCAGGCGTATTATGAATATCTGGCGGGCAATGTCGGCACAGCCTTGCAGAATGCCTTTGCAACCGCCGATATCGGTGAAAATATCTGTCAGAAGCATTAGGGCAGCGCCGCAAAACGGCGGCTTATGCAATATGCAAAGGCCGGGCTTGCCAAATTATGCGGTGTTGCCATAGGAAAAAGGCTTTTCAAACGCAGTTAGATGTTGTAAAATAGAAGTGGTTTATGCAATGCACAAGCCGCTTCTGTTTTTTTATGATTGGGGCACGCCGCCGCCGGGCGGCGTGGAGAAGGCTGTGGAAGCCGCAACCGACCCGCCCGCGCGGCGGGGCGCGGCGCGCACGAATGCGCCGCGTGTGGAGAATAAAGGAGCGAAGGAAACACAAATGGGTATGACAATTGCGCAGAAGATCCTGAAAGCGCATCTGGTGGACGGCGAAATGGCCGCAGGGCAGGAGATCGGCCTGCGGATCGACCAGACGCTGACGCAGGACGCAACAGGAACGATGGCCTATCTGCAATTTGAGGCGATGGGCGTCGATCAGGTCAAGACCGAGCGCTCAGTCGCTTATATTGACCATAATACCCTGCAGTCCGGCTTTGAAAACGCGGACGACCACAAGTATATCGGCTCGGTTGCCAGAAAGCACGGCATCTA
The DNA here is from genome assembly GCF_022775115.1 of Agathobaculum sp. Lineage (GTDB taxonomy): Bacteria > Bacillota > Clostridia > Oscillospirales > Butyricicoccaceae > Agathobaculum. The sequence goes on from NZ_JALFLA010000038.1 coordinate 9,245, forward strand.
CTATTCCAAGGCCGGCAACGGCATCTGCCATCAGGTGCACCTGGAGCGCTTCGGCGCGCCGGGCAAAACGCTGATCGGCTCGGATAGCCACACCCCGACCGGCGGCGGCATCGGTATGCTGGCCTTCGGCGCGGGCGGACTGGACGTTGCGGTGGCCATGGGCGGCGGCGCATACTACATACCGATGCCCAAGATGGTGCGCGTCAACCTGACCGGTGCGCGTCGGCCGTGGGTCGCGGCCAAGGATGTGATCCTTGAGGTGCTGCGGCAGATGACTGTCAAGGGCGGCGTGGGCAAGGTCATTGAGTATGCGGGCGAGGGCGTCGGCACGCTGTCCGTGCCCGAACGCGCGACCATTACCAATATGGGTGCCGAGTTGGGCGCGACCACCTCTATCTTCCCGTCCGACGAGGTGACCCGCCGCTTCTTGGAGGCACAGGGGCGCGGGGAGGTCTGGGTACCGTTGGCCTCTGACCCGGATGCGGTGTACGACGAGGAGTACACGGTCGACCTGTCGGCGCTCGAGCCGCTGGCCGCCATGCCGCATATGCCCGACAACGTCAAAAAAGTCACCGAGATCGGGCCGATCAAGGTCAACCAGTGCTGCATTGGCTCATGTACCAATTCCTCCTACGACGATTTGATGAAGGTTGCCGCCATTCTTAAGGGCAAGACCGTGCATCCCGACGTTTCGCTGACGATCAGCCCCGGCTCGATGCAGGTGTTCAACATGCTGGCGGCCAACGGCGCGCTGAGCGATATCATTTCGGCCGGTGCACGTATTTTGGAGTGCGCCTGCGGCCCCTGCATCGGCATGGGGCAGTCGCCCGAGTCCGCGGGCGTGTCGCTGCGTACTTTCAACCGCAATTTTGAAGGCCGCTCAGGCACGCAGGATGCGCAGATCTACCTAGTCTCGCCCGAGGTCGCGGCGGCATCCGCGTTGGCCGGGCACTTAGTCGACCCGCGCACGCTGGGCGAGATGCCCGTGATCGAAACACCTGCGCACTTTGCGGTCAACGACAACATGATCGTCAAACCCGCCGATGACCCGAACGAGGTCGAGGTCGTGCGCGGGCCGAACATCAAGCCCTTCCCGCTGGGCAAGGCGCTTGAGGACTGCTATACCGGCAAGGTCGTGCTCAAGACCGAGGACAACATCACCACCGACCACATCCTGCCGGCGGGTGCAAAGCTGCTACCGTACCGCTCGAATGTGCCGTATTACGCGAACTACTGCTTTATCAACGTCGATCCCGATTTTCCCGCGCGCTGCAAGGAGCAGGGCGGCGGCATCATCATTGGCGGCGCGAATTACGGACAAGGCTCCTCGCGCGAGCACGCGGCGCTTGTGCCGCTGTACCTCGGCGTAAAGGCCGTGCTGTGCAAATCCTTCGCGCGCATCCATAAGGCAAACCTCATCAACTCCGGCATCCTGCCGCTGACGTTTGCCGACCCTGCCGACTACGACGCCATCAGCCTGCTGGACGAGATCGCGCTGCCCCATGTGCGCGATGAGCTAAAGAGCGGCGCGCAGGTCACGGTCGTTTGCGGCGGCAAGACCTTCAAGGCCGACTGCGAGGTGTCCGCGCGCCAGCGCGGCGCGCTTTTGGCGGGCGGCACACTCAACTATGCCAAGCAGCAGGCAAAATAATGCCCGCCCGTCTTTCTCCGACGGCGGAGCTGTTTGTCTGCAATCATATCAAATAATAGGAGGCTATACCCATGTCCATTGACCCGTCCATTCTGGAAAAATTTGAAGCGGTGGTCGAGAGCCAGCGCCGGCGCATTGCCGATATGAAGGCGCAGCAGGATTTTATCGACTACGCCGCGCTTGACAAGCTCATCATCGGCGTGTGCGGCGGCGACGGCATCGGCCCCATGATCACCGGCATGGCGCAGCACGCGCTCGAAGTGCTGCTGGCCGACAAGGTAAAGGCCGGTAAGGTCGAGTTTCGCGTCATCGACGGGCTGACCATCGAACGCCGCGCCGCACTCGGCTGCGCCATCCCGCCCGATACGCTTGAGCAGCTTAAGGGCTGCCACGTCATCCTCAAGGGGCCAACCACGACCCCGCGCAAGGGCGACCCGTGGCCGAACGTCGAGTCGGCCAACGTGGCCATGCGCAAGGCGCTCGACCTGTTTGCAAACGTGCGCCCGGTCAAGGTGCCCGCGCTGGGCATCGACTGGACGTTCTACCGCGAGAACACCGAGGGCGGTTACGCCGTCGGCTCGCAGGGTGTGCAGATAGACGACGATCTGTTCATCGACTTTACCGTGGCGACCTCGCAGGGCTGCGAGCGCATCGCCCGTCTGGCCTTTGATTACGCGCGCAAGACCGGGAAAAACCGTGTTTCCTGCGTCACAAAGGCCAATATTATCAAAACGACCGACGGCAAGTTCCTCGATACCTGCCAGAAGGTGGCTGCCGAGTATCCGGAGGTCGAGTTTGACGATTGGTATATCGACATCATGACCGCCAAGCTGCTGGATGACAAGCGCCGCCGCGATTTCAAGGTCGTTGTGCTGCCCAACCTGTACGGTGATATCATCACCGACGAGGCGGCGGAGATACAGGGCGGCGTGGGCACGGCCGGCTCGGCCAACATCGGCAAGCGCTATGCGATGTTCGAGGCCATCCACGGCTCTGCGCCGCGCATGGTGCAGGAGGGACGCGCCAAGTATGCCGATCCGTCCTCGATGCTGCGCGCTGCAGTGATGCTGCTTGAGCATATCGGCGAGATCGAGCTGGCGCGCAAGCTTGACCGTGCGCTCGACATCTGCATGGTTGAGGAGCGCAAGTACGTCATCACCGGGCGGGACACCGGCGCGACAGCCGAGGACTTTACCAACCACGTGCTTGAGACGATCGCGGGCCTGTGATAAACGGCCGCAATATGCACAGGATAAGAGGGTGAATATCTGTGGAGCGCAAACAAGAGATCTCGAAAGCGGTCGTGCAGCGCTTGCCGCGGTATTACCGCAATATCTCGGAGCTGAAGGCCGAAGGGGTGCAGCGCATCTCCTCGCGCGCGTTGGCTGCGCGCATGGGGCTGACCGCTTCGCAGATACGGCAGGATTTCAACTGCTTCGGGGGATTTGGCCAGCAGGGCTATGGCTATAATGTGGAAAAGCTGATGGAGGAGTTAGGCTCGATCCTCGGTCTGCCAGCCGGACGCACTGCCATCCTCATCGGCGCGGGCAATCTGGGACGGGCGCTGCTCAACAACTTTGATTTTACCGCCAGCGGCTTTGTGCTGCTCTGCGCGTTTGACGCCAATCCGGACATTGTCGGCAGACGGTTCGGCGGGCATGAGGTGCGTCCGATCGACACGCTGTATACATTTCTGGATCAATACAAGCCGGATGTGGCTGTGCTGGCGCTGCCGCGCAGGCTCGCGCCGGAGATGGCGCGCGATCTGGTCGATCACGGCATCTGCGGCCTGTGGAACTTTACGGGCGAGGATCTGCATCTGGAGGGGCTGGGCGTGCCGGTGGAGAACGTTCACCTGTCGGACAGCCTGATGACGCTGTGCCACTTGATCCATATGCATACGAAAAAATGAACAAAAACCCCGTCGCTCGGCTGAGCGGCGGGGTTTGCCATATGCAAACGAACAAAGGTCAAAGCTTGTCGAGCAGGTAAGGTGTGGTCTGATAGACATAATAATTGACCCAGTTGGTATAAAACAGGTGCGCGTGCGCCTTCCATGTGACAAGGATTTGGTCGCTGGGGTCGTCGTTGCGGAAATAATGCTTAGGAACGGTGGGGTTCATACCCTTGCCCAGATCGCGCTCGTATTCGTTTTTGAGCGTGTCCGAATCGTATTCTCCGTGCCCCAGCACAAAGATCTGGCGGCCACCCATCGCCTCCACGATATACACACCTGCCTCGTGCGATTCGGCCAGCAGCGTCAGCGCGGGATTTGCGCGGATATCATCGGCGCGCACCTCGGTATGGCGCGAATGGGGAGCGGCAAACACATCGTCAAAACCGCGCATCAACGGTTCGCGCGGGCAGAGAACATGATGCTTGAAGATGCCGGACATTTTTTCCGGCAGCGGATATTTGGGGATGCCGTAGTGGTGGTACAGGCCGGCCTGCGCGCCCCAGCAGATGTGCAGCGTGGAGTGTACATGGGTCCGCGTCCAGTCCATAATCTCTACCAGCTCGTCCCAATATTCAACCTCCTCAAACGCCATATTCTCAACCGGCGCGCCGGTGATGATGAAACCATCGTACTTTTGCCCGCGAATATCATCAAACCACTTATAAAAGGTGAGCAAATGATCCTCGGGTGTGTTTTTGGACTGATAGGTTTGGGTTTGAATCAGGTCGACCTCGATCTGGATGGGTGTGTTGGACAGACAGCGCAGGATCTGCGTTTCGGTCACGATCTTGAGCGGCATCAGATTGAGCAGCGCGATGCGCAGCGGACGGATATCCTGCGTCATGGCGCGGTGCTCGGTCATGACGAAAATATTTTCGCTTTCCAGCACCGCACGCGCGGGCAGGCTATCGGATATCTTGATCGGCAAGCCAACGCCTCCTTTGCGATAAGAATGAGGGATGATATTGAAAATTATAGCAGAGATCGGGGGCTTTCACAAGTCCTCGAAAAAATCTGCGAAAAAATGAAAAAAACCGTTGACATTTCTGCGGCAAGCCGTTATACTGAATAAGCTGTCTGGAGCGGAGCGGTAGGCTGAACGAAGAAGTTTGAAAAAGAGCGAAAAAAGTTCTTGACAAACGAAAAGGAGTTTGGTATACTGAGTAAGCTGCTTCGGCGGCGGAGGATACCGGAAAAGTTCAGAAAAGTCGGGTAACGGCTCAAAAATCTTGAAAAAAGATTAAAAAAAGTTCTTGACAAACTGAATGAAGTATGGTAAACTAAATAAGCTGTCACGGAGAACAAGAGGCGTTTGACCTTGCGGCATCCGGCAGTGATTGTACCTTGTAAATTAAACAACGAGAAAGCGAAACACTTGAAAAGTGTGTAGTGCGAACCTGAAATTCTGAGAGTAATTTACTCTTGGTAAATCGGTGGGTGTCGGAACCCCACTAAAAACAAACCGACACGTCAGACTCTAAAGTCGATTGAATGAGCTTGGGCTCTTTCGATACAAAATTTAGAGAGTTTGATCCTGGCTCAGGATGAACGCTGGCGGCGTGCCTAACACATGCAAGTCGAACGGAGTTAATTTGGAAATCTCTTCGGAGATGGAATTCTTAACTTAGTGGCGGACGGGTGAGTAACGCGTGAGCAATCTGCCTTTAGGAGGGGGATAACAGTCGGAAACGACTGCTAATACCGCATAATACAGTAAGTCGGCATCGGCAAACTGTCAAAGATTTTATCGCCTTTAGATGAGCTCGCGTCTGATTAGCTAGTTGGCGGGGTAACGGCCCACCAAGGCGACGATCAGTAGCCGGACTGAGAGGTTGAACGGCCACATTGGGACTGAGACACGGCCCAGACTCCTACGGGAGGCAGCAGTGGGGA
>NZ_JALFLA010000053.1 GCF_022775115.1 Agathobaculum sp.
GTCCGGCATGAGTCCCAACTCCTTCCGGATCACCAATGTCTCCTCTGCTCCTGCGGTTGCGGCTCCTGTGGCTGCCCCTGTGGCGGCTCCTGCTGCTGCCCCCGCCCCCGCTGCTGCTCCCGCCCCTGCCGCTGCTCCCGCACCTGCCGCCGCCCCCGCCGCTGTGGCTGCCGGTGAGACTGCTGTCAACAGCCCCATGCCCGGCAACATCTTTAAGGTGGAGTGCAAGGTTGGTCAGGCTGTGAAGGCTGGCGACGTGCTGGTGGTGCTGGAGGCCATGAAGATGGAGATCGAGGTCTCTGCTCCCGTGGACGGCACTGTTAAGGCTGTTTCTGCTGTGGTTGGCACTGCTGTCAACACCGACGATCTGCTGGTCACCCTGGGTTAATGGGGGGTCTGATCTATGCCTGATATTAACAAAGCAATTCTGGACCCGTTTACCCCGCTGAGCGTGCCCGAGGCTCTGATGGTCGCTGTCTGTGGTGTCGTGGTGGTGTTCATGATGCTGGCCATTCTGGCTCTGGTCATCATTATCATCTCCAAGATCGTCAGCTCCATTGAGGGCAAGGCGGCTCCTGCCGCTCCTGCCAAGAAGGCCGCTCCCGCTCCTGCTCCCAAGCCGGCCGCTCCCGCTGCTCCCGCGGTGGATGAGGGTGAGATGGTGGCTGTGATGATGGCTGCCATTGCCGAGGAGTCTGGCATGAGCCCCAACTCCTTCCGTATTACCAATGTCACCGCGGCTCCTGCTGCGGCTCCCGTGGCTGCGGCTCCTGCCGCCGCCCCTGCTCCTGCTCCCGCGGCTGCGCCCGCTCCCGCTCCCGCTCCCGCTCCCGCTCCTGCTGCGGCTCCCGCTGCTGCCCCTGTGGCTGCTGGTGAGACCGCTGTCAACAGCCCCATGCCCGGCAACATCTTCAAGGTGGAGTGCCAGGTTGGTCAGGCTGTAAAGGCCGGTGACGTGCTGGTGGTGCTGGAGGCCATGAAGATGGAGATCGAGGTCTCCGCTCCCGTGGACGGCACCGTCAAGTCTGTGTCCGCTGTGGTGGGCACCGCAGTCAACACCGATGACCTGCTGGTCACGATCGGTTGAAAGGAGGGTGAAGTATGGGTTTCTTTGGAGAAGTTTTAAGTGCAATTTTTGGAGGCTCCGGCTTCGCCGCTCTGCCTAATGACTGGCGCCAGGTCATCATGATCGCCATTGCCTGTCTGCTGCTGTACATGGGCATTGGCAAGAAGTTTGAGCCCCTGCTGCTGGTTCCTATCGCGTTTGGTATGTTGCTGGCCAACCTGCCTCTGACCGGTCTGCTCAATGAGCCCTCCGGCAGCAGCGTTGGTTTCATGTGGGTGCTCTATCAGGGCGTCAACTACGCCATCTATCCGTCCATCATCTTCATGGGCATCGGTGCGATGACTGACTTTGGTCCCCTGCTGGCTAACCCCATGTCCCTGCTGCTGGGCGCTGCCGCTCAGCTGGGCATTTTCACCGCCTTCCTGCTGGCCCTGGTTCTGGGCCCCGTCACCGGCGGTCTGATTTCCTTTATGCCTGCTCAGGCTGCCGCTATCGGCGTTATCGGCGGCGCTGACGGCCCCACTGCTATTCTGACATCTTCTAAGCTGGCTGCGGATCTGTTGCCTGCTATCGCCATTGCGGCGTACTCCTACATGGCTCTGATCCCCATGATCCAGCCTCCCATCATGAAGCTGCTCACCACCAAGGAGATGCGTAAGGTCAAGATGACCCAGCTGCGCACCGTCTCCAAGACTGAGAAGATCATCTTCCCCGTGGCCGTGACCATCTTCGTGATCCTGCTGGTGCCCGATACCGCTCCTCTGATCGGTATGCTGATGCTGGGCAACCTGTTCCGTGAGTGCGGCGTGACTGAGCGTTTGTCGGACACGGCGCAGAACGCGCTAATCAATATTGTCACTGTGTTCCTCGGCCTATCGGTCGGCTGCAAGGCAGTGGCGGAGAAGTTCCTGACGGTTGAAACCCTTATGATTATCGGCCTCGGTCTGCTGGCGTTCATTTTCTCCACGATGGGCGGCCTGTTGTTTGGCAAAATCATGTGCAAGCTGTCCGGTGGCAAGATCAACCCGCTGATCGGCTCGGCAGGCGTGTCGGCAGTTCCGATGGCCGCGCGCGTCTCGCAGGTGGAAGGCCAGAAGGCCAATCCGGCAAACTTCCTGCTGATGCACGCTATGGGGCCAAACGTGGCCGGCGTTATCGGCTCGGCAGTTGCCGCAGGCTTTATGCTTAAGGTATTTGGCGGCTGACCGCATAAAAAAGTCCCTGAAAGCATAGCTTTCAGGGACTTTTTTCGTCGCCGGGACGGGGAGAGCCCGGTGCTGTCCTTGGATATCCGGGCGGGATTGACAAAATCCGTCAAACTGCTATAATAAAAGCCATAGAAATGAACAGGTGGTCTCTATTGTGCAGGTATTGAAGGATGAGCTGAGGCATAAAATACTGCTGGAATCCCAGCATTTGTTTTTGCAATATGGATATGACCGTACCTCGCTGCAGATGATTGCGGACAAGGTGAACATCAGCAAGAGCAATCTTTATCACTATTTCAAAAATAAAGAGGAGCTGTTTTATGAGCTGACGGACGGCGCGGCGGCCGGTCTGAAAAAGCTCATCATGCGCTTTCGGGATAAGCGGTTCGACCCGCGCACCGGCGCGCGGGAATATCAAGTGCTGCTGACTGAGGAGGTCATCTCGCTCCTGCTGGCGGAGAAATACGGCCTGCTGCTCATCATGGAGCAGGCCAAGGGTACGCGGTATGAGGGACTGCGCCCCAGCCTGATCGACATGTTCGCGGCCAAGACGGCCCCTCTGCTGGCGGACGAGGATAACTGCGACCTGATTGCGCAGATTATGGCCCGCAACCTGATAGACGGCACGGTGCAGATACTGAAAAACCGCGTCCGCCCGCGCGAGGTACGGGTCAATCTCAACCGGCTGGTCGAATACCATACGAAAGGCGTTCACGCGCTGCTGAAGTAACGGCAGCGCGTTTTTTGATGCGTTGGGGGAGAGCGAAGGATACGGCCGGACGCATACAAACGGCGTGGGACGTTCTACTCGCCTGCTGCGGTGCATAGGCTGATAACAGAAAATGCATCGGCAGGCAGGGGGGACGATGGTGAAGGGCTTACCCGAGGAGCGAGCCATTCGGCTCGCACAGTATATGATCGAGGAGAAAGCGACCGTGCGCCAGACCGCAGCGCGATTCGGCATCTCCAAGTCCACCGTACATAAGGATATCACGACCCGACTGAAAAATCTGAATGCTGTGCTGTATGACCGCGTGCAGGAGGTGCTGCGCACCAATAAAGAGGAGCGCCACATCCGCGGCGGCATGGCCACGCGGGAGAAATACCGCGCCAAAACGGAGGACGGCACACAGCGGTGAGAGGCAAGAAAAACACCGGCCATCCCCGCGCGGGATAGCCGGTGCGTTATGTAGCTGCCTTACATTAGGCCGATATCGTGCACGCAGCCTTGGCAGATATTTTTACCTTTGAAGTGGATCACATCCTTTGCATTGCTGCAAAAGATACAGGCCGGCTCATGCTTTTTTAAGATAATCTGGCTGCCATCGACGTAAATCTCCAGCGAATCCTTCACGTCGATATCCAACGTTCTGCGCAGCTCGATTGGTAATACGATGCGGCCAAGCTCGTCGACCTTACGGACGATTCCAGTTGATTTCATGGTGTAACGCTCCTTCATTTCCACTGTTGTTTCATTTTCCAAACTATATCACAAAATCCCGAAAGGATTTAGTGACGCATAAAAGGGTAAGGGGGAAGCTGGGATTGATCTCTACAGTGTGGGTGATTTTTTTGGCGGCTGCCTTGGTATGCGGCGCGGCAACCGGGCGGCTGGACGCGGTGACAGCGGCGGTGAGTACGGGTGCTGCGGAAGCGATCTCTCTCGCGGTGAGCATTGCCGGACTGATGTGCTTCTGGAGCGGCATTATGGAGCTGCTCCAAGCCTCCGGCTTAGCGGGCAAACTGTCTCGCTTGATGATGCCCTTGCTGCGGCCACTGTTTGGCAGCGCGGCAAAAGACCGGGAAGCGATGGAAGCAGTCAGCGCAAATGTGACGGCAAATTTGCTTGGCCTGTCCAACGCAGCAACACCGCTCGGCCTATGCGCAGCAGACCGGCTGTACACACTGGCGGGTAGGCGCGGCGCGCCCGATACTGTACTGCGGCTGATCACGTTGAATACGGCGTCCATCCAACTGATCCCGTCCACCGTGGCCGCAGTACGCGCGGCAAACGGCTCGGCCGCGCCGTTTGACATTATGCCGGCGGTATGGCTGGCTTCGGCGGCCTCGGTTGCAGCCGTGCTGCTGAGCAGCACCCTGCTCCGTCCGCTCTTCCCTGACGAAAAATAGCGGGAAATGATGCGCCGCATTACAATTGGTATTATTACATAGCCAGCGCGAGAAGTTTGTCGAAAAAACAAGATGTTACTAAAAATTTCATATTTTTCCAATTTTTATAGTATTCTGGGAGGAATCATGCAGTTGGTGCAAAGTGCGTTCATCCCCATGCTGCTCGCTGCGGTCGGCCTATACGCGCTGTATAAAGAAGTAGAGGTGTTTCCGACCTTTTTGCGCGGGGCAAAAAAAGGCTTAGAAACGGCAATCAGCATTCTGCCAACTATGGTTGGTATGCTGACCGTAGTATACATGCTGCGAGCCTCGGGCGCAATTGATCTGGCAGCCGCGGCGTTGGCGCCGGTTTTCCGTCTGCTTGGTATCCCGCGCGAGTGTACAGCGCTTGCGCTGCTCGGGCCGATCAGCGGAAGCGGAAAGCTGGCAATGGGCAGCGAATTGATGCAGCGCTGCGGGCCGGACAGCTATGTTGGCCGTGTGGCTGCGGTCATACTCGGCTCGTCTGAGACCAGCTTGTACACCATCAGCGTGTATAGCGGGCATATAGGCCTGACCAACACACGTTATGCAGTGCTATCCGCGCTATTGGCAGATCTGACGGCATTTACAGCCTCAGCCGCCGTAGTGAGACTGTACTTTTTACATTAATGACATTATAGCGCATCTATAATAAGATTTCTAGCTTTCGACAAAAAAACGTTAATTTACCCAAAATTTATGTAAAGTGATTGTGAAAAATAGGAAAAATAACAAAAGGGGACTGCACAGCGCAGTCCCTTTTTGTATACCATTTTACTTGACAATTTCTTTGCCAAAGGGGCCATCGTACTCGAAGAAGCCCTTGCCGGTCTTGACGCCGAGCCAGCCGGCGCGAACCATCTTGCGCATCAGCGGGTGCGGACGGTACTTCGGGTCGCCGGTCTCGCGGTACAGGGTCTCCATGATGGCAAGGTTAACATCGTGACCGACCAGATCGGCGGTGTGGAGCGGGCCGGACTTCATGCCGGCGCCTAGTTGCATGGCGATATCAACATCCGCCGGGGAAGCGATGCCGTCAGCAACAATGCCCATGGCCTCGTTCATCATCGGGATCAGGATGCGGTTAACAACAAAGCCGGGGCCTTCGTTGACCGAAACCGGAGTCTTGCCCAACGCGGCCATCAGCTCGAATACAGTCTTGAAGGTCTCGTCCGAGGTCTGGATTGCGCGGATGACCTCGACCAGCTTCATGATCTGCGCGGGATTAAAGAAGTGGCAGCCGATGACCTTGTCGGCGCGGTTCGGGATGCAAGCGGCCATCTCGGTGATGGACAGGGCGGAGGTGTTGGAGGCGAAGATGGTGTGCGGCGGGCAGATCGTATCCAACTCCTGCAGCAGTTCCTTCTTCAAATCCATGCGCTCCAGAATGGCTTCAATCACGAAATCGGCGTCGGCAGCATCCTTGCGGTCTACCGAGGTCTTCAGGCCGGCGAGCAGCTCATTCTTGCGCTCCTCTGTCATCTTCTCCTTCTTGACAAGGAAAGCCAAGTCGCTCGTAATGGTCTTGACGCCGCGCTCACAGAATTCCGGCTTAATGTCGATCATGGTGACAGCATGGCCGCTGGTCATGAAAACCTCCGCGATACGTGCGCCCATGTTGCCGGCGCCGAATACACAAACTTTCATCTGAAATAACCTCTCTTTACTTCGGTAATGTAGAATGGGTTTTACTTATTCTGGAACGCCTTAGCAGGCTTATCCTTGTTTTTGTCAAGGAAGTAGGCCATGCCGTACTTCTGATCCTCGGTCGCAAAGCACTCGCCGAAGATGTTACCCTCCAGCTTGAGGGCGGAGTTCAAATCGACCTGCATACCGACGTTGATCGCTTCCTTGCAGAGCGCGACAGCGATAGGTGCCTGCGCAGCGATCTCCTCAGCCAGCTTGATGGCCTCGTCCATCAGATTTTCCAGCGGGTAAACGTAGTTGACAAGCCCCATCTCAAGCGCCTGTTGCGCGGTATAGTTGCCGCGGCCGGTGTAGATCAGCTCCTTGGCCTTGCCAAGACCAATGATGCGAGCCAGACGCTGGGTGCCGCCGCAGCCCGGAGTGATGCCCAGACCAACCTCGGGCTGGCCGAAAAGCGCGTTGTCGGAAGCGAGGCGGATGTCACAGGACATCGCAAGCTCGCAGCCGCCACCAAGGCAGAAGCCGTTGATCGCGGCGATGACCGGGCGCTTGAAGTTCTCGATCTTCCAGCAAACGCGATTGGAGTCATTGCCGAAGAACTTGCCCTCCTCAACGCTCATGGTCGACATCTGCGCGATGTCAGCGCCGGCAACGAACGAGTTGACGGTCTTGCCCTTTTTGTTGACGACCGAGGAGCCGGTCAGCACGACGGCATAGACATCCTCCATCTTGCCGACTTCGTCGAACGCTTCTTCAAGCTGCGCGTACATGTCGGTGGACAGGGCGTTCATCGCTTGCATGTGCTCGATCTTGACGATCGCTACATGCCCCTTTTTCTCAATTACTACATCGGTCATGGGAAAAACTTCCTTTCAGCTATATTTAACAAATGCTTCCCAAGGGGGCTTTGCAAAGCCCCCTTGGAATGATGTATCTTACTTGCAGAGCTCGTCGCGCTCTACGATCAGGGCTTCGCCCATGCCGCCGCCAATGCACATGGTGGACAGACCGAACTTCGCACCGCGCTTGAGCATCTCATGCAGCAGGGTGGTGGTGATACGGCAGCCGGCCGCGCCAATCGGATGGCCGAGCGCAATCGCGCCGCCGTTTACGTTGACCTTATCCATATCAAAGCCCAGCTCACGGTTGACAGCAGCGGCCTGTGCGGCAAACGCTTCGTTGGACTCGATCAGATCGAGGTCGGCAACGGTCAGACCGGCACGCTGCAGCGCCTGACGGGTGGACTCGATCGGGCCGATACCCATGATGGACGGATCGCAGCCGACAGAGCCGAACGAGCGAACCTTTGCCAGCGGCTTGAGGCCGTTCGCCTTGACGAAGTCCTCAGAGGCGATGATCATCGCAGCGCCGGCGTCGTTGATGCCGGAAGCATTGCCTGCGGTTACTGTGCCGCCGTCCTTCTTGAACGCCGGGCGGAGCTTGGCCAGAACCTCCATCGTGGTGTTCGGCTTGGGATGCTCGTCGGTATCAAAAACGACAGTCTCCTTCTTCTTCTTGACCTCGATCGGAACGATCTCGTCCTTGAACTTGCCCTCAGCGATTGCCTTGGCGGCCTTCTGCTGGGAGGCAAGGGCAACCTCGTCCTGCATCTCGCGGGTGATGCCGTACTTCTCGGCAACGTTTTCCGCCGTGATGCCCATGTGGTACTTGTTGAACACGTCGAACACACCGTCATAAACCATCATATCGACGAGCTTGACGTCGTTCATGCGAGCGCCCCAGCGCATATTGGTGGAGATGTACGGCGCGCCGGACATCGACTCGCAGCCGCCCACCAGCATGACCTGATTCTCGCCCGAGCGAATCATCTGCGCGCCGAGAGAGATCGCGCGCATCGAGGAGCCGCAGACCTTGTTGAGCGTCATTGCGGGGGTCTCAAGCGGCAGACCGGCGCCAAGCGCCACCTGACGGGCTACGTTCTGGCCTACGCCGCCCTGCAGCACCTGACCGAACAGAACCTCGTTGATCGCCGTGGCGTCAATACCGGCGCGCTCGATCGCGGCCTTGGCAGCGGTAGCGCCGAGGACGGAGGAGTGCACGTCGCGCAGGGTGCCGCCGTAGGTGCCGATAGCGGTACGGGCAGCAGAACAGATGTAAACATTCATTTGACAAATCTCCTTTTCTTCTGAATGCACCGGTGTACCGGCGCATCGGTTTTCCTTTTCTTATCTTCGGTTAGTTAATATTTTATAAAATGTACACGAGAATGCAAGGGTTTTTTGAAAACATTGCCAAGCGCGAAGCAACTTACCCAAAAATTACACAATATACACACATAATCCAATCGAAACTTATTCGTTCGCCAAACCCATCAGTGCATCGCGGAAGATGCGGGCGTCCATCAACTTGATCGAGCCGTCCGCTTGATACTCGATATGGGGCTTAAAGTCCATCTGGTCGAGGATCTGGGTCTGCAGGTCGATGCCGGGCGCGATCTCGATGAGGGTCACGCCCTCCGGGCGAAGCGCGAACACGCAGCGCTCGGTGATGTACAGCACAGGCTGGCCGACCTTGTTGGCATAATTGCCCGAGAAGGTGATGTGCTCGACCTGACGGACGAACTTTTTCTTCGCGCCCTCCTGCGTGATGACCAGCCTGCCGTCCACACAGTCGGTTTTCAGTCCCTTGGCGGTGAAGGTGCCGCAGTAGACGACCTTTTTGGCGTTCTGGGTGATATCAATAAAGCCGCCGGCGCCGGCCAGTCGGGTGCCGAACTTGGATACGTTCAGGTCGCCGTTGGGCGCGGTCTCGGCCAGACCAAGGAAGGCAACATCAAGGCCGCCGCCCTGATAGAAGTCGAACTGCACGTTATGCGGGATGATGCACATCGCGTTGGCGGCCGCGCCGAACTGTGTGCCGCCGTAGGGCACGCCCGCGATCGAGCCTGCCTCAACGGTCAGCGTCATCTTGTCGGAAATACCCTCCTCGGCGGCGACGTTTGCGATCTTTTCGGGTGCGCCGGTGCCGAGGTTGACGATCGCGTCAGGCGGCAGCTCCATGGCCGCGCGGCGCGCAATGATCTTTTTGGCATCCATCGGGATGGGGGGGATCGCGTCGACCGGGATGCGGAACTCGCCGGTCAGCGCGCCGTCATACGGCATACCGAGGCACTGCATGTTGTCCTCGGGCGTGCCGATAACGACCGAATCGACATAAATACCCGGGATGGCGACCAGTTTGGGGTCGAGTGAGCCGCCCTGCACGATTTTCTCCACCTGCACGATGACCTTGCCGCCGGAATTCTTGCAGGCCTGCGCCATAGCGGTGACATCCAGCGGGCCGATCTCGCGGTGGACGGTGCAGTTACCGTACTCATCGCAGTAGGAAGCGCGCAGGAACACAACGTCGATCGGAAAAGCCTTGTACAGCAGGCGCTCCTCGCCCTCGATGTTGATGACCTTGACCAGATCCTCCTTGGTGACATCGTTGAGCTTGCCGCCGCCGTTGCGGGGATCAGCGAAAGTGTATAGGCCGACGTGGGTGATCGTGCCGATGTTGTGCGCCGCGATATCGCGGTACATGTGGGAGATAACGCCCTGCGGCAGGTTGTAGGCCTCGATCTTGCCTGCGAGCGCCAGATCGCCGAGCCGGGGCGCGCGGTCCCAGTGGCCGCCGATGACGCGCTTTACCAGCCCTTCATGGCCGTAGTGGTCACCGCCGGTGCCATCCCGGTGGCCTTGGCCAGCCGCGAAAAACAGCGTCAGGTCGCGCGGATGGCCGGTTTCGAGAAAGCGTTTTTCCAGCGCGGTGGACAGTGTTTCGGGACAGGCGCAGCTGACAAAGCCGCCGGTCGCAATGGTATCGCCGTCGCGCACCTTGCGCGCGGCCTCCTCCGCCGAGATAATGCTTACTTTCTTCATCTTTCTATCATCCTCCTGAGGGTAACGGCCGCGTGCGCGCAGCCGCTGGATTTACGAGAGGTGCCGGATCTGCTCGATCGCCGTATCGACCTGATCGCCTGCCGTCAGGATGACGCGGTGGTCAGCGTCAATCTCCTCATACAGATAGGGACAGCCGGTGCAGCCGCGCACGATCAGCAGAACATCGTAATGGATGCCGTTCTCCGGGTAGGAAAAGGCGGCGGTATCCGCCAGCGAGGCGCGCACAGTGCGATAGGCCTCGCCGCGATCATAGCGGGGGTTGCAGCCGCCGCAGAATTTGACAGTGCAGCGCAGCATGTGCGCAGTCCCTCCTTTGCATCCGCTTGGCAGCGGCGGGATATAAACGATTGTAAAGATAGGCACTCACGAAAGTCATGAGTGCCTATGTATAACGCGGCGCTTATTTGATGCGGGCGATGTCCTTGGCGAGCTGCTTTTTCATCTCAAGGTTGGACTGGCGGGCGATCATGATGCGCTGCGCCTGCGGTGAGCCCGCGCCATGCATGGACTCGGGCAGGTAGCCGACAGCGGCGGTGCCCATAGTCATATTTTCGATCAGGCGGAGCACGCGCATACGATCCTCGGTCGGCACGGAAGCGACGCCTTTGAGGTACTTTTCGATATAGGCGTGGGTCGCCGGATTGCGGTAGTCGGCCTCGGAGGGCTGGGTGACCATCAGGCCGCCTGCCAGATCCTGCGCCAGACGCGCAATCTCATAGGGGAAGCGGGTAACGTTCTGCTTGCAGACGTTGGCCAGCAGCAGGTCGATCAGATAGTTGCCCGCGCGGGTCGGCGCGCCCTGCGAGGAGCAGGCGATGCCGCAGCAGTACAGCGTTTCGTTGAGGTGGGTCATCTCGATGATCTTGTCCTTGACGTGCGAGGCCTTGGCCGAGCCTGCCATATCGCCCGCCAGCGCAGTCGCGCCGATGAGCACGTCGCCCACACCGACCTTGCAGCCGCCGTAGGACTGACGGTGGTAGCCCGCGAAGCGCTCGACGATCATGCCGGCGAAGTTGACCTCGCCGTTGAGGAAGATGCGGTCGTTCGGAACGAACACGCGGTCGAAAATGACCAGCACCTCGTGGCCGCCGTAGATCTTGTTGCCCACGTCGATGTCGTTATATTCCTCCAGCTTGCGCGTATCGCAGGACTGGCGGCCGTAAATCAGGGTGATGCCCTCGGAATCGGTCGGCACGGCGAAGGAGATCGCGTAATCCTCATCGCCCTCGCGCATGGCAATGGTCGGCATGACCAGTACCTCATGCGAATTGATAAAGCCGGTCTGGTGCGCCTTGGCGCCGGTGACGTAAACGCCGTCCGGTGTGCGCTCGACCACATGGAGGAACAGGTCGGGGTCAGCCTGCTTGGAGGGCGCAAGGCTGCGGTCGCCCTTGACGTCGGTCATCGCGCCGTCGACCGCCAAGTCCTCCTCCTGCACGCGGGTAAGGAACTTGAGGAAGTTCTCATGGTAGTGCGTACCGCAGGCCTCGTCGGTCTCGTATGTAGCCGAGAACACAGCGTTCATCGCGTCCATGCCGACGCAGCGCTGGAAGCAGGCCGCGGTCTTTTGGCCGAGCAGGCGCTGCATCTTGACCTTCTTGATCAGGTCGTCGGTCGACTGGTGCATGTGGGTGAAGCGGTTGATCTTCTTGCCGGTGATGTGTGAGGTGGCGGTCATCAGATCCTCGTACTCAGGCTGCTCGGCCAGCTCATAGGTGGCGGCAAAGGAGTTGAGCGAGGGACGGATGACGGCGTTATCGACAGGGTTTTCCACCTTCTGTCCGAACATATAGAGATTTAGATGCAGTTTGCGTAAGGATTCGATGTATTGGTCTTTGGTCATCATAGCGATCAAAATATCCTTTCTCTTTTCAAGTGGCGGCGCTGCTGAGAAGACAGGACCGGCCGCTTAGTAGCACTCGCGGTAGATGCGCTCCATCAGTTCAAGATCCATCGGAACATAGGAGTTGGTGATCAGGCGCTGCTGGTTGGCCATGACGGATACCGGGAAGTCCTTGATATCGGATTCCTTAAAGCCATACTCGCGCAGCGGCTTGAGCGGCAGAACCTTTTCGAGCAGCGCGTTGAGCGCCGGGATCGCGTCCTTGGCCTCACAGCCGAGGATGCTGCCGACCAGCTGCTTGAAGTGCATCAGCTCACCGTCGGGGTCCTTCTCATCGTAAATCTCAAGGATCTTGCCGAACAGGGCGTAGTTGGATTCGCCGTGCGGCACATGGTAGGTGCCGCCGAGCGGGAAGGACATGCCGTGCACGGTCGCGCAGCCAGCCTTAAGGAAGGCGATGCCGGCGTACAGTGAGGCGGTCACATACTCGTCAAGGTAGTCAAGCCGCGCGTCGGGGCCGTGCTCACCGATCTGCACGAAGCCCTTGAGAATCATCTCCATCGCCTTGACCGAGAACAGCTCGGAGGTGATGGTCTTGCGGTGCGGGGAGAGGTAGGACTCGGTCGCGTGGATCAGCGCGTCGATCGCGGACGAGGCGAAGGGCTTGTAGGGCAGGGTCTTGAGCAGGTCGGGGATCAGGCAGACCTTGTTCGGGATGATATCGTCGGAAACCAGACCCAGCTTGGTCTCGCCGCCGGTCAGCACGCCGTCCTTCTCGTCCTTAACGATCGCAACGGAGATGTTGGTGCACTCCGAGCCCGTGCCGCAGGTGGTCGGGATGGCGATAACTTCCTTTTCGTGCACGATTGGCTCGCGCTTAAAGTATAGCTCGTGTACGGAGGACGGGCGCTTGCAGCCGAGCAGCTTGCAGAGATCCATAATGGCGCCGCCGCCGATGGCGATAACGCGGTCGTAGGAATCGTACGGGATGGTCTCGTACATGGTCTCGATCATGGCCTCGGAGGGTTCGCCCACGCCGAACTTCTCCTGGAATACATAGTGGCACTTCAGGCCGTACTTCTCCATGAAGGGCTTGTAGATAAACTCATTGGTCAGGACAACGTCGCGCTCACCGAGCTGGAACTGCTCGGCGAACTCACCGAAGTCTGCGAATTTGTAGATGGTGGGGGCGATGATGATCTCCCGCTTGTCAGCCATCAGGGACTTGCTGAAAGCATCCATAGCCATAGTTGAACATCTCCATTCTAAGAATTTTTGCAAAAGGCCGTTTGGGCTTTTATGCAGTGTGCGGGACACAATGTCCCATGTTTGTATTGTATCAAACTAACTCCAGGAATTCAACACAAACACACAAGAAAACCACCAAAAAATAACCATGCATTCCTGTACAAAAACACAACAAAAAAGCCCCGCAATCTAATGATTACGGGACTATTTTAACGCATTTGAAAAGCTTTGTAAATGGGGTACTGGTAAAAATCGCCGAAAAGTTTTCACAGGTGCGGCCGCTCTTTAGCTGTTTTGCGAAAAGCGGCTCAGGAATGCGCGGGTGCGCTCGTTTTGCGTGTTTTCAAATAGAGCGGCGGGAGAGCCTTCCTCAGCGATGCGCCCGGCGTCCATAAATATCACATGGTCGGCCACGTCGCGGGCGAAGGCCATCTCATGGGTGACGATAATCATAGTAGTGTGCTGCGCAGCGAGGCTGCGGATGACGCGCAGCACCTCGCCGGTCAGCTCGGGATCAAGCGCAGAGGTCGGCTCGTCAAAGCAGAGGATGTCGGGCTGCAGCGCGAGCGCGCGCGCAATGGCAACGCGCTGCTGCTGGCCGCCGGAGAGCTGGTGGGGATAATGGCTCATGCGCCCCGCAAGGCTCATCTGCTCGAGCAGCTCGATGGCGCGGTGCTCGATCTGCTCGTGTATCTCGCGCCGGTGCTGCTTGTAATCGGAGCGTTCCTTGGCCAGCAGCAGGCTGGCCAGCATGACGTTTTCCAGCGCGGTATATTGCGGAAACAGGTTGAATGACTGAAAAACCATACCGAAGTGCAAGCGTTTTTTGCGCACCTCAGCATCGCTGACGCTGGCGCGGCGCGCAGCGTCAAACAGCGTTTCACCGCCCACGGCGATCGTGCCCGCGTCGGGCGTTTCCAAAAAATTCAGGCAGCGCAGCAGCGTGGTCTTGCCCGAGCCGGACGAGCCAATGACTGCCAGCGCCTGCCCGCGCTCGAGCGAAAAGCTGATATCCTCCAAAACCCGGGTCGAGCCGAAGCTTTTTTGCAGGCTGCGTACTTCGAGAATAGACATGGCGGCGCCTCCTCATCTAAAATAATCGAGCTTCTTTTCAAGCCAGCCGAACAGCAGCGTCAGTATGCCGCAGAAGGCCAGAAAGAAAATCGCCGTGGAGAACAGCGGCCAGATCAGTCCCTTGGTGGCGTATTCCTTGCTCATCATGATGATCTCCTTGGTGGCGATAACGTTGGCCAGCGCGGTGTCCTTGATGAGCGTCATAAATTCGTTGCCCATGGGCGGAATGACGCGCTTGATGACCTGCAAAAGCGTGACGCGGAAGAAAATCTGGCTTTTGGTCATGCCGAGCACCTGGCCGGCCTCATATTGGCCGCGTGGGATGGACTGGATGCCGCCGCGGAAGATCTCGGAAAAATAGCAGGCGTAGTTGATGACAAACGCCACGCACGCGGCCGTGACGCGGGGCAGCAGCGTGCCCTTCCAGAGCAGGCCGGGGCCGTAGAAAATCACGATGATCTGCAACATCAGCGGCGTGCCGCGGATGATCCAGACAAAGGTCTTGACCAGATATTGCAGCGCGCGGAAGCGGCTCATCGAGCCGAAGGAAATGATAAGGCCGAGCGGCAGCGCGAACAGCAGTGTGATGAAGAAAATCTGGCAGTTGATGCCAAAGGTGCGAGTCAGGCTGGAAAAAATAACGGACAACGAGGTCATGAAAACGTTCTCTCCCCTAAACAAAGGCAAGCGGGGCAGCTTGAAAAAAGCTGTCCCGTCGGCCTTATTTTAATGTAGCGTATCACGCGGCAAGGCTCAGGCCGTACTTCTCGGCCAGCGCGGGCAGGGTGCCGTCGCTGATGAGATCGGTCATGATCTGGTTCACTTCGGTGCACAGGTCGCTGCCCGCGCGGAAGCCGATGCCGTATTCCTCAACCGAAAGCTCGGCGCCCTCAACGATCATCAGGTCGGCAAAGTCGGTGCCCTCGCCGATCATGCTCTTGGCAAGCGTCCAGTCGAGCACGGCCGCGTCGGACGCGCCGGACTCGATCTCAAGCAGTGCGTCGGTCTGCTTGGCGACCGTGGTCAGGTTGGCGGTGGAAAGGCTCACGTCGGACTCGATGGCAGCCTGTCCGGCCGAGCCGGCCTCGGCCACAAGGTTGGCCGCGGACAGCGAGGCGGCATCAGTAAAGATATCCTTGTTGGTGTTCTTGATGACGATGACCTGCATGTTCTTGACATACGGGTCGGAGACCGCGATGTTGGCCTTCAGCTCGTCGGTGATGGTCATGCCGTTCCAGATGCAGTCGATGCTCTTGGCGTTCAGCTCAACGACCTTGGTATCCCAGTTGATCTCGATGAAGTCAGGCGTAACGCCCAGCTTTTCGCAGACGGCGGTGGCAAACTCGGTGTCAAAGCCGGTGAAGTTGCCCTCGGCGTCAGTGTAGTTCATCGGCTCATACACAGTGTAACCGATGGTCAGCTTGCCCTTGTCGCGCACATAGGCAAGGTCGCTTTCCGCGGTGTCCGCCGTGCCGGCGGTATCGGCGGCGGTGTCAGTGCCGGTGTTGGTCGTATTGCCGCCGCAGCCGGCCAGCAGGGAAAGGCTCATCGCGCCGGCGAGCAGCAGCGTCAGCAGCTTTTTGGTTTTCATGGCAGGGTTCCTCCTCAAGCAACAAAAGTCATTTACCATTGTACCACTTTATCGCAGAAAATCAAGAAAAACTTTTTTCCGCCATACCGGGCAGGGAGGCCGACACGCTCCGCCGGACGTTTGGGAGCAGGAAAACGGCCTGCTCGCGGTGTTTGCGGCGGTTTCTGCGCGCCGCACGGGAGAAAAATAACGCAGCGGGGGAGAGGAAGAACCGCCGTGCGGCGGGCGTCACGCGGCGCGGTTTTGATATTTTTGTCACGAAATGACAGAAAGCGTTGAAAAGCGGAGGAATCAAGGGTATAATAGCATCACATACATTTTAGAAGCATTGCTTTGGCGGGAGGGAGCATTATTATGCAGTTAAAAGAATTTGGCGTAAGCCTGGGCGATCTGATACAGGAATTTGACATGGAGATCGTGTACGGCCCGGAGGGCTTTGAGAAGATCGAGATCACCAAGGATGACGTCAGCCGTCCCGGCCTGCAGCTTGCCGGTTTTTTTGATTATTTCGACCCCAACCGCATCCAGATCATCGGCAAGGTGGAGTCGAGCTATGTCGAGCGCATGGAGCCCGCGGCGCGCTTTGCCTGCTTTGACCGTCTGTTCGCCACGGGCATTCCTGTGCTCATCGTCTCCCGCAATATCGACGTGTTCCCTGAGTGCATGGAGGCGGCGCGCAAGCACAATACGCCCATCCTGCGCACCAATGAGTTCACTTCCACCTTTCTGAGCGCGATTATCGCCTCGCTTAAGGTCAATCTTGCGCCCCGTGTCACGCTGCACGGCGTGCTTATTGAGATATACGGCGAGGGTGTGCTGCTGCTCGGCGATTCGGGTGTCGGCAAGTCGGAGACCGCCATCGAGCTGGTCAAGCGCGGACACCGCCTGATTGCCGACGACGCGGTCGAGATCAAGCGCGTGTCGGACAAGACGCTTGTCGGCACTGCGCCCGAGGTCATCCGCCACTTTATTGAGTTGCGCGGCATCGGCATCGTGGATGTGCGCCGTATCTTCGGTGTGGGCGCAATCAAGATGACCGAAAAGGTTGAGCTGGTCATCAACCTTGAGCCGTGGGAGGACGGCAAGCAGTACGACCGCCTCGGACTGGACGGGCAGACGACCAGCATTCTTGATATCGCGGTGCCCAGCCTGACCATTCCGGTCAAGCCCGGCCGCAACCTTGCGGTCATCATTGAGGTCGCCGCAATGAACGACCGCCAGAAAAAGATGGGCTTCAATGCGGCTAAGGAGCTGCAGGAGCGTATGCTCAAGCAATACGGAAATTGACACGGCAAGGGCCAAGCGCCTTGCCATAGGGAGGAACTGACCCATGCAAATCGTAGCAGATCTGCACACGCACACGATTGCCAGCAGCCATGCGTACTCGACCGTATATGAAATGGCGCGCGGCGCAAAAAATAAAAGCCTGCTCGCGCTCGGCATCACCGACCACGGTCCGAACCTGCCGGATGCGCCGCACGAGTGGCATTTTTCCAATTTGGATATCCTGCCGCGCACCATCGAGGGCGTGACCGTTATCCGGGGGATCGAGTTCAATATCTGCCCCGGCGGACGGCTGGACGACATGCACTCCAAAAGCCTGCAGCCGATGGAGTTTGCGCTTGCCTCCTTCCACGACAGCTGCTTTGCGCCCGCGACGATCGCGGCGCATACCGAGGCGCTCGAGGCCGTACTGCACGACCCGCGCGTCAACGCCCTTGGCCACCCCGGCAACCCGAAGTTCGAGTTTGATAAGGAGCATATCATCTCCCAATGCAGCCGATTCGGTAAGCTGGTCGAAATCAACAATCATTCCTTTGCCGGCATCCGCAAGGGCAGCCGCGCGCATTGCGCGGAGATCGCGCGCCTGTGCATGCGGTACGAAGTGCCGGTCGTGGTCAACAGCGACGCTCATATTGAATATATGGTCGGTCGGGTCGATCAGGCGCTGGAAATGCTTGAGGAGGTCGGCTTTCCGGAGGAACTGGTCGTTAACAGCAGCAAGGAACGGCTGGACGAATACTTCCGCAGCCGTGGCCTGCACCTGTTTGCGTGACAATAAGCTGTAACATAAGCGGTGTATTTGTAATATTACAAATGTGCCGCTTTTTTGCCAAGGCATTGAAATGCGACCGCGTTCGTGTTAAAATACCTCCGTATACTTGCCAGTATATCCATTCGAACGGCATGGAGGTATATTATGCGTATCAAACGGACGGTCATATTGCTTGGCGCGCTCCTGTTCATGACGGCGGCCGCGGCTGCCGCCGAGGTGCGGATCGTTCCATCGACCCATCAGGTGCAGGTCAACGGGCAGCCGGTCAGTCCGCAGGCCTATAATATTGACGGCTACAACTATTTTAAGCTGCGGGACATCGCCTCGCTGCTCAACGGAACGGCCTCGTCCTTCGATGTCACATGGGATGCGGCCACGCAGGCGGTCGATCTGCTCAGCGGGCGGGCGTATACCGCGGTGGGCGGGGAGCTGACGAGCGTGCCGGCGGAATCGCTCCGCGTGCAAAGCTCGACCGCCAAGGTGCTGCTCGACGGCAGCGGTGTGGAGATGCAGGGCTACAATATCAACGGCAACAACTATTATAAAATCGCGGATGTATCAGCCGCGGTGGGCTTTGCCGTGGGGTTTGAAAACACGACCAAAACCGTGCAGATCAAAACGGTCACCGCGCCTGCCCCCGACCCCGAACAGGAGCCCGCGCCCGCGCCCGAACCTATGCCGGAACCCGAACCAGCGCCGGAGCCCGCACCCGCACCCGAACCCGTGCCGGTGTTCCAAGCCGGTGTGTATCAGGTCAAGGTGGACACCTTTCTGACCATCCGTACCGGTCCGGGGACGCACTACACGATGAGCGGACGGCTGGACAATGGCGCGGAGATCGTGGTGGACAGCATCACGGATGGCTGGGCGCATCTCTACGCGGCGGACAGCACGGCCTCGCGCTATTGCAGCGCGGACTATCTCATCCGTATGCGGGATTATACCATCGAGGTGACCGACGAGCCTGCCCCTGAGCCGCCTCCCGAGCCGCGCACCTCGCATCTGGACGGCAGGATGACCGTCATCGTCGACGCAGGGCACGGCGGCAAGGACATCGGCGCGCACAATGCGGATAAAACGCTTGACGAGAAGCATATTAACCTGTATGTGGCGCAGTATTTGCGGCAGTATCTGGAGCAGGCGGGTGTCCATGTCATCATGGTGCGCGAAACGCTCGAGGAAGGCAGCTCACTTTCGCTGCGCGGCACGGTGATGGAGCAGTACGCCGAATCCGCCGACCTGTTCTTCAGCATCCACCACAATGCGGCTAACACGGTTGCGCGCGGCGCGGAGATGCTCGCGCAGGTGTCGGACAAGGAGGGCGGGCCGAGCTACCTGCTGGCCGAGGCGATGCTGGAGGAATACCGTATGCTGGGTTTGCCCCTGCGCCAGATCGTGTTCCGCGAGGGTGAGAGCGGCGATGATTATTATTATACCAATCGCGTGGCGGCATCGTTGCAGATCACTGCGTTGACGAGTGAGTTTTGCTTTATCGACAACGAGGAGGATCAGCAGTTTATCGACAGTGAGGAGGATTGGCAGGCGCAGGCACGCGCGCAGTGTAACGCGATCTTATATTATTTTGGACAGGTAGAATATTGATAAAGGAGTGTGCGAACAAATGACAGAACGGGCACGGCAGGCACAGATCCTGCACAACAAGGGCTACAACTGCGCGCAGGCGGTGGTCTGCGCCTATTGCGACCAGTTTGGCGTGGACGAGGAGACTGCGTACAAGATGGCAGAGGGCTTTGGCCTTGGCATGGGCATGATGGGGGTCTGCGGCGCGCTGACCGGTGTGTTCATGCTGGCCGGCCTGCAGGGCAGCGCGGGCTGCGGGCAGCCCGGGAAGACCAAGGCGAAAACCTATCAAACGGCCAGAGAGATCGGAGAGGCGTTTGAGCAGAAGAATGGCACTATCATCTGCCGCGAGCTGAAGGGTGTGGCGGACGGTGTCGTGCGCCGCAGCTGCGCAGGCTGCATTGAGGATGCCTGCGCGTTGGCCGAACAATTAATGGAAAAATAAGGAATATTCTGGGAAGAGTGTGCGAACGGCTGTAATTTTTTATGCGCAATTTATATATAATCGACAATTATCGACAGACAGAAGCGCAGCGGGGGCGTAAAATAATATATGCAGCTATTAATTTTTATTAACATAAGAAGGAGGGGGCAGGCATGGTTCGCTATGTCGTAATCGAGCAGCGACAAAATAATCGGGTGCAGTATGGTATCGCGGCTTACGACAGCACGACGGTTGTGATAAGCCTGAATGATATTGCCGAAACCTATGAAGAGACGCTTAGGCTGAGTGTCATGCTGCAAGAGAATGGTGTTGCTGCGGAGCATTTCAGCGATATCATCGAGGATTATCTGGCAAGAGAATAGGGGGGTAAGGCGAAAACGGCGGAAAGATGTTCTTTCCGCCGTTTTTGTCGATGGGGCAGATGTCCTAAAACTGAAAGAGCACACCGCACACCGCCCCGGCAAGGATGAATAGAATGGGGTGCAGCCGGGGCAGCTTTTGGATGCCGACCGACAGCAGCAGAAATAACGCAATCGCGGGCAGGTTGAGCACGGCGATAAGGCTGCCGAGGCCGTTCCACAGCTCGGTATGGAGCAGAGAGGAGACAAATACCTCGAGCATCGCGCCGAAGACCAGTCCGGCCGAGGCCGGGCGCAGTCCGTAAAAGGCACGGGTGACGAGTGTGGAATCGCGAAAGCGCCGCAGCGCGCGGGAGACAAAGATGATGATGACGACCGAGGGCAGCACCAGCGAGCAGGTAGCGACCACTGCGCCGGGCAGACCAGCCGCATGAAAGCCTGCGTAGGTCGCGGTGTTTACGCCGATCGGCCCGGGTGTCGATTCGGATACCGCGATCATGTCCAGCAGGTCGTTCGACGTAAACCACGGGTACTGCTGTGCGATCGCTTTGAGAAAGGGCAGCGTGGCCAGACCGCCGCCGACCGCGAACAGGCCGGTCTTAAAAAACTCCCAGAAAAGCTGTAAATAAATCATGCGCGCCGCCCCCGTATCACGCCGGTCAGGATACCGGTGGCCGCCGCCAGCACAATCATCAGCACGGGAGACGCCCCAAGGAACGCGACGGCGGCAAAGGTGATGAGCAGGATGAGCGCGGTCACGGTATCAGTCACACCCTTGCGCGCCATTTTCCACACGGCTTGCAGAACGAGCGCACATACCGCGATACGGATGCCGGCAAAGGCGTGCCGCACGGCCGGCAGATGGGCAAACTGCCCGATGAACGCCGCGATCACCGTGATGATGGCCAGCGAGGGGACGAGCAGCCCGGCGGTCGCGCAGATAGCGCCGCGCACACCGTGCAGCTTATAGCCGATAAAGGTCGCGGTGTTGACCGCGATCACACCCGGTGTGCATTGGCCGATGGCGTAATAGTCCATCAGCTCGTCCTCAGTCGCCCAGCCGCGGGCATCCACCACCTCGCGCTGCAGGATGGGCAGCATGGCGTAACCGCCGCCAAAGGTGCACACGCCGATGCGCGCAAAGGTGAGAAACAGATCAAGATAGGGGTTCAAAAACAACGCTCCTCTCGTTTGGGGTGGCAGAGCCGGCTTATTTTGCAGGTACGATTTCGAGCCAGTATCCATCGGGATCGGCGATAAAATAAATGCCCATCGCCGGGTTTTCATAGCAGATGCAGCCCATTTCGGCGTGGTGGGCGTGGGCGGCGGCGAGATTGTCCGTTTGAAACGCAAGGTGGAACTCGTTGTCACCCAGATTATAGGGGCGCTCCCAGTCGCGCAGCCATGTCAGCTCAAGGCGGTGCGCGGATTGTCCGTCGCTGAGAAACACGATGATAAAGCTGCCATCCTCGGCGGTGCGGCGGCGCGCCTCGGTCAGACCGAGCGCGTCACGGTAGAACGCCAGCGAGCGGTCAAGGTCGCGCACGTTCAGGTTATTGTGTGCAAAGGTAAACTGCATTTTTTATCCTCCGTTCAGGTTAAGTCTGTCCTTACTGTATCACGTTTGATGCAAAAACACAATCATCGCAGGGGATTTTTAGGATGGGTTCCACAGCCATCGCAGAGGATTTTTGTTTACATTGTTGCCAACCGATGATATAATTAGTCTGCATATTTGCGTCCGAAAGGGGGGCGGGAATTTGAAGAAATCATTTCATATCACCAATCAGACAGGATATACGCTGTTCTTTGTCCTGTTCCTGCTGTTTGCGGCGGGAGGCTTGTTTTACTCCGTGCCGTACGGTCTCATCGGCATTGCGATCTGTGTTGCGCTGCGTCTGGTAACACAGCGCCTTGCGGGCGAGGAAGAGCATCGGATGCAGGAGCTGATGCACAATATCACCATCGAGGGGGGCGAGATACACCCGAGCGTGGTGCGCTCGCCGCTGGCGACGGTTGTGGCGCTGGCGACGACAGGTGAGATCGTCTGGTGCAACGAAGCCTTTGCCGAGATCACCTCGGGCCTGAGCGGTGCGCGCCATATGCGCATCACCGAGCTTGCGCCGACGTTTGAAACGCGCTGGCTGATTGAGGGTAAGACCGAGTTCCCCGGCGAGCTGCGCATGGGGCGGCGCGCCTATCATGTGTTCGGCAGCATGGTGCCGAGCGGCGCGGGGCAGATGATGATGCTGCATTTTATCGACTGCACTGCGTTCGTTCGCTTGCGCGACGAGGCGGAGACCCGCCACCCCGCGCTGGCGATCATTGCCATTGACAACTACGAGGAGCTGATGAAGAACGCCAACGATTCGGAGAAATCCGCGATTTTGGCTAATATCGACAAGCGCCTGTCCGACTGGACGCAGGACTGCGGTGCGGTGCTGCGCAAGTTCGACCGGGACAAATACATCTTCATCTTGGAAAATACCGAGCTGGAAAAGCTGGCCGCGCGCAAGTTCTCCATCCTGCAGGAGGTGCGCGAGATACAGAACCACGAAGGCGTGATCGCCACGCTGTCCATCGGCATCGGACGGGACGGAGAAACGCTGGCTGAGAGCTACCAGTATGCCGGGCTTGCGATCGACATGGCGCTTTCACGCGGCGGCGATCAGGCGGTCATCAAAAACCGGTATGCCTTTGAGTTTTTCGGCGGTCTGAGCGAGGAACTGGAAAAACGCACCAAGGTCAAGAGCCGCGTTGTCGCCAACGCGCTTACCCAGCTCATCCGTGATTCGTCGCAGGTGCTCGTCATGGGGCATCGCAACAGTGATATGGACGCGATCGGCGCGGCGGCCGGTATGGTTTGCGCGGCGCGCGTCAAGGGCAAGCCGGTGCACATTGTGGTCGACCGGGAGCGGACGATGGCGGGCGACCTGATCGCGCGTCTCGAAACGCTGCCCGAATACAAGAATGTGTTCATCAGCGCGGAGGACGCGATGATCATGTGTGATTTCAACACACTGCTGATCGTGGTGGACGTCAACCGCCCGGGCTATGTGGAGAGCGAAGCGCTGCTGCAATCTATTAATAAGGTCGCGGTGGTCGATCACCACCGCCGTGCGGCCGATTATATTGAGAACGCCGTCGTGTCGCTGCACGAACCGTATGCCTCCTCGGCGTCTGAGCTGGTCAGCGAGCTGCTGCAATACATGGTGCCAACGAGCAGCATTCAAGTCGGTGAGGCCGAGGCCATGCTGGCCGGTATTTATCTGGATACCAAGGGCTTTTCGACCCGCACGGGGGTGCGCACCTTTGAGGCTTCGGCCTATCTGCGCCGCGCGGGCGCGGAGGTGAGCGATGTCAAGCGCCTGTTCCAGTCCAGCTTTGACCAGTATATGGAGCGGCAGAAGCTCATCTCCTCCGCACGGGATTGCGGGCAGGGTGTGATCTTCGCGCTGACCGATGAGGAGGTCGACCGCGTGGCGGCCGCGCAGGCAGCGGACGAGCTGCTGTCCATCATTGGCACGCGGGCTAGCGTCGTTGCCTTCCGCAGCGGGGCGGACATGGCCGTTTCGGCGCGCGCCGCGGGGCAGGTCAATGTGCAGCTGCTGATGGAGCGGCTGGGCGGCGGCGGCAATCACTCGGCGGCGGGCGCGCAGCTGAAAAGCACCACGCCGGACGAGGCCGATCGCATGATTACCGAGGCGATACAGGGCTATTTTGCCGATCAGCAAAGCGAAAAACAGGCGGGTGCGTAACGTGCCGCCGTTTCCGAATAAACGTATTTTCAGAAAAGGAGCAAGCACACCATGAAAGTGATTCTCACCGCAGATGTGAAGGGAAAGGGCAAAAAGGGAGATCTGATCGAGGTCAGCGAGGGCTACGGCCGCAATTTTCTGTTGCCGCGCGGACTGGCGGAGGCCGCTACCGCGGACAATCTGAACGTTAAGCGCGCGCAGGACGAGGCACATGCCCGCAAGGTCGCGCTCGAGCAGCAGGCCGCGCGCGAGGCCGCGGAAAAGCTCAAGGTCAGTCCGGTCAAGGTACCGGCTAAGGGCGGCGCGGGCGGACGCCTGTTCGGGGCGGTCACCTCGAAGGAGATCGCCGAGGAGCTGAACCGCCAGTACGGCTTGCAGGTGCCCAAGCAGAAGATCGTGCTCGAGGAGCCGATCAAGACCTTTGGCATACACCGGGTCAAGGCCAAGCTGTATCAGGATATCGCGGGCGAAATTCTGGTGCAGGTCGTGGAAGCGTAAAACGAACCGGGAAAGAGCTGGAGAGGGATGGATATGGGCTTGGCTGTATGGATAGCGATTGCGGCGGCGATCATAGGCGCATACACAGCGGTGTATTTTGCATCGAGGAAGTAGCGGAACCTGATTTTTAGGTCGAAGGGCGGGGGTGTGGAATTGGATGAGCTTCTTGCGCGGCAGCTGCCGCAGGATCTGACGGCGGAGCAGTCCCTGCTGGGCGCGATGCTGGTCGATCCGGGCTGCATTCCCGCAGTCATCGAGCAGGTGCGCGCGGAGGATTTTTACGCGGACGAGAACAAGCGTATTTTCGAAACCATCTATTCGATGTTCAACGGCGCGCAGCGCATCGACGCGGTCACTATCCTTGATATGCTGACCCGCATGGGTTATTACGATGAGGCAGGCGGGCGCGCTTACCTGATGCAGCTGATGGAGATCACGCCCGGCGCGCGCAACGTGGGCGAGTACGTCCGCATCGTGCGGGACAAGAGCCTGCTGCGCCAGCTGGCCGAGGCTGGCGGCGAGATACAGGCCAACGCGCTCGAAGCGCGGGGTGAGGCTGCGAGCATCGCCGAGCTGGCCGAGCAGCGCATCTACAATATCCGGCAGGGACGGGAGATCAAGGGGCTGTCCCGCTTGAGCGAGGTCATCGCCGAGCTGTATACCGAGCTGGATGAGCGCGCCAAGTCGGACAGCGATATCCCCGGCATGTCCACCGGCTTTCACGCGCTCGATACCGCGCTGACCGGACTGAACAAGTCCGATCTTATCCTGATCGCGGCGCGCCCCGGCATGGGCAAGACGGCGTTTGCACTCAATATCGCGCTTAACGCGGCCAAGGCCGTCGTTAAGGACAAACCCAAGGGCGATAAAAAGGGCACGGGCGTGTGCGTGTTCCAGCTTGAGATGGGAAAGGAGCAGCTGGCCAGCCGCTTTTTGTCGAGCGAGGCGCTGATCGAATCCCAAAAGCTCAAGACCGGCAATCTGGACGGGGACGATTGGGTCAAGATCGCCCGTGCTTCCGGCGTGCTGGCAAGGCTGAATATCTATGTGGACGATAATCCGGCCATCACCGTGGCCGAGATCAAGGCTAAGTGCCGCCGTCTGGGGGACGAGCTGGGCCTGATCGTGATCGACTATTTGCAGCTGATGCATGTCGGCGGCCGCCGCACGGAAAACCGTGTGCAGGAGGTCGCGGAGATATCGCGCTCACTCAAGATTATGGCCAAGGAGCTGAACGTGCCGGTCGTGTGCTTGTCTCAGCTCTCCCGCGCGAGCGAGCAGCGCTCGGACAAGCGTCCGATGCTGTCCGACCTGCGTGAATCGGGCGCGATTGAGCAGGATGCCGATATCGTCATGTTCATCTACCGCGACGATTATTACGATGACGAATCCGACCAGAAAAACGTGGCCGAGATCATCATCGCTAAAAACCGGCACGGCGCGACCAACACCGTCGAACTGCAATGGATCGGCCAATATACGACCTTTTCCAACCCTGATCGTATCCATGGAGATTGAGCATATGCTGGACACGGTAAGGCGCACGATCGCCGACTATCAAATGCTTGCTCCGGGTGAGCCGGTGCTTTGCGCGCTGTCCGGCGGGGCGGACTCGACCGCGCTGCTGCGTGCGCTGCTGGCGCTGGGATATCCGGTGCGGGCGTATCACCTCAACCATTGCCTGCGCGGGCAGGAGGCCGAGCGGGATGAAGCCTTTTGCCGCGCGCTGTGCGGCGCACTGGGCGTACCGCTGACGGCCGAGCGTGTCGATATACGCGGAGAGGCCGCGCGCAGCGGGCAGAGTATCGAGACGGCGGCGCGCCGTGTGCGCTATACGCGGCTGGCGGCGCTGGCGCAGGGCGGCAAGATCGCTACCGCCCACACGGCAGACGATCAGATCGAGACCATGCTGTTCCATCTGGCGCGCGGCACCGGGCCAAGGGGGCTGGCGGGTATTCCGCCGGTGCGCGGGCAAATCATCCGCCCGCTGATCGAGGTCGAGCGGGCTGATATCGAAGCCTATCTGGCGGCGCTGGGGCAAGTGTTTGTGATCGATAGTACCAACCAGACGGACGACTACACGCGCAACCGCATCCGGCACGGCGTCGTGCCGCTCCTGCGGGAAATCAACCCCGCGCTGTCGGACGCGGCGGCACGGCTGGGCCGTCTGCTGCGGCAGGACGACGCCTGCCTGACCGAGCAGGCGCGCGATTTGACTGATGCGGCGGCTGAAGGTGAAGGTGCGTGGCGCGTGTCCGTGCTGCGCGCGGCACATCCGGCAATCCGCTCGCGCGCGCTGCGGCGGCTGGCAGCGGTATGCGGTGTACCGGCGCGTGACTTTGCCGCCGTTCATGTGCGCTCGCTCGAGCAGCTGCTCGAAACGGACGATCCATCGGCTGTGTGCAGCCTGCCGTATGGCTATCGCGCATGGCGCGAATACGAGTTGCTGCGTATCAGCCGCGCGGAAATGCCTGCGCCGCTGGTGGAGGTTCTGCTTTCGGTGCCTTTTGCCGGCGCGGTGTGGGATGGCAGGGTCAGGCTGTGCATACGGCAGCTTGAAAAAAACGAAGTTTTTTACAAAACATTCAATACTTTTTGCGTGGATTGTGGTACAATATCCTTTGGTACACTATGCGTTCGTCCGCGCAGGACGGGCGACCGGCTTCGGCTGACCGCGAACGGCGGGAGCCGTTCGCTCAAAAAGCTGATGATCGACCGCAGGATACCGCGGCAGCGTCGCGCGCAGTTGGCGGTGATCGCGGATGAGAACGGGCCAATCGCCGTGCAGGATATTGGTATGGATATAGCGCGCGCGCCGCAGGGCGGCGCGCGGATCGAAATAAAAATTGAGGGGTAACAGCTTATGGGAGTTGACATGAGAGAGGACATTAAGGAGATCTACTTCACCGAGCAGCAGATAGCGGACAAGGTGGCTGAGCTTGGCGCACGCATTACAGCGGATTACCGCGACCGGAATCCGCTGATCGTCAGTGTGCTCAAAGGCTCCTATGTGTTCATGGCCGACCTGACCCGGAAGATCGACACGCCAAGCAACATTGATTTCATGGTCGTATCGAGCTATGGCAAGGGCACCAAGACCACGGGCGAGGTGCAGATCATCAAGGATATCGAGCAGCCGATCGACGGGCGTGACCTGTTGATCGTTGAGGATATTCTTGATTCGGGCATCACGCTGCATTATCTGATGCAGATACTGATGGCGCGCGGCGCGAACTCCATCCGCCTGTGTACGCTGCTGTCCAAGCCCGCCCGCCGCAAGGTGGATGTCAAGGTCGACTATCTTGGTTTTGAGATTCCGGATGAGTTTGTGGTCGGATACGGCCTCGACTACGCTGAGAAATATCGCAATCTGCCGTATATCGGCATTCTCAAGCCGTCTGTTTACGGCGGCGAATAAATACGAACAAGAAAGAGGTGCTATGTCGATTTGAAAGGAAAACTCAGGGGCCTTGGCCTCTATCTCATCATATTGGTGTTTCTGCTGGCGGGCGTCAGCTATGTGGTGAGTCAGGCGCAGCAGACCGAACCGTTGACCTATCTGGATGTTTACAACTATTTTTCAAACGGTGAGGTCGACCAGTTCCGGGTCGAGAACAATACGCTTACCATGCACCTGCGCGGGCGGGACCGCGTGGTCAGCTACGACCTCAATGGCGCGGCGTATTCTATCTGGTGGGCGCAGCTCGGCGCTACCATCACCGAGCAGATGGACAACGGCACGCTGACACAGGTGGATATCCTGACTGCGGAGATGCCGTGGTGGGCGCAGTTTTTGCCGTATATCATCCTGTTTGTGCTGCTGGGCGCATTCTGGTATTTTATGATGAACAAGCAGTCGGGCGGCGGCGCGGGGCCGATGCAGTTCGGCAAGGCGCGCGCCAAGCTTGCGCAGGATGATAAGCGCAAGGTGACGTTCAACGATGTGGCCGGTGCGGATGAGGAAAAGGCCGAACTGCAGGAGATCGTCGAGTTTCTCAAGAATCCGCAGAAATTCGTGCAGATCGGCGCGCGCATCCCCAAGGGCGTGCTGCTGGTCGGCCCTCCGGGCACGGGTAAAACGCTGATCGCGCGCGCCGTCGCGGGCGAGGCAGGCGTACCATTTCTGTCGATCTCCGGCTCGGACTTTGTCGAGCTGTATGTTGGCGTGGGCGCTTCCCGCGTGCGCGACTTGTTTGAACAGGCTAAAAAGAACGCGCCTGCCATTGTATTCATTGATGAGATCGACGCAGTCGGCCGCCAGCGCGGCGCGGGTCTCGGCGGCGGCCATGATGAGCGCGAGCAGACGCTCAACCAGCTGCTGGTCGAGATGGACGGCTTCGGTGCGAACGAGGGCGTTATTGTCATCGCTGCGACCAACCGCAAGGATATTCTGGATAACGCACTGCTGCGTCCGGGTCGTTTCGACCGTCAGGTCTATGTCGGCGCGCCCGATGTCAAGGGGCGTGAGGCCATCCTCAAGGTGCACGCGCGCAACAAGCAGTTCGACCCCGATATCAAGTTTTCGGACATCGCCAAGACGACGGCGGGCTTTACCGGCGCGGATTTGGAAAACCTGCTCAACGAGGCGGCGCTGCTGGCCGCGCGGCGCAACAAAAAGCTGATTTCTCAAGAGGAGATCGAGGAGTCGCTGCTCAAGGTTGTCATGGGTGTGGAGAAGAAGAGCCACATCATCACCGAGCAGGACAAGAAGCTGACCGCGTATCACGAAGCTGGTCACGCGATCTGCTTCCATGTGTTGCCGACGCAGGACCCCGTACACCACATCACGATTATCCCGCGCTCGTCGGGCGCAGGCGGCTTTACCATGCCGCTGCCGGAGGAGGATCAGGCGTATCGCACGCGCAAGTATATGGAGGAGTATATCATCGTTTGTCTGGGCGGCCGCGTGGCCGAGCAGCTGACGATGGAGGATATCTCGACCGGTGCGTATGGCGATATCAAGCAGGCGACCCAGATGGCGCGCGCCATGGTCACCAGCTATGGCATGAGCGAAAAACTTGGTCCGATTGACTACGGTTCAGATAACGGCGAGATATTCCTCGGCCGTGACTTTGCCGCGGGCAAGGGCTATTCGGAGGTCAAGGCTGCCGAGATTGACGAGGAGATACACCGCATTGTGGAGGAAGCGCACCACGCTTGTGAAAAGCTGCTCTCTGAGCATATGGACGAGATGAAGCGCGTGGCGGAATATCTGATTCGCAACGAAACGATGGACGGTGAGACTTTCGTCAAGGTCTTTGAAGGCGAAACTGTGCCGGATAAGGTCGTGGGCGAGGATCTGATTACTGAGCTGGACGCGGAGAAATCCGAAGCAGCGGACAAACCCGAAACAGCGACGAATAAAACAGAATAAGCAAAAGCCCACGGCTATGCCGTGGGCTTTCTATCAGTTGTGGGATCAACCGATGCCGCCCGGTATTACAAAGCTGCATACAACGACTACCGCTGCGAGGAACACATAAACATATTTGGCCAGCGGCGCGAATGCGCGGCCGAGGGGCTTGCCGTCACGTCCCTGCATCAGCTCCTGACGGATGGAGGGCACGCCCAGCACCCAGTAGATCATCACCGCGCCGAGGATCGCGCCGATTGGCACGATGTAGATCGTGATAAGATCCATCCAGCGCCCCATCAGCGGCTCATATTCGATCAGCAGGCCGGCCGCCAGCGTAGCCGCACCGGACAGCAGAACGGCGGCCCTGCGGGGCAGCTTCAGGCGCGTCTGCGCGGCTTCAGATACGGCCTCCAGCATATTGGCGAGCGAGGTGATGCCGGCAAACAGCACCGAGACAAAGAAAAACAGTGCGAACAGCCGTCCCAGCGGCATTTGCTGAAATACGCGGGGCAGCGTGATAAACAACAGCTTGGGGCCTGCCGCTGGGTCAAGGCCGAAGGCGAACACCGCGGGGATGACTGCGAAACCTGCCAGCATGGCGGCGCAGGTGTCCAGCAGGGCGGTGACGCACGAGGAATGTACGATATCCTCCTGCTTGGAGAGATAAGAGCCGTAGATGATCATGCCCGAGCCTGTGACCGAAAGTGAGAAGAACGCCTGTCCCATCGCCATGATCCACGTGTCCAGACGCAGTAGATACTGCCACTGGGGCACAAGCAGATACCGGTAGCCCGCCGCTGCGCCGGGCAGAAAGGCAACGCGCACTGCAATCAGCAGGAACAGCAGGAAGAATGTCGGCATCATGATCTTGTTGATTTTTTCGATACCGCCGGAAACGCCGAGGATGAGGATGGCAGCGGTGATGACCACAACGGCCACATGCCACGGCACACTGGACAGATGCGCACCGCTCATCTGGGTGAAAAAGGTCTCCGGCTCGGTGTGTATCAGCGCGCCGGTGAGTGCGCCAAACGAACTGCGCAGCACCCAGCCGACGATGATCGCGTAGCCAATGGCGATACCAAGCGAGCCGAACAGCGGAATAGAGCCGAGCAGTGCGCCCCCGCGCTTGCCGCGTGTACGCATTGCGTATTCATAAGAGCCGATCGGGCCGGTGCCGGTCAGCCGTCCGAGGGCAAACTCACCCGACAGGCCGACATAGCCGAACAGCGCCACGAACAGTAAATAGGGGATAAGAAAGGCCGCGCCGCCGTATTGGCCGGTGCGGTAGGGGAACATCCAGATGTTTCCCATGCCGACCGCCGAGCCGACTGCCGCCAGCACAAAGCCGAGCTTTGTGGTGAAGGTACCGTTGCCGCTTGATGTTTGATGCTTCATACTTCTCTACGCTCCGTTTTTATTTGACAGCTTTTTATAGTATAGCACAAAAAACACCCATAGACCATGCACGTTTTGTCCAAAAAGCGGAAATGGTTTGGTCAATTTCATCAAAAGGGTGGGCGGAAAAAGGAGAAATTTATCAGTTATCCTCTTGCTTTGCGCGGTGTGTTATGGTATGATAGGAAAGCGTGAAAAAGACACTTGTCTTTTTGGGGAGGACAACGCATGGTAAAGCCAAAATACTATCTCGTCGAGCGTACCCTGCTGCCCGAGGTGTTCCAGCGCGTGATCGAGGCCAACGAAGCGCTTGCCTGCGGCAAAGCTGCGACCGCGAGCGAGGCGGCTAAGCTCGCGGGGCTGTCACGCAGCGCGTACTATAAGTATAAGGATGGCGTGCGCCCCTTTTTTGAGGCAACGACCGACCGCATCGTCACGTTTCATTTCATGCTGCAGGATCAGCCCGGCGTGCTGTCGAGCATTTTGGGACTGATGGCGGACTCGGGCGCCAATCTGATGACCGTCAACCAGTCGGTGCCGATGCGCGGGCAGGCATCGGTCACGATCGCCGCGCGCACGGGTGAGATGCAATATTCGGCGGAAGAGCTGCTGCACCGCGCGGAAGCGCTTGAGGGTGTCAGCAAGGTTGAGATACTCGCCTCGGAATGAGCCAATTAAACAACATGACGGAGGAATAAAGGAATATGATAAAAGCAGCAGTTATGGGTCACGGCACGGTCGGCTCAGGCGTGTATGAGGTGTTCGAGATGAACGCCGAAAAGATTGCGCGCGTGGCCGGCCAGCCGGTCGAGGTCAAATATGTGCTCGATCTGCGCGATTTTTCTGCGCTGCCTTACGCAGATAAATTCGTGACTGACTTTTCGGTGATCGAAAACGACCCGGAGATTGCCGTTGTGGCCGAGGTTATGGGCGGCGTGGGCGCGGCGTATGAGTTTACCAAGCGCTGCCTGCAGGCAGGTAAGAGCGTGTGTACCTCCAACAAAGAACTGGTCGCCACGCGCGGCGAGGAGCTTTTGCGCATTGCCGAGGAAAACGGCGTGGGTTATATGTTTGAAGCATCGGTTGGCGGCGGCATTCCGATCATCCGCCCGATGCTCCAGTGCCTGGCCGCCAATGAGATCAACGAGATCTGCGGCATCTTAAACGGCACGACCAACTACATCCTGACCCAGATGATCCATAACGGCGTTACCTTTGAGGACGCGCTTAAGCAGGCGCAGCTCAACGGCTACGCGGAAAAGGACCCGACCGCCGATATCGAAGGGCACGACGCCTGCCGCAAGATATGCATTCTGTCCGACCTTGCACTGGGCGACAAGTTTGACCCCGATCAAGTCTGCTGCGAGGGTATCACAAAGATCACGCTCGAGGACGTTGCCAATGCTGATAAGCTGGGTTGCGTAATCAAGCTGCTCGGCCGCATGGTGCGTAATGAGGACGGCACAGCCTATGCCTATGTCGCGCCCCATCTCATTCATAAGGAAAGCCCGCTTGCCGCGGTGGAAGATGTGTTCAACGCCATCATGGTAAACGGCAACGCGACGGGCGAGGTCATGTTCTATGGCAAAGGCGCGGGCAAGCTGGCGACTGCTTCGGCGGTCGTGGCGGATATGCTCGACTGCATCGAGCACAGAAACAACCGCCGCCGCATCCTGTGGGGAGACGGCTCCAAGGGTTTGCTCCGCCCGCTGGATACGCTGCAAAGCGCGTGGTATGTCCGCTTCAAGGGCAAGCTGGCCGATCTGGAGGCGCGGCTGCCGGTCGAAAGCGCGGCGGAACCGGCGGAGAGCGTCTTTGTTGTCAAAACGCATAAGCTGTCCACCGCGGATATGCAGGCGCGTATCACTGCGCTGAACGCCTGCGGCGAGGTGCGCGCAGCCATGCGTATGCTGTAAGGGGAGGGAAGAAAATGGTTCGTGTGACCGTACCCGCGACAAGCGCCAACATGGGCTCCGGCTATGACAGCATCGGCATCGCGCTGGAGCTGTACAACATCATCGACCTTGAGGAGAGCGACCGAATTGATATTTCGGACAAAAACGGTCAGTTCGTACCCAATGATGCGCGCAACCTGATTTACCAATGCGCTAAAAGGGTGTATGATGAATGCGGCAAGCCGCTTGCCGGTATGCGCATCATCGAGGACTGCGCTATTCCGCAGACGCGCGGCCTCGGCTCGTCCTCAGCCTGCACAGTGGCGGGCATCATGGGCGCAAACGCCCTGCTGGGCGAACCGCTTGACCGGCAGGCCGTCATCGACCTCGCCGCGACCATCGAGGGGCATCCGGATAACTCGACGCCGGCTATTCTCGGCGGCTTCTGCGTCGCGCTGCTCGAGGAAGGCCGCGTCTGGCACGTGCGTGTGCCGGTGCACGGCGCGATTGACTTTGTCGTGTTCATCCCGAATTTCAGACTATCCACCGAAAAGGCGCGCGCCGCGCTGCCTAAAACCATTGCGCACCGCGACGCGGTGTACAATTTAGCGCGCGCCGCGCTGCTGGCCGGTTCGCTGACGACGGGCAAGCTGGAAAACCTCGACGCCGCGACTGGCGACTGCCTGCATCAGCCCTACCGCTTCGGCCTTATCGAAAACGGCGCCGACATCGTGCGGGAGGCTAAAGAGCTGGGGGCGCTGGGCGCGTTTATTTCGGGGGCGGGCCCATCCATCATCGCGCTGGTCTACAAGGGAGACCGGGATTATCTGGCGCGCGCGCAGGCCATCTGCGCGGAGAAATACCCGCGCTGGAAGGCTGTGCAGCTGCGCTGCGACGAGGTCGGCACGACGGTCAAGTTCATTTGAGAGGGGTTGGCCCACGCATTGCGGGGGCAGGCCATATAAGGAGGAAACAGTAACAGTATGAGTCTTATTGTGCAAAAGTTCGGCGGCACTTCGGTGGCCGATACCGAGCGCCTGAAGAATGTTGCGGACATTGTGACAAGCACGGCCAAGGCCGGTAATCAGGTCGTGGTGGTCGTTTCTGCGCAGGGTGACACGACCGATGACTTGATCGCCAAGGCGGCCGAGCTGAACGACCATCCCTCCAAGCGGGAGATGGACGTTCTGCTCAACACGGGAGAGATGATCTCGATGTCGCTGCTGGCCATGGCGATCCAAAAGCTGGGCTTTTCGGTCGTTTCGCTGACCGGCTGGCAGATCGGGCTGGAAACCAACTCCAACTATTCGGACGCGCGTATCAAGCGCATCGTGGGCGACCGGCTGAAGGCCGAGCTGGATAACGGCAAAATCTGTATCGTTGCGGGCTTTCAGGGCATCAACAAGCTGGGCGATGTGACCACGCTTGGCCGCGGTGGATCGGATACGACGGCCGTCGCTATCGCGGCTGAGCTGGGCGCTGACCTGTGTCAGATATACACCGATGTGGATGGCGTGTACACGGCTGATCCGCGTATCGTGCCTACGGCGCGCAAGCTCGATGCGATCACGTATGATGAGATGCTCGAGCTGGCCTCGCTCGGCGCGCAGGTGCTGCACAACCGCAGCGTTGAGCTGGCGAAGAAGTATAATGTCGACCTTGAGGTCGTTTCGAGCTTTACCCGCAATCCGGGTACCAAAGT
This sequence comes from Agathobaculum sp., assembly GCF_022775115.1. Classification (GTDB taxonomy): domain Bacteria; phylum Bacillota; class Clostridia; order Oscillospirales; family Butyricicoccaceae; genus Agathobaculum. The sequence goes on from NZ_JALFLA010000053.1 coordinate 34,779, forward strand.
CAAGGAGGGTTCTAACATGGAAAAACTGAATGTTTCGGGCGTTGCCCGCGATAATAACTGCGCGCGCGTTGCGATCATCAACGTGGACGATACCCCGGGTACGGCGTTCAAGGTGTTCTCGCTGATGGCCAAGCACAATGTCAACATTGATATTATTCTGCAATCGGTCGGCCGGGACAATAAGAAGTCCATCTCGTTCACCATTCGGCAGGACGACGCCGAGCGTGTCGGGCAGATCCTGCGCGACAGCGCCGAGATGCTCGGCTATGAGGATGTTTCCATCAACACGCAGGTTGCTAAGGTGTCCATCGTCGGCGCGGGCATGGCCTCGGCCGCAGGGGTGGCCGCTAAGATGTTCGAGGCGCTGGCCATGGCCGGCATCAACATCCGCATGATTTCTACCTCGGAGATCAAGATATCCGTGCTTATCAATGAGGAGGACAGCGAGAAGGCGGTCAAGGCTATCCATGACGAGTTTTTTGGCGAATAAAATTATTGACATAAAATTATCAATCTCGTTGACAACAGGATATCCAGGCAGTATAATGAATATAGCAACCGACAAGAAAGGGAGATAATTTATGAAAAAACTTTGGTGCCTGTTCCGACGCCGCAGTGCGACCGGCTCGGAAAAATTCTGCGTTGCGCTTTCGGAGACCGAAGGCCGTGTGCGCGCCTGCCCCTATGCAACGGAGGATGAAGCAAAGGAAAAATGCCCGGAGTACGCCTATAATGACCGCCATGAGGGCGAGGACGAGGGCATAGAGTAAGCTGTTACATAGCATTTTCCCAGCCCCGAAAGCGCAGTCTTTCGGGGCTTTTTTTCGGAAAAGTCCGTGTCAACCGCTGGTTGACAAAGGGAAACGTGGGGTTGGTGGTGTTTTTTCGGTTTTTTGGCTATGCTGGAAGCGCAGAAAAGGGAGGTGGACAGTATGATTGCAGGAGCAAAGGAGGTGGACAGCATGACAACGGGAGAGAAGATCGCGGCGCTGCGCCGCGAAGCTGCGCTCAGTCAGGAAGCGCTGGCCGACCGGCTGGGTATCTCGCGGCAGGCGGTATCCAAGTGGGAGGCCGATCAGGCTGTACCCACGATGGATAATCTGATGGAGCTGAGCCGTATCTTCGGCGTATCGGTCGACAGCCTGCTGCGGCCGGACAGCGAGCTGCCCACAAGGGACGATGTGCAGGGGGAGACGGCGGGAGGCAACGGCGCACCGCCGCAGTCCCCGGGGCTGAGCAAGCGAGCCAAAGGGTGCATCCTTGTGCTGGTCATACTGCTGTGCGCGGGCGCGGTGTGCAATGCGGTCACGCTCGTCTGGCTGGGCAGGCTACAGCGTGAGGTGGGCAGGCTACAGCGTGAGGTGGATGCTATACCGCGCGGCAGCAGCACTATTTATGTGCCCACACCGAGCATTGCGGAGAACGCAGAAGAGTTGGGTGAAATGGCGGATGTGCGCGTTGACTATGCGCTGGCGGCCTCCGACCCGACGCAGTTGTCACTCCAGATCAGTGCCATGCCGCGTGAGGTGGATGCCGATGAGACAGCACAGTTCAGCATCCAGGGCGGCGCACACAGCATGACGGTGGACGCAGTTTACGAAAACGGCTACTATACCGGTGGGGCGCTGCTGCCGCTGGCCGATTGCGTGTCCATCTATCTGCTGTTGCACAAGGATGGCACGACGCGTAATCTGCTGGTTAAATCGTTGACCGAACTGGAGAACCAGTTCGGCCTTGATGTGGCACTTGAATTTAATGAAGGTAGTGGGTTGCACTGGTCGGCAGGGCAGGGCAGCGGCCTGACCGGGCGGCTGGTCATCAAGATAGCCAGCCATGGTGCACCGCCCACAGTCTATCCGGTCTCCGGCCGCGTGGTGCTGTATGTGAACGGCAAGGAGTATGACAGCGTGCCGGTTGATGATATCACCGCTCGCAAGGATGAATGGCTCGATCCGGAGATAGTGGGCTACGCGACGATGTACTACTATGTTGATCTGCCGTGGAAAAAGATTAATGCACCGGTTGAGCAGGTCACTTGGGGAGTCGAGCTGATCGACAGTCTAGGTCGTGTGATGCAATATGAAATATGAATGATGAAAAAACCGCCCTTTGGGACGGTGACTTATGTTTGTCTTATTGGAGTTGGTCGAGGACAAGAATTATTTTGTTCTGACAGCCAATGTGGATCAGCAATTCCAGTTGGCGGGTTTCGATTTGGCATTGCCTCACCGCCACAGAGAATATAAATGCCTTCCACCATGGAACAAATCAGATAGTGTTTGCACGAGTAATGAGATATAATGGAACTGCCAATAGAAAAAGAGGTGTTCCCATGCCTGATGAACAACAACGACACGATATGAGCGACAAAACATGGAATCTGCTGAAAGCATACCCGCCTGGACAACCGGGTCAGTGAGGTGGTATAGTAAAAGATATTCGCCAGTTTAGCAACGGAGCTTTCCGGATATTACGCACCGGAGCACCGTGGTGGGATTTACCGCTGTGCTGTGGGAAATGGGGGACTGTGTATCAACGGTTCCGCAGATGGCGTGACAAAGGCATCTGGGAGAAGTTACGGAAAAGCTTGATCGATGAACCTGATTTTGAATGACCCATGATTGATGCAAGTTATTGCAAGGTACATCCGCATGCAGCCAGAGCGAAGAGAGGAAATCAGGACATGAGCCGTATAAAAGGGAGTTCAATACCCAGATTCACCTTGCTGTGGATGCAAATAGTATGCCGGTCAGAGTACTTATTTGGCTTAACTCATGTAAACATATTTAGTGGATATTAACGAAATAATCGTTGAACTGGTAACGAAGAACAGAATGTATATGATTTGACGGGAAAGATATCAAGTACCTGCAAAGCCTGCAATTCCGGGCACAAGACTAAACAGGGGCGCGCTGCCGAATCAGCAGCGCGCCCTCATTTAGCATACTACAGCAGAACGACGAATTTTCACAATAAGCATCCGTCTCAGTTGTACCAATATTTAGGAAAACCGTAAACATGTTGAGTGGGGTATTTCACATCAGAAGCGTTGGGATTATTCCTGTTTCTGGTAGCGATGCCTTCCATCTCGGTACTCCTTGATCTGCCAGTTTTTACATCCTTTACAGTAACATAGAGTTCAGCACCGACGGAGGCGGTATAAGTACCTTTTCCTTCAATATTGATGCTTCCATCGCTATTGGGAACTATACCAAGGAAATATGTTCCCTGTTCCATACTTCCTTTATTGCCACCATACTTATTTGCTAAATCCGCTAAATTGTATGTGTAGCCATTGTAAAACGCAAACATCCATCCATAATAATTATTGCGTGCCTGAAATTCTACGCTGCCGCTCTCAGAACCAACTAATTGGCCTTTCAAAGCCACATTGCCTGTTATTTTTGCTTTTTTCAAAACAACTGATACCTCTACTGTTGTATTCGCTGGAACTGCAATCTTTTGAGCTTCAACAGTATGCGTCACTGTTCTGGCATTCGTATTTGTAGTCGCCCTGCTGAAATTATATGAGGAAGTAAGCGCAAGCCCTGTTTTCCCAACGAAAGGCACCTGAAAATTAGCCGAAGCATTCACTGACGTGCCGACAGCATGTGTTGTAGTGGTGGTAACAACATCCTGAACAGATTCAGAAAAAGACTGTGTTGTCAATGTCTGCTCCTGACTCGAGTTATTCGTAAGTATAGAACGACCTATATAAACAGTCTCCCCCCCATCATAATCGATCTGAGGAGTTCCTACGAGGGTTACTTTTGTATTATTCAATTTAAAAGTGTTTGTTTTAGGATAAACTGTGAACCGCAATTCTTTGTCCTTCCACCTGGAATTGCCGTTGCGAACTTCTTTAAGTTTTTCGTATCCCGCTATTTGTCTTGCCTGATTTACAATTTGATCAACACTGCTCATGGTATTAGCCGCTAAGGCTGTTTGCATCCCTATAGATGACAGAAAACCTCCAAGCACAAAACAAACCATCATTTTTTTTACTTTTGGATTTTTTATCATTTTGACACCTCTAACTTTCTCTTCATACTACTGTAGTTATCCGACTGAAACAAAAATTATCTCAGCACGCCCCTCCTTTCTAAAGTTTATTAAAAACATTTACAAAAAGAATAATACATCCTTTATGTAAATATCTTTCTCTAGGCCTAGCATCCATTGAAGTCAGTATTCCACTCCCATCAGCCAGACCAATCTGATGGATATGCGGCTCTTGCTGTTTTCAAATCACAAGGTGAGAGCCACTTAGAGCATATCATATAATGGGAGGAAATGGAATAAATTATTAAACGAAACAACAAAATTTGTAAAAATGGTTATAATTACTTTATGAATTATAGTTATATTGCACAGGCTCATTCATGATTATTATGCAGATTTCGGAGTTATCAAGAAAAGTTTAGCCTCAAAGTGCAAGGGAACCTCTGAATAAACATAGGTTCATGAAGATTAAGCGCCCGTTTAGGCTGAAAACGGCGAGCAATGAGACTACCCCAAACTTTGTGTAAACCTCCGATGAGGTGTAAATAGTGTTTGCACGAGTAATGAGATATAATGGAACTACCAATAGAAAAAGAGGTGTTCCCATGCCTGATGAACAACAAGGACACGATATGAGTGACGAAACATGGAATCTACTGGAAGTCCACCTGCTTGGACAACCGGGTCAGTGCGGTGGCATAGCAAAGGATAATCGCCAGTTTAGCAACGGAGCTTTCTGGATATTACGCACCGGAGCACCGTGGCGGGATTTGTGGCCGTGCTGCGGGAAATGGCGTACTGTATATCAACGGTTTCGCAGATGGCGTGACAAAGGCATCTGGGAGAAGTTACTGGAAATCTTGGTCGATGGACCTGATTTTGAATGAATCATCATTGATACAAGCCATTGCAAGGTACATCCTCATGCAGCCGGAGCGAAGGGCGGAAATCAGGACATGAGCCGTCTGGGGATGTGCCCGGAACAGGGCGTTGAAGTTGAGGAATATCTGAAATTCCCCACGACTGTTGAAGAAGTGCAGGCCTTTTTTTCCCGGATCGGCATAGACGGAAAACACTATGAGGAATACTTCATCACCGATTATCAGAGTGATGTGCTGGGACTGTATGACCACCTCGGAGAATACGAAAGCCTTGACGAGTTAAATTACTTGGCGCACCTTCTGGAAGAAATGACCCCGGACGAGCTGGAAAAGCT
>NZ_JALFLA010000062.1 GCF_022775115.1 Agathobaculum sp.
CCGCTGGTTATTCCGGCTTGTGCCGTTGGTGCGCCGCACCGTCGGGACAGAATCGCAATTGTGGCCTACTGTGAGGGCGGCGGAGAGCGGGGATTATCAGTACAGTCAAGGACGTCACGACAGGTCGGTGCTCACTTTGACCGGCGCTGTCAAACTATGGCCAACGCCGATTGCGGGGCAATGCGGCATGACGGCCACGACCAGTGGGCGACCGATCGAGAGATCGACACATCTCAGCACACAAGTGATGCTTGTGGAGCGGATGTATCCGACACCCATCGCCACGGACTACAAAAACAGGGGATGCAAAGATTATCGCAAAAATCGGCAGTACCAGCTGCAGACGGAAGTTGGTGGGCAACTGAACCCGATGTGGGTCGAGTGTCTCATGGGATTCCCCATCGGGTGGACAGACTTAGAGGACTAGGAAATGCCGTAGTCCCTCAGCAGTTTTACCCGATTTTTCGGGCGATTATGGAGGTTGAGCGTGAATAACGCATTGTTAAGCAGCCTGTTCGGCACACAGTTCACCGTCCACGTAGTGTGCCTGCATCCTCAAGCCTATTCTAACAAAATTCTACGAGCTGCGTTAGTGGCAATTCAGTTTCATGCTGTTTTGTGCCTTGTGGCGCAGCGGAAAGGAATGGTCATAAGTATGAAAAAAAGACTGACCGGACTGCTGCTGGCGCTGCTGACCATGCTCAGCGCGCTGCCGGTGGCCTTTGCCGGCTATGAGAATTTCACGCCGCAGGCAGCTTATGCCGCAGGGCAGTTTGCGGACGTGCCGCAGGGCGCGTGGTACGAGCAGAACGTCCGTACAGCCTATGAATACGGTCTGATAAACGGCAAATCGGCTGACACCTTCGCGCCGGACGGCGAGCTGACTGTCGCCGAGGCGGTCAAGCTGGCCGCGTGCATCCACCGGCTGTACATGCAAGGCGACACCGATTTTGCGCCTGCCGACCCGTGGTACCGCAGCTATGCGGATTATGCGCTGGCAAACGGCCTGCTGGCCGGGGAGCCGGAAAGCTATGACGCGCCGGCCAGCCGCGCGGTGTTTGCCGCGGTGTTCGCCGCCGCGCTGCCCGAGGAAGCGCTCGCGCCGCTGGGCACGGTCGAGGACGGCGCGATTCCGGATGTGGCGTTGTCGGCGGCATACGCCCCAGCGGTGTATTGCCTGTACCGTGCCGGGGTGCTGACCGGTTCGGACGCGCAGGGCAGCTTTCTGCCGGATAGCCGCATCCTGCGCAGCGAAGCCGCGGCCATCGTCACCCGCATGGCAGACCCTGCTTTGCGCCGGCCGGTCGAGCTGTATGTGCAGCTTGAGCTGACCGAAAGCGAGATCATCAGCCAGTGCATGCCCGCCGTGTGCAAGCTCTATACCTATGACGCGGCGGGGCAGTCCTTCGGCATGGGCAGCGCGGTTGTGCTCAGCGCAGAGGGCGACGCAGTCACCTGCGCGCATGTCATCAATGGTGTCGACCGTGTTGTTGCCAAGCTGCCGGACGGCAGAAGCTACGAGGTTTCTGTGTATGCGATGGATACAAGGCTTGACCTGGCGGCGATCCGGCTGGAGGGCGCGTTTGACCTGCCCTATCTGCAAACCGGCGGAGCGGTGCAGCGCGGCGACAGGGTGTACACGATCGGCTACCCGGGCGGCGGCGCAGAAAAGCTGTCCGCCGGAAAGGTAACGAACCCGGCATACACCGAAAATGCGCTCGAGCCGTTTATCGAGAGCAGCACGGTCTCGCTCAGCGGCAATTCGGGCGGCGCGCTGGTCAACCGCTTTGGCCGCGTGGTCGGCGTGGTCTCGAAAAGTCCGGCCTCGGGCAGTCCCTCCTATTCGATGTCGATCGAGCGGATCGAAGCGCTCGACCGTAGCCGGACATACACACCGTCCGAGTATACCGAACTGCACCAGCCGGATGCCGCGCTGTGCTATGCGGACAGCTATCCCGTGCCGGATTTCGGCAAGCTGGCCGGTGTGTCGCTGCTCATGCGGGAGGAGGAGTGGAAAAACGGACAGCACATGGTGCACTATCTGTACCGTGTGAGCGACCTGCCCACCAACAAGCGGCAGGCCGAGCGGTTGATACTGGAATATATCGACCTGCTCAATAAGCATACGTTTTACCTTTTTAGCGACGAATATTACCAGTCGTCGGCGGGGTATGCTTATGGTGTGAGCTTGGACGCGGGACGTTACGAGGGCCAAAATGTGCTCTTTGTCTCAGTTGTGTCCAATGTGCAAAAGGGGATCGGCGGCCTGCGGGTTTCGCCGACCCCTTTTTCGGTATTTGTGCAGGATGCACTGGAAAATAATTACAAAATCATACAAAATGCATAATTATATGACTGCTTTCGGAAAAATTGGAACACAATGCCGTTAAAATGCACAATATGTTTTTGTGAAAACGGTGGAATCCCACAATGGAACACGCGGCATGGGACGTGCTATAATAAGAATGCATACATGAAATGTGTTTAATAACACACGGCAAATGAAAAGGAGGAAATAGGTCCCATGAAGTATGTTTATATGTTCCCTGAAGGCAATGGGCAAATGCGCGAGCTGCTTGGCGGCAAGGGCGCGAATCTGGCTGAGATGACCGGTCTCGGCATGCCTGTGCCGCAGGGCTTTACCATTACGACCGAGGCCTGCACCCGGTATTATGAGGATGGCAAGACCATCGCGCCCGATATTCAGGAGCAGATCGTCGAGTATCTTGCCAAGCTGGAGCAGGAAACCGGCAAGACCTTGGGTGACCCCGCGCGTCCGTTGCTCGTATCCGTTCGTTCGGGTGCGCGCGCTTCCATGCCGGGCATGATGGACACCATCCTCAACCTCGGCATGAACGACGAGATCTGCGAGGCCGTCGCGGGGCTGACGAGCAACCCGCGCTTTGCTCGTGACTCCTACCGCCGTTTTATCCAGATGTTCTCGGATGTCGTGATGGAGCTGCCCAAGTCCTCGTTTGAGCAGTTTATCGACCAGGTCAAGGAAGAAAAGGGCGTCAAGCACGATAACGAGCTGGACGCGGACGATATGAGCAAGCTGATCGTGCTGTTTAAGGAGCACTACAAGAAGTCCCTCGGCGAGGACTTCCCGCAGGACCCCAGAAAGCAGCTGATGGAGGCTGTCCGCGCAGTGTTCCGCTCGTGGGACAATCCGCGCGCCAATACTTACCGCCGCATGAACGACATCCCGCACAGCTGGGGCACCGCGGTCAACGTCCAGTCGATGGTATTCGGCAACATGGGCGACACCTCGGGCACCGGCGTTGCCTTCACCCGCAACCCGGCCACAGGCGAAAAGAAGCTTTATGGCGAGTTCCTGATGAACGCGCAGGGCGAGGACGTTGTTGCCGGCATCCGCACCCCGCAGCCAATCTCCTCACTGGCAGACACCATGCCCGAGGTTTATCAGCAGTTTGTTGATATTTCCAGCCGTCTGGAGCAGCACTACGGCGATATGCAGGATATGGAGTTTACCATCGAAAACGGCAAGCTCTACATGCTGCAGACCCGCAACGGCAAGCGCACCGCGCAGGCCGCGCTTAAGGTCGCAGTCGACCTCGTGGAGGAGGGCGTGTGCACCAAGGAGCAGGCCATGATGAAGGTAGAGGCCAAGCAGCTCGACTCGCTGCTGCACCCGACCTTTGTACCGGCCGCGCTCGCTGCGGCCAAGCCGATCACCAGCGGCCTGCCGGCTTCGCCCGGCGCTGCCTGCGGCGCGGTTTACTTCACTGCGGAGGAGGCCGCCGCGGCGCATAAGAGCGGCGCCAAGGTCGTGCTCGTCCGGCAGGAGACCTCGCCCGAGGATATTGACGGCATGGCCGTGTCCGAAGGCATCATGACCGCCCGCGGCGGCATGACCAGCCACGCCGCCGTTGTTGCGCGCGGCATGGGTACCTGCTGCGTCGCCGGTGTAAACGGCATCAAGGTCTCGGAAGAAAACAAGACGCTGACCTTTGCCGACGGCACGGTTGTCAAGGAGGGTGATTTCCTCTCGCTCGACGGCTCGACCGGCAACGTCTATCTGGGCAAGATCGACACGCAGGAAGCTGAGCTGACCGGCGACTTCGGTCGCTTCATGAGCTGGGCGGACGAGATCCGCACCCTCAAGGTGCGCACCAACGCCGACACCCCGCGCGATGCCACGCAGGCGCGCAAGTTCGGCGCGGAAGGCATCGGCCTGTGCCGCACCGAGCATATGTTCTTCGAGCCGGCGCGCATCAAGGCCGTGCGTGAGATGATCGTCTCCGACACGGTCGAGCAGCGCAAGGCGGCGCTTGCCAAGATCCTGCCCATGCAGCGGGGTGACTTTGAAGCCATCTACCGCGCAATGGGTACGTTGCCGGTCACTATCCGCCTGCTTGACCCGCCGCTGCACGAGTTCCTGCCGCATGAGGCTGAGGAGATTCGTGAGCTGGCCGGTGAGATGGGCGTTCCGTTTGAAAAGCTCGCGGCCAAGGTAGCCGACCTGCACGAGTTCAACCCGATGCTGGGTACCCGCGGCTGCCGTCTGGACGTGCTCTACCCCGAAATCGCTGAGATGCAGACCGAGGCCATCATCTCGGCTGCCATCAACGTAACCAAGGAGGACGGCCTGCCGATCACGCCGGAGATCATGGTGCCGCTGGTGTCGGAGATCAACGAGCTGCGCTTTGTCAAGCAGGTCATCAAGGCCAAGGCTGACGAGCTGATCGCCGCCGCCGGTGTGGATATGAAGTATCTGGTCGGCACGATGATCGAGACCCCGCGCGCCGCTGTCACATCGGATCAGATTGCGCAGGAGGCTGAGTTCTTCTCCTTCGGCACCAACGACCTGACCCAGATGACCTACGGCTTCTCGCGCGACGATATCGGCCGCATTCTCGAGACCTACTTCGACAAGAAAATCCTCGAATCCGACCCGTTTGCCCGTCTGGATCAGGATGGCGTTGGCCGTTTGGTCAAGATGGCGGTTGATAACGGCAAGAAGGTGCGTCCGAACATCAAGCTCGGTATTTGCGGTGAGCATGGCGGCGACCTGTCCTCGGTCGAGTTCTGCCACAATGTCGGCCTGAACTATGTATCCTGCTCGCCCTTCCGCGTTCCGATCGCCCGTCTGGCTGCTGCGCAGGCACGCGTCAAGGAGCTTGGTAAGGCGTAAGCACAGAAGCACGGACGGGAGGCTTCCCCTATTGCGGAGCTTTTCTCCGAAAAACCGAGATTTGATCGCTATATGACGTTGCCCGGCGCGGCAGCGTCCGGATTCAAAAGCGCGGGCTTTGCCCGCGCTTTTGTGTTTCCGGCAGGGCGCGCGGCGCGCATATTTGGGTATGCGGGAATTGACAGCCGGGGTACTGGGTGGTACACTGAAAGTAACGGTAAAAGGAGGAATGCGCAATGAAAAAACTGGTTTGCGCGGCGTTAGCGGCAGCAAGCGTGTTTTCTGTGGCCTGCGCGGTGGACAGCACGGGCAAGTTATCGCCGCAGGGCGCGCGGGCGTATTTGGATACCATCCAAGCGCTGCAAGATGCCTATGGAAAGGCAGCGGTGGCCGGGGCGGACAGCCCGATGGAGGGCATGTGGCAGGGATTGTCGCTCACCCGGCTGGTCGATTTTGACGCAGATGGCATACCCGAGCTGTATTGCGGCATGGGCATGAGCGGCCAGCGGCTGTACACCTATGAAAACAGCCTCAAGCAGTTGGATATCCCCACGGGGGTGAGCAATTTCGGCAGCGATGTCTCGCCCGAGACTTGCCTGTACGTCGGCGCAGACGGCGCGTATCTGGTCGAAGCGATGGTGGAGTTCTTCGGCAACCCGGTCAAGTACCACACCAAGCAGGGCGACCGGATGACGGTCGCGCTGACCTACACCCGCGATGTAGACGGCGAGCCGGCGCCGGTTTGTACGCTTAACGGCGCGCCGGTCAGCGAAGACGCGCTCCGTGCGGCGCTGGATGAGCTGACCGCCGGCATGACGAGGTACAGCTACTCTTACTGGGATGGGCTTGATGACTTGAGCAGTCCCAAGGGTACAGTGGCCGAAACGATTGCCGCGCTGCGCGGGCTGACCAACCCGCCCGCCCGCGTCTCGACCCACCGGGTGCGGATCAACGGCAAGCCGGTGCAGCTTGCGGCTTATGAGATAGGCGGCAATAATTACTTCAAGCTGCGCGACCTTGCGCTTGCCCTGACGGACACGGACGCGCGGTTCGAGGTCAGCTGGAATGGCGCGGCGCAGCGCATCGACCTGCTGTCCGGCAAGCAGTACACCCCGGTTGGCGGGGAAGGCGCGGCGCAGCTGACCGCCGGGCAGGCCGCACTCACGACCGCGTCTGTCTGGCTGGATGGCAGACGGCTTGACTTGACCGCCTACCAGATTGCGGGCAACAACTACTTCAAGCTGCGCGATCTGGCCGCGGCGCTCGATTTCGGCGTCTCGTGGGATGGCGCAGCGCAGCAAGTGACGATCGACACGGCCGCCGCCTATCAGGACTGACCCGTCCGTTTGCCGTGCAGCTATGCCGATATCGCGCCATATTGGTGCTATCATACAAAGAAAAGGTTGAGGAAACGCCATGAAGGGAATCATTCTTGCTGCGGGAAAGGGTTCGCGCCTGTATCCGATGACGCGGCCGGTCTGCAAGCCGCTGCTGCCCGTGTATGACAAGCCGATGATCTATTATCCGCTCGCCGTGCTGATGCAGGCGGGCATACGGGATATCCTTATCATCATTCCGCCGGGGGAGGAGGGACCATTTTACCGCCTGCTCGGTTCGGGCGGCCGCTTTGGCGTCAACATCACCTATGAGGTGCAGGAGTTTGCGCGCGGTATCGCGGATGCGCTGCTGATCGGCTCGCATTTCGTCGGCGGGGACGATGTTTGTCTGGTGCTGGGCGATAATATTTTCTATTCGAGCAATCTGGAATGCAAGCTCGAGCAGGCGATCGCCCTCAAGCGGGGCGCGTGTGTATTCGGCTACTATGTCAGCGACCCGCGCGCCTTCGGCGTGGTCGAGTTTGACGAGGCAGGCAACGCGGTCTCTATTGAGGAAAAGCCGCGCTTTCCGAGGTCCAACTATATTATTCCGGGGCTGTATTTCTATGACAACGACGTGATGGAGATCGCACGTGAGCTAAAGCCCTCGCCGCGCGGCGAGCTGGAGATCACAGACGTCAATCTGGAATACCTGCGCCGCGGCAGCCTGCATGTGGTCAAGCTGGATAGGGACTTCCTCTGGCTGGATGCCGGCACGGCGGATAACCTGCTGTCCTCCGCGCAGGAGGTCAAGCGCGTGCAGGATGAGAGCGGCCGCTACATCGCCTGTCTGGAGGAGGTGGCCTACCAGCGCGGCTATATCTCGCACGATATGCTGCAGCGGCTGGCCTGTGACCATGGGCAGACGCTGTATGGGCAGTATCTTGCCTGCCTTTGAGGCGGCGGACGGAGGCAAAAGCAGTAGAAAGGAAAGAGTGAATGGCTGTTTATACCGAGACAAAAACCTACCGCACACGCGCGCATATGGGCATGATCGACATCACCGAGGATTTCCGCGCGGCGATACAGAACGCCGCCCGCCAGACGGGGATGCGGTCGGGCATCATCACCGGGTTTACCACCGGAGGCGTGGCTGGGCTTACCACGCTGGAATTTGAACCGGGTATGGTGCACCACGACCTCAAGGCCGCGATGGACGTATTCTCACCCTATACAGACGAGACCGGCCGCGTGATTCATTACCATCATCATGACACTTGGCATGACGACAACGGCTCATCGCACATCAAGGCCGCGCTGCTCTCGCCGTTCATCACCGTCCCCTTTGTGGAGGGTGAGCTGACCCTCGGCCCGTGGCAGAATCTGACGCTGGTCGAATGCGACACCCGCGACCGCACGCGCGATGTGGTGTTTCAGGTGATGGGCGAATAGCAGCACAGCAAGTCAAAAAAGAAACCTGAGCGGAGAAATTGCTTTCTTCGCTCAGGTAAGGAAGTATGGCAGCCGTGGGGAGATGCAGCAGCATCCCCCGCGGTTGTTGGCATATTGGGGTGAGTGCGGGGCTATTCCTTCAGCCGTTCCCGCAGCGCTGCGATTGCGCGCTTTTCGATGCGCGAGACCTGCACCTGCGATACGCCGATGATCTGCGCGACCTGCTGCTGCGTCAGATCGCGTGAAAAGCGCAGTGCCAGCACTTCGCGGTCGCGCTCCGGCAACAGGGTGAGCGCTTCGCGCAGCGAAAGGTACAGGCAGGTGCGCTCCTCCATGCCGTCGTCGCCTACCAGATCGCCTAGTCGCCCGCCGCCGGACAGCTCGCGCTCAAACGAGTCGACCACGACTTCGGCCTGCTCACACGCGGCGACCTCCTCGGGGGTCAGGCCGGTGGCCTCGGCCAGCTCGGACACGGTGGGCGAGCGGCCTGTCCGGCTTTCCAGCTCGCTCTGCACGCGGCGCACGCGCTGCGCGCGCTCCTTGACCGCCCGGCTGACCTTGACCGCGCCGTCGTCTCGCAGAAAGCGGCGTATTTCGCCCGCGATTTTGGGCACGGCATAGGTCGAAAACTCCCAGCCCATATCCGGGTCAAAACCGCGCACAGCCTTGATAAAGCCTACGCAGGCCAGCTGATACAGGTCGTCCGGCTCAGTGCCGCGCCCGTAATACCGCCGCGCGATCGACCAGATAAGGCCGCTGTTCTGCTCGATCAGACGCGCCTCGGCTTCGCGGTCGCCGGCCGACGCGGCTGCCAGCAGGCCGCGCATCTCACTGGTCACGCGCCCGCTCCCGCAGCGTTTTGACCATGGTCACCAGCGTGCCCTTGCCCGGCGTCGAGCGCACATGCAGCCGGTCGGTAAAGCTCTCCATAATGGTAAAGCCCATGCCCGAGCGCTCGTCGTTGCCGGTGGTGAACATAGGCTGCCGTGCCTGTGCGATGTTTTCGATGCCGCAGCCCGCATCCTTGACCTTCAGCTCAAGCATACGCCCCTCAAACAAGCGGACGGAAACGGTGATAAAGCCGCTTTTGTCCGCGTAGCCATGTACAATCGCGTTGGTGACCGCTTCGGAAACCACGGTTTTGATATCGCCAAGCTCCTCCATTGTCGGGTCAAGCTGGGCGACGAACGCGCCGACCGCCTGCCGCGCAAAGCCCTCATTGACCGAGCGGCTTTCGAATTTCAAGCTCATTTTATTGACGAGCGCACGCATCTTTATTCCCCCTTTTCAAAAATCATCACCTGCGGCAGCCCCGCCGCTTCGAACACGCGCATCGGCTGCGGCGGCGCGCCGCGCACAGCAAAGTCCCGTCTGCTGCGCGCGCAGGTGCGGTGCAGGTGCAGCACGACAGCAAGACCGGAGGAATCCATGAACGTCAGCCCGGACAGGTCGAGGATCAGCTGCTGGCTGGGGTAGAGCACCAGCAGATCCTCGGCTTGCTCGATCGCGGCGCGCGCCGCGTGGTGGTCAAGCTCGCCCGTCAGCGACACGGTCAGCACGCCGTCCCGCTCAGCTTGTGTGATGTGCAGCATATATGTCACCTCGAAAAGAATCGGTTTTGGCGGGGACTTGTCTCGCTGTCCCCACAACGAGCAAAGAAAAAGGCTTGTACTCTTTCAGTACAAGCCTTATTTTACCAAAATTTTCCTTAGCCATCTGTCGGTTTCTGTCGCGCGTGCAGTATCTTTTCGGCTTCGCCGACGAGAAAAAGTGAGCCGCAGATCAGCACGCAGTCGTGTGGGCCGGCACGGTCGAGCGCCATGGCGATGGCCTGCGCGGCGCTGCCGCAGTCGAACACAGCGCGGCACTGCCGCTCGGCGATCGCCGCAACCGTCTGCGCGGGCAGCGCGCGCTCGTCCTCATCCGGGGCGCAGGCAAGGAATACATCGGCGCGGCGGGCAAGCGGAGGAATGCATACCTCGTATTCCTTATCGCGCACCATGCCCATGATGACATAGAGCCTGCGCATTTTGAGCATATCGTCGATCACGCGGCACAGCGCTGCAACGCCCGCCGCGTTATGCGCCCCGTCCAGCAGTACGAGCGGCGTTTCCCGCAGCCGCTCGAGCCGCCCGGGCATCCGCGCGCAGGCAAGGCCGCGCACGGCGGCTTCAGTTGGGATGTCCCAGCCGCGTGCGCGCAGCGCTTCGACGGTGTGCAGCGCGGTCAGCGCGTTTTGCAGCTGGTGGCGGCCGGGCATGGCGAGGGTGTAGCCCTGTCCGCCGTAGACAAAGGCCGAGCCGTGTATATCACAGCGCAGCAGCCTGTATTCGTCGGACGCGCGGTGCAGCACCGCACCTGCGCCCTCGCACGCGCGCAGAATGACCGGCACAGCTTCGTCCGGCTGGCCGGACGCACACACGACTGTCGCACCACTCTTGATGATCGCGGCCTTTTCGTCAGCGATCGCGGCGACCGTGTCGCCCAGCACGCCCAGATGGTCGCGTGCGATCGGCGTGAGCACACAGGCCTCGGCCCGCGGAATGATGTTGGTGGCATCGCACCGGCCGCCAAGCCCGGTTTCGAGCACGACGATGTCGCACTGCTGCTCGGCGTAATACAAAAACGCCAGCGCGGTCGTAAACTCAAACGCGCCGATGGTCTCGCCTACGGGCAGGGCAAGGCGCTCGGCCGCCGCTGCCACACGCGCGGCCAGCCGGTTCAGGTCATCGTCCGCGATCATCGCGCCGTCCACGCGGATGCGCTCGTAAAACTGCACCAGATAGGGCGAGGTGTACAGTCCGACGCGATAGCCTGCCGCGCGCAGCACGGCGGCGATCATGCAGGCGGTCGAGCCTTTGCCGTTCGTACCCGCAAGATGGACGAACCGCAGCCCGTTTTGGGGGTCGCCCAGCGCCGCGCACAGCGCGCGGATGCGGTGCAGCCCGGGCGCGCCGGAGAACCGGCCGAGGGAGTGGATATATTCAATCGCTGTTTTGGGGGATTGGGTATCCATGATAAGCCCTTTCTCAAGCTCAAAGTGAGCGGATTCGGTTTTTGGGTCAAATGCCAAAAGAACCACCCGCGGGCGGTTCTTCGGCGGCGCTGCTCAGCCCAGCGCGGCGATGGATTCCTCAAGCTTGGCCAGATGCTCGCGGAGCTTATCGGCCTTTTCGCGCTCGACTGCGACAACATGCGCGGGCGCTTTGTCAACGAACTTGGGGTTGTCCAGCTTTTTCATGACAAAGGCAATATCATCCTCCACCTTGGCCTTTTCCTTGGCAAGGCGGGCGCGCTCAGCGGTAAAGTCGATCAGGTCGCCCATCGGCATATAAAGCTGCGCGTCGCCGGTGACGACCGAGGCCATCTTGGCCGCATCCTCGGGCACGGCGTCGATCAGCTCGATCTCCGATGCGTAGGCCAGCTTGGCGAAGAACACGCGACCCGCGGCAAAGGTGTCCTTCTGCTCGGTCAGCACGAGCACCTTGGCCTTTTTAGAGGGCGGCACGTTCATTTCGCTGCGGCGGTTGCGGATGGCGCGCACCGCGCTCATCAGCGTTTCCATCTGCGCCTCCTCGGCGGCAAAGTGCAGCGTTTCGTCATATTCCGGCCACGGAGACACCATGACCGACGGCCCCTCGTGCGGCAGGGCCTGCCAGATGGTCTCGGTGATGAAGGGCATGAAGGGGTGCAGAAGCTGCATCGCGCCCGAGAGCACATAGCACAGCACCCGCTGCACATTTTCGTCCCCGTTTTGCAGGCGGGTCTTGGCGATTTCGATATACCAGTCGCAGAAGTTATCCCAGATAAAGTCGTTGAGCTTGGAGGCTGCAAGCCCCAGCTCGTATTGGTCGATGTTGCGGGTGACCTCGCGCACAAGCGTGTTGTATTTGGAGACGATCCACTTGTCCTCGGTCGCAAGGTCGGCGGGCAGCGCGGCCTGCTTATCGGTGTCGATGGTCAGATTCATCTGGATAAAGCGCGAAGCGTTCCAGATCTTGTTGCAGAAGTTGCGCGAGGCCTGTACGCGCTCGTCCGAAAAGCGCATATCGTTGCCGGGGCTGTTGCCGGTGGCCAGCGTAAAGCGCAGCGCGTCCGCGCCGTACTGGTCGATGATCTCGAGCGGGTCGATGCCGTTGCCGAGGGATTTGGACATCTTTCTGCCCTGTGCATCACGCACAAGGCCGTGGATATAAACGGTGTCGAACGGGGTTTCGCCCATGTGCTCCACGCCGGAGAAGATCATGCGGGCGACCCAGAAGAAGATGATGTCATACCCGGTGACGAGCGTCGAGGTCGGGTAGAAATAGTCAAGCTCGGGCGTTTTGTCCGGCCAGCCGAGGGTAGAGAACGGCCACAGTGCGGACGAGAACCAAGTATCCAGCACGTCCTCCTCCTGCCGCATATGCGCCGCGCCGCACTTGGGGCAAACCTGCACATCCTCCTTGGAAACGACCATTTCGCCGCATTCGTCGCAGTAGAAGGCGGGGATGCGGTGCCCCCACCAAAGCTGGCGGGAGATGCACCAGTCGTGCACGTTTTCCATCCAGCGCAGATAGGTCTTGGCAAAGCGGTCGGGCTCAAAGCGGGTCTTGCCCTCGGTGACGACCTGCATTGCGGGCGCGGCAAGCGGCTGCATCTTGACGAACCACTGCGCCGAGGTTATCGGCTCAACGGTCGTGCCGCAGCGGTAGCAGGTGCCGACGTTGTGCTCGTGCTCCTCGGTCTTGACGAGGTAGCCGCCCTCCTCCAAATCGCGGATGACGGCCTTGCGGCACTCGTAACGGTCAAGCCCCGCGTATTTGCCGCCGTTTTCATTGACGGTCGCATCCTCGTGGAACACCAGTATCTGCTCGAGCTGGTGCCGCTCGCCCATCTCAAAGTCGTTCGGGTCGTGGCAGGGCGTCACCTTGACGCAGCCCGTGCCGAAGGTCATATCAACATATTCGTCGCCGAAAATGGGTATCTCGCGGCCGATAATGGGCAGGATGCAGGTCTTGCCGATCAGGTGCTTGTAGCGCTCGTCGTCCGGGTGGACGGCCACGCCCGTGTCGCCCATGAAGGTCTCCGGCCGGGTGGTGGCGACGACCAGCGCGCCCGAGCCGTCGCTGAGCGGATAGCGGATGTGCCACAGCTTGCCCGGCTGGGTCTCATACTCGACCTCCGCGTCGGAGAGTGCGGTGGCGCAGTGCGGGCACCAGTTGATGATGCGGTGTCCCTTGTAGATCAGCCCCTTGTTGTAGAGGTTGACGAACACCTCGCGCACCGCGCGCGAGCAGCCCTCGTCCATCGTAAAGCGCTCACGCGCCCAGTCGCACGACGAGCCGAGCTTTTTCAGCTGGCTGATGATGCGGCCGCCGTACTGCTCCTTCCACGCCCAGACGCGCTCAAGGAATTTTTCGCGGCCAAGGTCGTGGCGGGTCAGCCCCTCCTGTTCGCGCAGGTTTTCCTCCACCTTGATCTGGGTGGCGATGCCCGCGTGGTCGGTGCCGGGCATCCAGAGCGCTTCGTAGCCCTGCATCCGCTTGGTGCGAATGAGGATATCCTGCAGGGTCTCGTCAAAGGCATGTCCCATGTGCAGCTGGCCGGTGACGTTCGGGGGCGGAATGACGATGGTGAAGGGCTTCTTGTCCGGGTTGACTTCGGCGTGGAAGAAGCCGGAATCGTTCCAGAACTGATACAGCTTGTCCTCGACCGCTTTGGGGTCGTAGGTCTTTGGCAGTTCGCGCATTGCTTTGTCTCCTTTTGGTTTACAAAATAAAAAGGCACGCCGTCCGCATCAATAGGACGAAGCGTGCTCCGTGGTACCACCTAACTTCGCGGCGACAGCGCCGCGCACTCATTGACCCGTAACGTGGGCGGACGGGACGGCCTACCAAGCGTGTTCAGCCCTCCTGCTCCAAAGCGACCTTCTTCCCGTCCGTCCGAGAGCTTGCACCCAACCGCTCTCTCTCTGAAAGGCCGGGGGCGGGAATACTCCTCTTTTTCATCGCGTTTCCGTATTAACTTTATCAGTATAGCCGCAAAGGGCAGGGTTGTCAAGCGATATTCGGGAGTTTTCACCCGTCCTGCACCAAAAAACGCAAAAAGGCCTTGCATTTCCGCGCAGGGTATGCTTTAATAAAACTGATATAAAGCAAAACTGCGATGAACAGGGAAAGTAGCCCTATCGCGCTCTTTTCAGAGAAGGCGGCCTTTGGCTGTGAGCCGCCCAAAGAGACCTGCGGCGAAGTTCCCCTGTGAGCACCCGCGCTGAACCGCCCGAGCGGGGCAGTAGGCGCGGGCGGACTGACGCTCCGTTACCGGCGTTCAATGAGCGCCCGGCTGCGGCCGGGAATCAGGGTGGTACCACGGAAGCAGCAGCATGCCTTTCGTCCCTATTTAATTACGGGACGAGGGCTTTTTTATTTTGTTTATCCCAATCCATGATGTTTGATAATAAAAGGAGAGTCACCATGAAAGAGAAGCTGCAAGATATTTTGCAGGCCGCCAAGGAGCAGCTCGGCGCTGCCGTGGATGCGCGCGCGCTGGACGAGGCGCGTGTCCGCTTCCTCGGCAAAAAGGGCGAACTGACCGCGCTGCTCAAGGGTATGAAGGACGTTGCCGAGGAGGAGCGCCCGGTCGTCGGCCAGCTCATCAACGATGTGCGCGCCGAGATCGAGAAGACGATCGACAAGCAGAAGGAGGTCGTCGAGCAGGCCGCTCTGCGGCACAAGCTCGAGAGCGAGACCATCGACGTGACTCTGCCGGGCGAGCCGCTTGTCATCGGCAAGAAGCATCCGCTGAGTACCGTGCTGGATGAATTTAAGGATATCTTCCTCGGCCTTGGCTTTTCGATCGCCGAAGGGCCCGAGGTCGAGCTGGATCACTATAACTTCGAAGCGCTCAACATCCCGCGCGACCACCCGGCGCGCGACACGCAGGACACCTTCTATATTTCGGACAACGTCGTGCTGCGCACCCAGACCTCGCCCATGCAGGTGCGCACGATGGAAAAGAAAAAGCCGCCCATCCGCATCATCGCGCCCGGCCGCGTATACCGCTCGGATGCGGTGGACGCGACCCACTCGCCGCTGTTCCACCAGATCGAGGGCTTGGTGGTCGATAAGGGCATCCGTATGTCCGACCTCAAGGGCATTCTTGCGCTGTTCGCCAAAAAGCTCTATGGCGAGGATACGGTCGTCCGCTTCCGCCCGCACCACTTCCCCTTCACTGAGCCATCGGCGGAAATGGATATCCAGTGCTACCGCTGCCACGGCGAGGGCTGCCCGCTCTGCAAGGGCGAGGGGTGGATCGAGATCCTCGGCTGCGGCATGGTGCACCCCAAGGTGCTGGAGATGAGCGGCATCGACCCCGAGGAATACGCGGGCTATGCGTTCGGTATCGGCCTTGAGCGCATGGTCATGGGGCGGTTCAAGATCGACGATATCCGCCTGTTTTACGAGAACGACGTGCGGTTCTTGCATCAGTTCTGAACGAGTATAGGAGACTTCTGTTACAGGGGACTTCCAAGGCTCCCTATATTACGAAAGCCGGCTCCAAGGAAACCGGCTTTCGATACCCGAACGATGCCCCCAAGGGTGCTGCGTCGGGGGAGTAAAACGCAGGTATACGCCTCGCGTTTTTTACGGAAATTGCAGCGCAATTTCCTGTTTCATGCGCGTTCTGGCGCGAAAATTTGGTAGGACAGTCTCCATTTGAAGCGCCCAACGGCGCGATGTGAATAAGGAGGAAATAAATCGAATGAAACTGCCGCTTTTCTGGCTTTCGGATTATACTGATATCACCGGCGTCACGCCCAAGGAGTATGACGCACGGCTGACCATGACCGGCTCTAAGGTCGAGGAGGTGTACAACCTCGGTGCGGAGATTGAAAATGTCGTGGTCGGCCGCGTGACGGAAATGACCCGCCACCCCAATTCTGACCATATGTGGATCTGTCAAATCGATGTGGGTGACGAAGTCACGCAGATCTGCACCGGCGCGTGGAACGTCCATGTGGGCGATCTGCTCCCGGTGGCCAAGCATAAATCGACGCTGCCCGGCGGCGTCAAGATCACGCGCGGCAAGCTGCGCGGCGAGGTATCAAACGGTATGCTGTGCTCGCTGGGGGAGCTGCAGCTCGATACCCACAACGCACCCTACGCGGTCATCAAGGCTGCCGCCATTTTGAATGATTACCACAGTCTGAAGGAGCAGCAGCCCTCGCTGCCCGCCGAACTGACCGCGGGCTACAAGCTGTACGGCGAGACGCGGTGCGCCAAGGTGCTGTCGGTCACGACCGCAGCTTACGGGCAGTACGCGCTGACCGTCGACTGCGGCGCGGGCGAGACCGCGCTGACGACCGACTGCGCGAACATCCACGAGGGGGACTTCATTGCCGTCGATACGGGCAAAAACACCGTGTGTACACCGGCCGACCTGCGCGCGCAGCAGGCCGAGTTCCCCCATTGTATCGAGAATGGTATTTTCATCCTCAACGAGGACTGCAAGCCCGGGGATGATATCCGCAAGGTGCTTGGTCTTGACGAGTGGGTGGCCGATTTTGAGATCACCTCCAACCGCCCGGATTGCCTGAGTGTCATCGGGCTGGCGCGGGAGACTGCCGCCGCCTTTGATCGGCCGTTTTGCGTCAAAGAGCCGGTCGTGCGCGGCAGCGGGGACGATATCGGCCGGTATCTGTCGGTCGAGGTGCGTGATGCCGACCTGTGCCCGCGCTACACCGCCCGTCTGGTCAAGAATATCCGCATTGAGCCGTCCCCCGCGTGGATGCGGCAGCGTCTGCACGCCGCGGGCGTTCGGCCAATCAACAATATCGTTGATATCACCAATTATGTCATGCTGGAATACGGCCAGCCGATGCATGCGTTTGACTATGCCTGCCTGACCGACGGTAAGCTTGTCGTCCGCCGCGCGCGGGACGGCGAGTTCATCCAAACGCTCGACGGCGTGGATCACATGCTGAGCGGCAGCATGCTTGCCATCTGCGACAAGGATAAGCCGGTCGCCGTGGCGGGCGTGATGGGCGGCGCCAATTCGGAGATCACCGGCAGCACGCAGACCGTTGTGTTCGAGTCGGCCAATTTCCACGGCGCGACCGTGCGCGTGACCGCTAAAGCGCTGGGTATGCGCACCGAGGCCTCGGGGCGTTTTGAAAAGGGACTTGATCCGCGTATGACGCGCGACGCGGTCGAGCGCGCATGTGAGCTGGTCGAGCTGCTCGGCGCGGGCGAGGTGGTAAACGGCGTGATCGACGTGGATAACGCCGATGCCGCGCCCAAGCGTCTGCCCTTTGAGCCGGAGAAGATGAATGCGCTGCTTGGTCTGGATTTGCCGGACAGCGAGCAGCAGAAGCTGCTCGAAAAGCTTGGCTTTGCGGTCGAGGGGGGCAAGGTGGTCGTGCCCAGCTTTCGCACCGACATTGACCGCATGTGCGATCTGGCCGAAGAGGTCGCGCGCATGTACGGCTACGATAAAATACCGACCACGCTCTACGCCGGTGAGATGGTGCAGGGCGAGCTGAGCGCCAAGCAGCAGGCCGAGTGCGCCGCCGCGCTCGTCTGCCGCGAGGCCGGCTTTGACGAGGCCATGAGCCACTCGTTCATTTCGCCCAAGTGCTATGACATGATCGGCTGGGACGCGGATGACCCGCGCCGCATCTCGACCACCATCCGCAACCCACTGGGCGAGGATTTCAGCATCATGCGCACGACCGTGCTGCCCTCGATGCTGGACAATCTGGCACACAATAACGCACACCGCAACCCCACAGCCTCGCTTTTTGAGCTGGGCACGGTCTACACGCCTGCCGTCAGGGATGGCAAGGCCGACCCCGATGTGCTGCCGCGCGAAGAAAAGGTGCTTACGCTTGGCTCTTACGGCAGGCTGAGCTTCTTCCAGCTCAAGGGTGTGATCGAAGCGCTGGGCAGGGAGCTGCATCTCAAGCCGCTGCAATTCGTGCAGCAAACGGAAAATCCCTCCTACCATCCGGGGCGCTGCGCGACCGTGCTGGCGGATGGCAAGGAGCTTGGCGTGTTCGGCACGGTGCATCCGCTCATTGCGGCGCGGTACGGCCTTGGCGGCGAGGTGCTCGCGGCTGAGCTGCGCATGAATGCGCTGTTTGACGCGATCGACGGGGAAAAGCGGTACCGCCCGCTGCCCAAGTTCCCGGCCTCGACGCGCGATATCGCTGTGCTGGTGGACGACAGCGTGCCCGCCGCCGCCATGCAGGCCAGCATCCAAAAGGCCGGCGGCGCGATCTTGGAGGAAGTGCGCCTGTTCGACGTTTACAAGGGCAAGGGCATCCCGGCGGGCAAAAAGTCGGTGGCGTACTCGCTGTCCCTGCGCGCGGCCGACCGTACGCTGACCGATGGGGAGTGCGACAAGGCGATGAAGGACGCCATCGCCGCGTTGGAAAAGGAGTTCGGCGCGGTGCTGCGGGGCTGACGCCTCCGGCCTGCGCCGCGCGCCCGCGCTGGAAAAAGATTTCAGCGCGGTTTTGCGCGGATAGGACTTTACTTTTCAGCCGTTTTGTATTATGCTGTTTATAGGAAACAGCAGTCCGTAGGATCGGAAAGGAGAAAGACATGCTTGACGGCACAAGAAAATTCAGCCTTGTGGACGAGTCCAACAAGGAAATGAAGCGTACTCTCACCGCAGTGTACGACGCGCTCAAG
Source organism: Agathobaculum sp. (assembly GCF_022775115.1). Taxonomy (GTDB): domain Bacteria; phylum Bacillota; class Clostridia; order Oscillospirales; family Butyricicoccaceae; genus Agathobaculum. The sequence goes on from NZ_JALFLA010000062.1 coordinate 18,600, forward strand.
GAGAAGGGCTATAATCCGATTAACCAGATCGTGGGTTATCTCCTGTCCGAGGACCCGACTTACATCACCAACCACAACAACGCGCGCAGCCTGATCTGCAAGATCGACCGCGATGAGCTGATGCAGGAGCTGGTGCAGTTCTATCTGGATAATTGAAGCGCCGACACGGCACATAAAATAACCGTTTCTCTGTGGAAACGGTTATTTTTACCATTATGAGCGCGCGCTGCCCTGAGAAACGAGGAAATGCGCCATGACGAAAGGATTATATGAACGATTTTCTCCCCATTTCCAAGCAGGATATGGCCGCCCGCGGCTGGTACTACTGCGATTTTCTGCTCGTCACCGGGGACGCCTATGTCGACCACCCCTCGTTCGGCACGGCGATCATCTCGCGCGTGTTGGAGGACGCGGGCTACAAGGTCGCCATCCTCAGCCAGCCGGATTTCCACGATGAGCGGGATTTCGTCGGGATGGGCCGCCCGCGCTACGCGGTGCTCATCAATGGCGGCAACATCGACTCGATGGTCGCCCACTACACCGCTGCCAAAAAACGCCGTTCGGACGATGCTTACACGCCCGGCGGCAAGGCGGGCAAGCGGCCGGACCGCGCAGTGACTGTCTACTCGATGCTTGCGCGGCGCGCCTTTCCGGATACGCCCATCTATCTGGGCGGCATAGAGGCCAGCTTGCGCCGCTTCGCGCACTATGACTACTGGGCTGACCGTATCATGCCGTCCATTCTCGAATCGACCGGCGCGGATGGCCTGATGTACGGCATGAGCGAGCATTCGGTCATCGAGCTGGCAAACAATCTCAAGCGCGGCAAAAAGGGCGCGGCGGCCTGCGAGGGGGTACGCGGCACGGCCTATATGGCGCACGACGCGGACGGGCTGGCCTTTGCGGCGGTCGAGTGCCCCTCCTTTGAGGCGGTGTGCGCGAGTAAGGCGGATTACGCGCGCTCGGTCAAGCTCCAGTACGATGAGCAGGATTTTGCCTATGGCCGCGCCATGCTGCAGCGGCACGGCAAGCGCGTGATGATTCAGAACCCGCCCGCAAGGCCGCTGACCACCGCGGAGATGGACCGCGTTTACGCGCTGCCCTATCAGCGCACCTACCATCCGTCTTATGAAGCGCTCGGCGGCGTGCCCGCGATTGCCGAGGTACAGTTTTCCATCATCCATAACCGGGGCTGCTTTGGCGCGTGCAACTTCTGCGCGCTGGCCTTCCATCAGGGGCGGTACATCCAGTCCCGCAGCCATGACAGCGTCATCGCCGAAGCCAAGCAGATCGCGGCGCACAAGGACTTTAAGGGCTATATCCACGATGTCGGCGGGCCGACGGCCAATTTCCGCTTTCCCTCCTGCAAAAAGCAGGAGCAGCACGGCCTTTGCCGGGACAAGCGCTGCCTGTTTCCCACGGCGTGTAAAAATCTCGAGGCTGACCACACCGATTATCTCGAGCTGCTGCGCGCGCTGCGGCGCATCAAGGGCGTCAAAAAGGTGTTTGTGCGTAGCGGTCTGCGGTATGATTACATGATGGCCGATAAGAACGACGCCTTCTTCCGTGAGTTGGTCGAGCATCATATCTCCGGGCAGCTCAAGGTTGCGCCCGAGCATATGAGTGATAACGCACTGTATTATATGGGTAAGCCATCATTCTCTGTATATGAGCAGTTCCGCGAGCGGTACGCCCGCATCAACCAGAAATTAGGGCGTAAGCAGTATCTGGTGCCCTATCTGATGTCATCCCATCCGGGGGCGACGTTGGACGACGCCATCCTGCTGGCCGAGTACCTGCACAAAATCGGCTACTGCCCGGAGCAGGTGCAGGACTTTTACCCCACGCCGGGTACGCTTTCGACCGCGATGTACTACACCGAGCTTGACCCGCGCACGATGCAGCTGGTCTATGTGGCCAAAACACCCGAGGAAAAAGCCATGCAGCGTGCGCTGCTGCAATGGCGGCGGCCGGACAAGCGGCCGATCGTGCTGGCGGCGCTCAAAAAAGCCGGGCGCGAGGATTTGATCGGCTTTGGTAAGGAATGTCTGATCCGCCCGGCGCGCGGTGAAAAGCCGTCCGCCGGCAAACCGGCCCGGACGGGTAAAAGCATTCGCCCGACGCCAAAAAAGAAGGGCTGGGCAAGAGCCGGGCGCAAAAAATAACGCGGGCGCGCGGCAGAATACGCAAAGGGAGGGCGCATATGTTGTATTTTCTGACACACCGACGGCTATATTCGACGTTTTCGGCCGAGCAGGCGCACCGCATGGAGCGCCTGCTGGCGGAACAGGGCATCCCCTGCAAGGTCAAGACCTTTCAGTCAACTGTGCAGAGCGGCGCGCTTGGCCAACTGGCCGAATACCAGATCGCATATGACCTCTATGTGCGCAATGGGGATTTTGCGCGCGCGGAGACGCTGCTGCCATAGGCAGCTGGCAGGGCTTGATATTTTCCAAAATCGTGCTTGACAAATCCAGGATTTGCGCATATACTTGGAACATATCGAAAAACCGATGACGAAGACGAGTAGCAGAGAGACCGAACCTCCAAGAGAGCTGCGGACGGTGTGAGCGCGGCAGGCAAGGGCTTTGTGAATGGACTTTATCAGGGCAAGGCGAAAGGCGCTGGCCGAGTAGCGGCGACGGGGACTCCGCCCGTTATCAGGGGAGCCTGTGTTGCGACCGGACACGGGAAAGTGAGCGGGCGCGTTTTCGCGTCAACTTGGGTGGTACCGCAAGAGTTTGGTTTACAGGCTCCTGTCCCAATTTTGGGATGGGAGTTTTTTTATTTTGTTTGCAATGATTATGATAGAAGGAGAGGAAAGACCATGGCTAAGATTCCGCACAGACTGTATCTCACCGAGGAGCAAATGCCCAAGCAGTGGTATAACCTGCGCGCGGATATGAAGGAGCAGCCCGACCCGCTCATCCATCCGGGTACGCATGAGCCGCTGCCCGAGCAGGCGCTGTATCCCATTTTCTGCGACAAGCTCGCGCATCAGGAGATGGACAGCACGACCCGGTATTTTGATATCCCGGCGCCTGTGCTTGACATGTATCAGATGTACCGCCCCTCGCCGCTGTGCCGGGCGTATAATCTGGAAAAGGCGCTCGACACCCCGGCAAAAATCTACTATAAGTTCGAGGGCAACAATACCTCGGGCAGCCACAAGCTCAACTCGGCCATCGCGCAGGCGTATTACGCCAAGGAGCAGGGACTTAAGGGGCTGACCACCGAGACCGGTGCGGGGCAGTGGGGCACGGCGCTGAGCGAGGCCTGTGCGTACTTCGGCCTTGACCTTAAGGTGTTCATGGTCAAGGTTTCTTACGAGCAGAAGCCCTACCGCAAGGCAGTTATGCAGACTTTTGGCGCGGATGTTACGCCCTCGCCCTCGAACACGACCGAGGCCGGCCGCGCCATCCTCGCCGCCGACCCGCACAGCAACGGCTCGCTCGGCTGCGCGATCTCCGAGGCGGTCGAGCTGGCCACCAAGACCGAGGGCTACCGCTATGTGCTCGGCTCGGTGCTCAATCAGGTGCTGCTGCACCAGTCCATCATCGGCTTGGAGAGTAAGCAGGCCATGGAACTGCTGGACGAATATCCGGATATCGTCATCGGCTGCGCGGGCGGCGGCTCCAACCTCGGCGGTTTGATTGCGCCGTTCATGCAGGATAAGCTGACCGGCAAGGCCGACCCGCGCATCATTGCGGTCGAGCCGGCCTCCTGCCCGTCCTTCACCCGCGGCAAGTACGCGTATGACTTCTGCGACACCGGCCATGTCACCCCGCTGGCGCGGATGTACACACTGGGCAACGGCTTTATGCCCGCTTCCAACCATGCGGGCGGCCTGCGCTATCACGGCATGAGCCCGATGCTCTCCAAGCTGTATCACGACGGCTATATGGAGGCCGTTTCCGCCAAGCAGACCGATGTTTTCGCCGCGGCCGTGCAGTTCGCTAAGGTCGAAACCATCCTGCCCGCGCCGGAGTCGGCGCACGCCATTCGCGGCGCGATCGACGAGGCGCTCCGCTGCAAGGAGAGCGGCGAGGCCAAGACCATTCTGTTTGGCCTGACCGGCACGGGCTATTTTGACATGGCAGCCTATCAGGCTTACCATGACGGCACGATGCAAAACCACATCCCGACCGACGCTGAGCTGGAAAAGGGCTTTGCCACGCTGCCACAGCTTGGTTAAAACAGGGCTTGCCTGCCCATCTAAAAAGCACAGCATACAAACAAACGCACCGGCGAGCGCCGGTGCGTTTGTTTTTTGTAAAGCGGGTTTGGCGGCAGACGGTCAGTTGAAGTACACCAGCTCCTCCTTGGGGGCATCAGCGGGGATGACCTCGAGCGCGTGGAGCACAGGGCCTTCGCCCCGGTACTGCGGCAGGCTCTCTACTGTGACCGAGGCGGTCACGCGCACCCACTGGCGAAGCGTAAGTGCCTTTACGCCGTCATAGCGGCATAAAAACCCGAGAAAGGTGATGTCATCCGCGCAGCACACCATGCCGAAGCGCCCGGGGATGAACGAGCCTGCGGGAACGGCATCGCTGACATATACCTGTCCGATAAAGCGGACGGTTTTGCCGTCGTACTTGGTGGGATCGCCCATCGCGTCGACGTACCACAGGCCGTATTCATCCGGGGCAATGTCGATCACATCAGCGTCAAGGTCGAAGGGCAGCGGCATATTTTGGGCGTAATCCTCGGAGTTGCCGTCCACATCGTCCAGATAGATGGCCGCGCGCGGGTTCATCGCCTTGATGTTCTTGGCGTACAGCATGTCCTTCAGCTCGTCTGTACAGCGGTTGAATACGATGAGGTCGGCCGTCGTGATATGCTCGAACATCATCGGGCCAAGGTTTTGCGAATATAGCGCGAAGGTGGAGGCATCCACCGTGCAGACGATCTGGTACAGTTCCCACCGCGCGGGAAAGGCGCTGACTACATCCTCCAGCTTCCACAGGCCGTTCAGCTCGATCATGATGCGGTCAGGCTGATGCTTTTGCTCAAGCCGTTTGAGGATGTTGGGGGTGAAGCGTTTCTGGGTGTCGATGCTCTCAAGCACAGTGCGGCACTTGCGCAGCTCGTCCTCCTCAAGCGTCTCGATGCCCTCCTCGCATTGGAGCAGCAGCGTCTTTTCGTGCTCGGTAAAGTTCGGGTCGCTCAGTATCTCGCTGATGAAGCGGGTCTTGCCGCTTTCCAGAAAGCCGGTGAACAGGTAGACCGGGATGCGTGTCATGAGCAGTCCCCCTTATGCCAATCCGAAGAGCGAAGCGATGCGCTCCTCATCCAGCGAAGCGCCGATGACGCACAGACGGCCGGTGTAATCGGCCGCGCCGCGGCGTATCTCAGGCGCGCCGGGCACATAGTCAAAGTGCAGCCATTGGCCGCCATTTTCGTCCGCGACGATGCCCTTGGCACGCAGCACCGTGCCGAGCGAGGGGTCGCCCAGCGCGGTCAGCGCGCGGAGCAGGCTGTCCTCAGTGTATTTGTGCGTGGTCTCGCGTCCCCAAGAGGTAAAGACTTCCTCGGCGGTGTGGTCGTGGCCGCAGCCGCAGCCGTGGTCATGATCATGGTCATGGTCATGGTGATGCCCGTGGCTGTGGTGGTGATGTTCGTGGTCATGGCAGCCGCAGGTGCAGTCCGCGCCATGCGCGTGTTCATGCGAATGCTCATGCGCGTGGCAGTCGCAGTCGTGGTCGTGCGCGTGCGCGATCTCGTCGAGCACCTCGGCGGCCAGATCACGGCTGCCCTCCATTGCGGCGAGCAGCTGCGCACCGGTCAGCTCCTTCCATGGGGTGGTGACGATGCGCGCGCGCGGGTTCAGGCCGCGCAGCAGGGCGATGGTCTCATCGAGCCTCTTGGCGGGGCACTCGGCCGTGCGTGAGAGCAGAATGCAGCCCGCATGGGCGACCTGATTTTCAAAAAACTCGCCGAAGTTTTTCAGGTACATCTTGGCCTTGAGCGCATCGACGACCGTCACAAAGGAGTTGAGCGCAACGGCAAGCTGCGCGTTCTGCACGGCCGCGATCACGTCGGACAGCTTGCCCACGCCCGAAGGCTCAATCAGAATGCGGTCGGGATGGTATTGGCTTATTACATCGTGCAGGGCTTGTCCGAAATCGCCGACGAGCGAGCAGCAGATGCAGCCTGCGTTCATTTCGTTGACGACAACGCCTGATTCCTTGAGAAAGCCGCTGTCAATGCCGATTTCGCCAAACTCGTTTTCTATCAGCACGACCTGCTCACCTGCGAGCGCGTCCGCGAGCAGGCGTTTGATGAGCGTAGTTTTGCCCGCGCCGAGAAAGCCGGAGATGATATCAATCTTAGTCATATTTTTCGCCTCATTTGTCATTGGATTGTTGCGTTTGCAGCTATTATACCCATTTTTACAGGTATTTTTTCAGTCAGAGCGGCTGATGGGAGTATCCTGATGAAATAAGCATATTATGGCTGCTGTGCATATTATAGCACGGCGGCGGGCGCTGTTTCAAGCCAAAGCGACCGCCAGCCGGTCAGCTGCGCAGGGTATATCGTCTTGTTGATGATAGAAATATATATTTTTTTATTTTTGTGCTTGACAACTGTGTCACAGCATGGTATAGTATATAAGCTATCTGATATGGCAGCAATATCGCGGGGTAGAGCAGTTGGTAGCTCGTCGGGCTCATAACCCGGAGGTCGTTGGTTCAAGTCCAGCCCCCGCAACCACATTGTGCGACCAAAAAAGATATCGCACCGAAAAAGCCCGGAACCATGCGGTTTCCGGGCTTTTTTCGTGTCCAAATTTTACTGCACAAGAAAAAGATATCATCCGGCCTTTCCCCTATGGGGTGAGGACTTGAACTAAATCCCGGCGCTTTTCAGCCCGCTTTCGAGGTGAAAATACGGAAATAATTCGTGTTCTCCAAAAAATATTTTGTTAATTTTTTGTGAACGAAGTGGATTGTACCAAAATGTAGTACAATCCACTTCGTTCTGAAGTTCTGTGGCCGTCACCTATATTCAGGTGGCGGCTTTTTTTATTTGCGCGGGCGTATAAATTGAAATGACTGGAGGTCTTTCTGATGGAGCATCACAACAAGATGGATAGAGAACAATTTTACCGAGAACTTTGCACGGTGCTTGGCCGGGAAGGCTTCACCACGCAGCCGGAGCAGGATGATCTTCTCCCGGTGGAATGGGATGGTCTCCCCCTCTGCCGGATCACAGAGGGCGGAGGGGTTCGCTACTGGCAGGAGGATGTGGCAACGGCGGAACGGGAACGAGCCTGTGAGCGAGTCACTGATCTGGCCTGCACAGTGCGGGAGTACATGACGCTGCTGGAACAGGCTCCGCCCCTGCAGGCCCAAAGCCTGACCGGCGACTACCGCCTGCTGGCCGACTTCAACGGCACAGTGCTGGCTGCCCACCCCACCCGGCTTGGCGTCCATTTCGTCACATGGGACTGGAGCTGTGACCGCACAGGTCTCAACCAAGGCCATTACTTTCAGGATAACTATACGGGAGCCAAGCAGGACTTCGCCATCCGTGCCGGTCTCGTCTCCAAACAGCTGATTTTTAACGAAGCACAGCTCACCGAAATCTATCGATGCTGCACCGACACACTGGATGCCGGAGTTGATTTGACTGTCGACCAGGAACAATGCATTAAAAGTGTTCAGGAACAGATCCTACGTGGAATGCCCAACATCCTGGAGCGCATGCGAGAGCAGGAGCAGCACTCCTTGGATTCTCAAAGCCAGGAACTGACCATGTAATACACCGAGCGCCGGAGTTTTAGAAATAAGACTCCGGCGCTTTTTTATTTCACCGAAAGGAGCACACCACCCATGACGCGCTACTTCATGAGAGATACCCCCTTATACCAGATGGAGCAGATGATGATGACCCCGCCCCATTTCAAACCCAGAGGTCACGGCCTACGCCGACCTACATTTCACTATCAGTCTGAAGATGTCGATTGCCAGTACTGCACAAACTACTCAAAGGAAAATCCCTGCCCGCTGTGTGAATGCACTTGCCTGGGGGAACGAATCGAGACCGGGTCGCTCAGCCTTGCGAAAGTAATTGAGGACTGCCTCCGTGGCAAGCTGAGAATGAGGCTTTGGAAACGGTTGGCACAGGAGATCTACCCATATCCTCTGCAAGCCTTCCATTCTGACGAACACCGTAGCCGTTGGATGCACTGGCGAACACGTTGCCGCCGATTGTCGCAGCGCAACCAGGCCGCACTGTTTCTCCTGACAGCCTACGACGATAT
>NZ_JALFLA010000064.1 GCF_022775115.1 Agathobaculum sp.
CACATAAAATTCGCCATTGAAGCCCTTGAGCATTTCATTGCGCAGACTGCCTACTGAAATATGCAATGCTTCCGCTATCTCGACCTGCGTATAGCCATTCGTCCACATCTCGTAGATGATTCTGCGATCCTCATCTGTGATCCTTTTGATTTTAGCATTCATAGTATCACCCCGCTTTCACACATAAAAAATAAGTGCAGCATGAGACCAACTGTCTCATGTTGCACTTATTTTTACAACTTACCAATATACCGTTTTATTGCGAAAAATTACGAAAATTTTTTGTGCTGATTATACAATCAAACCATTTCCTCATTTATTCGACAGTGACCGACTTGGCCAGATTGCGCGGTTTATCCACATCGCAGCTGCGCTCGACCGCCACATAGTATGCCAAAAGCTGCATCGGGATAATCGACAGCGAGGCAGAAAACTCATACAGGCATTTGGGCAGGCGGACGATATGCTGACAGACCGAGGTGTCGCCCGTGAAGTCATCGGTCGTGATGAGCACGACGACCGCGCCACGCGACACTACCTCGCGAATATTCGAGACCGTTTTTTCAAACAGCGCGGGTTGGGTGGCCAGCGCGACGACCAGTGTGCCCTGCTCGATCAGCGAGATTGTGCCGTGCTTCAACTCGCCCGCGGCATAGGCCTCGGAGTGGATATAGCTGATCTCCTTGAGCTTAAGCGAGGCCTCGAGCGCGGCCGCGTAATCCAAGCCGCGGCCCAGAAAGAACACACTCGGCCGGTTTGCGTACAGCGCGGCGATGCGCTGCATATCCTGTTGGCAGCCGAGCGTTTGCTCGATGCACTGCGGCAGGCGCTGCAGCTCGGCGCAGAGCGCGCGCTCATCGCCCAGCGAGATCAATCCGCGCACCCGCGCGATCTTGACCGCAATCAGATACAGCGCGGCCAGCTGCGCGGAATACGCCTTGGTGGTCGCCACCGATATCTCCGGTCCTGCCCAAGTGTACAGGATGCCGTCCGCCTCGCGCGCGATGGTGGACGAAACAACATTGACCACCGCGACCGTGAATGCCCCGGCCTGCTTGGCAAGGCGCATGGCCGCCAAGGTGTCGGCGGTCTCGCCCGACTGGCTGATGACGATGCACAGATCCTTCTTGCCGATGATCGGATTTTCATAGCGGAACTCGCTTGCCACCTCGGCCGTGCAGCGGATGCGGCACATCGTCTCGATCACGCGCTTGCCGACCATGCCCGCATGCAGCGCGGAGCCGCAGCCGACGATGTGGATGTGCTCGATGTCGCGCAGGCGCTCGTCGGTCAAGCCGTTTTCTTCAAACAGCACCGCGTCCTTGGCGATGCGGGGCTTGACGGTATCCCCCACCGCCTTGGGCTGCTCCATGATCTCCTTAAGCATGAAATGCTGGTAGCCGCCCTTTTCCGCGGCCGACATATCCCATGTCACCGTCTGCACCGGCTTTTCGACCACATCGCCAAACTCGTTCATCACAGTCACGCTGTCCGGCCGAACAACCGCGACCTCGTTGTCATCGAGGATGATGTAGCGCCGGGTGCGGTCGATAATGGCCGTGATATCCGAGGCGATCATATTTTCCCCTTCGCCAAGGCCGATAATCAGCGGATTATCCCGCCGCGCCGCGACGATCTCCTCCGGCTCGCTCATCGACACAACGCCCAGCGCATACGAGCCGCGGATCCGCTGCACCGCGGCCAGCACGGTCTGCGCCAGATCCTCCTGCTTGCCGGTGTGCAGGTAATCAACCAAATGCGCCACGGTTTCGGTATCCGTCTCCGACTGGAACACGTAGCCGTGTGCTTCCAGCCGGTCGCGCAGCTCCTTATAGTTTTCAATGATGCCGTTATGCACGACAGCCACCTTGCCCTTGCCGCCCAAATGGGGATGGGAGTTGCGGTCGGACGGCTCGCCGTGCGTTGCCCAGCGGGTGTGCCCGATGCCGCAGGTACAGCGCAGCTCGCCCTCCGCCCGCAGGCGCTCCTCCAGATTGGCGATGCGTCCCCGCGCCTTGACCACGCGCAGCCCCTGCCCGGTGAACGCGGCAACACCGGCTGAGTCATATCCGCGGTATTCCAAGCTGTACAAGCCTTTTATCAGGATCGGCAGCGCGTTTTCGCGCCCGGTATATCCAACGATTCCACACATAAACGTATATCCTCCAAAACAAATGCAATATGATGAATTTCAGACAACAGCGCATCATTCAGTAAGAGCGGCCCGCAGAAAAAATTCTGCGTACTGGTGAGGCGCAATTTTGCGATGTTGCCTTTAACAAATAGGCATAAAAATAGTGCGTTATGCACCGCTGCTTTGTCCGCGCGGTCACCCGCGCGTTTTTAACAGCCTGCTCACGACCAACCCACTCATGGCCGAAGGGCACCCGCCGAATGCTTCGATCAACCCTTTCCTCGTCAACTGCGATGCCGGCTGCACCGCAGTTCTGGCGCTTTGCTTGCTATGCGGTTGTGCGTCTCTCTCCGCTCACCTCCTTTACAGCGAAAAAGTTAGGTGGATGCGAAAACCACATCCACCCATTACCGGCTCTTTTCTATTATACGACAGATTCGATCACCTGCGCAACCTTTTTTGCCAAGTCATCGACCTGATCGCCGTCCTTTCCCTCGACCATCACGCGCACCAGCGCTTCCGTGCCCGAGGGGCGCACCAGAATGCGGCCGTCGCTTCCCAGCGCGTCCGCCGCCTCGTCAATGGCGGCCTTGACCGGCGGCAGCTCGTGCAGCGCCGCCTTTTTGTCGTTTGGTACGCGCACATTTATCATCACCTGCGGCCACGGCACGACCTCGGCCGCGATCTCCGAGCATTTCTTGCCGCTCTCCTTGAGGATGGACATGAATTGCAGCGCGGTCAGTTCGCCGTCGCCGGTCGAGGCGTATTCCAGAAAGATGACATGGCCGGACTGCTCCCCGCCGAGGATGTAACCCTTGTTCAGCATCATCTCGAGCACATAGCGGTCGCCAACATTGGAGCACTCGATGCGCATATTGTTTTTGGCCGCGTAGGCATGCAGCCCCATATTGCTCAGCACCGTTGCGACGAACGCACCGCCGCGCAGCTTGCCCTGCTTTTTCATATGCGCGGCGCATACTGCCATGATGCGATCGCCGTCCAGCTCCTCGCCGGTCTCGTCTACGATCAGGCAACGGTCGGCGTCGCCGTCAAACGCAACGCCAAGGTCGAAATCGCCCTTCTTGACGCGCGCCTTGAGCCGATCCAGATGGGTAGAGCCGCAGCCTGCGTTGATATTGACGCCGTCCGGCTCGTAAAACCGGATCTCGGCCTTGCACTCGACCAGACGCATCAGGCGCTCGACCGTTGTGGACGAAGCGCCGTTGGCGCAGTCGACCGCCACACGCAGGCCGGACAGGTCACCGCGGATGGTCTCGGCCAGATGGTCGGTGTATTCAACCACCGGGTCGATCGCGCCGTGCAGCACGCGCCCCACCTTTTCATGCGTCGCCTTCGGGATAGACGCGAAATCGTCGATCAGGTCTTCGATCTTGGCCTCGATCTCGTCAGGCAGCTTATAGCCGTTGCCGGCGAATATCTTGATGCCGTTGTACTCAAACGTGTTGTGGCTGGCCGAAATCACGATACCCGCATCAGCCTTGTGCTTGATGGTCAGAAACGCCACCGCCGGCGTCGGGATGACGCCCAGCAGCTCCACATCGGCGCCGACCGAGCAGATGCCCGCCACCAGCGCGTTTTCCAGCATATCAGAGGAGATGCGCGTGTCCTTGCCGATCAGCAGCTTGGCCTTGCCCCTGTGCAGCGGCTCCTGTGTGAGCGCATAGGCCGCGGCCGCGCCGATCTTGAACGCGAGCAGCGCATCCAGCTCCGAGTTTGCCACACCGCGAATGCCATCCGTGCCAAAGTATCTACCCAAATGAAACACCCAACTTTCTTATTTATAAACGGCGCTGCGTCACAGCATCTGCTGCCCGTCCGCCGGTTCCATATCCAAATGCCGGTATGCCTGCATCGTCACGCAGCGACCGCGCGGCGTGCGGCTGAGAAAGCCGATCTGCATCAGATACGGCTCGTAAACGTCCTCCAGTGTGATGGCCTCCTCACCGATGGTGGCCGCGAGGGTATCCAGCCCGACAGGGCCGCCGCCGTAATTGAGGATGATGCTGCTGAGCATGCGGCGGTCAACATTGTCCAGCCCCAGCTCGTCGATCTCAAGCGCGCGCAGCGCGATATCCGCACTGTGCCGGTCAATCGTGCCGGTGCCGCGCACCTGTGCAAAATCCCGCACCCGGCGCAGCAGCCGGTTTGCAATGCGCGGCGTGCCCCGGCTGCGCCGTGCGATCTCATACGCGCCCTCGTGCTCGCACGGCACGTTCAGGATGCCGGCCGAGCGCTCAACGATATGGCAAAGCTCCTCGGGCGAATACAGCTCGAGCCGCAGCATCACGCCGAAGCGGTCGCGCAGCGGGCTGGTCATCTGCCCGGCGCGCGTGGTCGCGCCGATCAGCGTGAAGCGCGGCAGATCAAGCCGGATCGAGCGCGCCGACGGCCCCTTGCCGATGATGATATCGAGTGCGTAGTCCTCCATCGCGGGGTACAGTATCTCCTCCACCGCGCGGTCGAGCCGGTGTATCTCGTCGATAAACAAAATATCATTTTCTGAGAGATTTGTCAACAAAGCCGCCAAATCTCCCGCTTTTTCGATCGCCGGCCCGCTCGTCACCCGGATATTGACGCCCATCTCGCCCGCAATAATGCCGGCGAGCGTTGTCTTACCCAGCCCCGGCGGGCCGTACAGCAGCGTATGGTCGAGCGCTTCGCCGCGCAGCCGCGCCGCCTCGATGTAGACGCTGAGGTTTTCCTTGGCCTTGCTCTGACCGATATAGTCCGCCATCGTTTTGGGGCGAAGCGAACTTTCCGTTTCGTCCTCTTGCAGCTGGCGGGTCGAGATGATACGCTCATCGTCGGCCATGCCGCCGGAAAATTCGATACTCAAGGCTTCCCTCCTTTACTCAGGCCGCAAAGAAGACACGGCCGTCCGCTGGCTTTGGCTCATTGCTTGACCAGCTTTTTCAGGCACCGGCGGATGATCTCCTCGGCCTCCAGCTGTGCCGCGTCGACGCCCTCCATGGCGTGCAGCGCTTCCGCCTGACTGTATCCCAGCGCCATCAGCGCGGCGACTGCCTCCTGCGTGTGGTTGACGCCACCCTGCACCGCCGCCGCAGCCACGGATGCGGGCGCGCCCGCCCCTGTTTCGAGCTGCTCCTTACTCAGCTTATCGCGCAGCTCGAGCACGATGCGCTGAGCGATCTTCTTGCCGATGCCGGGCGCCTGTGTGAGCATTTTTTCGTCCCCGGTGATGATGGACAGCGCCAGCCGGTCGGGCGGCGCGACCGACAGGATGGACAGCGCGGCCTTGGGGCCGACGCCCGAAACGCCGATCAGCATTTCAAAGCACCGGCGCTCCTGCTCGTCGATAAAGCCGTACAGCTCAAATATCCCCTCGCCGACATGGAGATGGGTGAGCAGCTTGGCGCGCGCACCGGTCTTCAGCTTGCCGACGGTGTTCTGCGAAGCGCGGCAGGCATAGCCGACTCCGCCGCAGTCGATCACGGCAAGCCCCTGCTCGAGCACGGCCACCGTGCCTTCAACGTAATAAAACATAGTCAGTCCTCAAATCGAATCGCATGTCTGGAATGCGCGTGGCAGATGGCCAGCGCGAGCGCGTCGGCCGCATCGTCCGGCCGGGGCAGACGGGTCAAGTGCAGGATATTCCGGGTCAGCTCCATCATCTGCCGTTTTTCCGCGCCGCCGTAGCCCACCACCGCCATCTTGACCTGATTGGGCGTGTATGAGATTGGGTGCAGCCCCTTTTGCGCCAGCGCAAGCAGAATAACGCCCCGCGCCTGCGCGACCTGAATGCCGGTGGTAATGTTTTTGGAAAAGAACAGCTCCTCAATGGCCACCTCGTCCGGGTGGAAGGTATCGACCAGCGTGCCGATATCATCATATATCTCGCACAGGCGCAGATGCATCGGCATACCGGCCTTGGTCGTCACCGCGCCGTACTGTACGGGCGTGAATTTGAAGTTTTCATACCGCACCACACCGTAGCCTACCGTGCCGTAGCCGGGGTCGATGCCGAGAATGGTCATAAGCGCAAACCTCGTTCTTGAACCCAAATATTGTACCATATATCCCGTTTTCACGCAATATGGGCGACAAAAAAATGCCAAAAAAGCCGCATATGCCAAGCGGCTCGTCACCCCTCGCTTCTGATTCGCTCGGCTGCGAGCAGCACGCCTGCCTTACCGGAGGCGTAGGTCAGCCCACCCTGCACATAGCAGACATACGGCTCGCGCATCGGCGCGTCTGCTGACAGCTCGATCGACGCGCCCTGCACGAAAGCACCCGCGGCCATGATGACCGGGTCGTCATAGCCGGGCATCGCCCACGGCTCGGGCGTGACAAAAGAATCGACCGGCGCGCCCGCCTGAATACCCTCGCAAAAGCGCCGCAGCGGCGCGGGTGCGCCGAAAGCGATCGTCTGGATGATATCGTGGCGCGGCTCCTCAGCCTTGGGACTGACCGCGTAGCCCAGCTTTTCCATCACCTTAGCACAGAAAAGCGCGGTCTTGAGCGCCTGCGCCGTTACATGCGGCGCCATGAACAGCCCCTGATACAGCAGCCGGTTTTGCCCCATCGTGCAGCCGCACTCGCCGCCGATGCCCGGTGCGGTCAGCCTATACGAGGCGTTCTCCACCAGATCGGCGCGCCCCGCGATATACCCGCCGGTCGGCGCGAGGCCGCCGCCGGGGTTTTTGATGAGCGAGCCAGCCACCAGATCGGCGCCGACCTGCGTCGGCTCGACCGTGTCAACAAACTCGCCGTAGCAGTTGTCGACCAGAATGGCCGCGTCCGGGTTTACCTGCTTGATGAGACTGCATATCTCACCGATCTCGGCGCAGGACAGAGTCTTGCGCACCGCATAGCCCCGGCTGCGCTGGATGAACACCAGCCCCACCGCCTTGTCCGCCGCCGCGGCCGCAATGGCTGGCAAATCGGGCGCTCCGTCCTTGAGATCGACCTGCCGGTAGCCGATGCCATAGCTTTTCATGCTGCCGCAGTACGCGCCGGTGATCGTGTTTTGCAGCGTGTCATACGCGGGGCCGGTGACCGAAAGCACGGTATCGCCCGTTTTGACCGCCGAAAACAGCGCGCAGGACAGCGCGTGCGTGCCGTTGACAAAGCCGATGCGCACGAGCGCGGCCTCCGCGCCGAAAATATCGGCATAGATGCGGTCGAGCGTGTCGCGGCCGTGGTCGTCGTAGCCATAGCCGGTCGTCCCGGCGAACAGGTTATCCGACACGCGGTTTTTGCCGAACGCATACAGTACCTTTTCGGTGTTTTGGTCACAGATGCGGTCGATGCGCTCAAAAAACGGCATAATTTCGCGCTCGGCCTGTCGGCCGAGCGCGCGGATCTCCTCCGATATATTCAAATATTCCGCCATAAATGTTGCTATTCTCCTCCCACCGCGCGCCCGTCCGGCAGCGTGAACACGGTTTCGTCCGGCGCTTCGGTCGTTAATGCGCTGACCGACACACGGCGGGTCAGCTGATCGCCGTTGTAAAATGAGGCCGCTTGCAGCAGCCCGGACACGGCCGATATGTAATACACACAGCGGTAGCCCCCCTGCTCAAACGCGGCGCGGATACAGGGCACCTGCTCGACATCCTCACGTCCGGCGTCGGTCAGCGTGACGTCCTCGCGCAGCACATCCTCATAGGTGGGCAGCATGGCGGCGGCATCCTCGGAAAAATCGCCCCACTTGCCCTGATACGCGGTCGTGTCTCCAGTGTTCCAGGCGTACACCGCATCCCCGCTGCGCATAAGTACGCTCTGTGCCGTGCCGTCCGCGTCCAGCGTATCAGTGCGCACCGTCTGCCCGCTGGCATAGAGCCGGCAGGCCAGCGTGGACGAGCCGCCGCTGTAATACAGCGTGTTTTCGATGCGGCAGCTATATGCCGCCGGGCGCTTGAGCGAGGCAATGATCTGCTGCGCGTTATGTGGACCGATCTCGACCTCGGCCACGCTTTGCGCGGTCAGCAGCTGGCTGTCTCCGCTGGCGACAGGCGCGCTTCCGGTCTTTTCAGGCAACACGATACCCGTGCCGCGCTCATGCAGCAGGCCGGAGGACAGCAGATAGCTGACAAACAGAATGGCCACCAGCACTCCCGCGCCGATCGCTGCCAGCAGCGGCGTGGAAACGTGCTTGCGCAGCTTCATGGCGCAAACGGCACGGGGCCATCCGCCCGCAGGCCAAAATACTGCTCGATCGCCTGCACGATGCGCATCGAGGTCTTGCCGTCTCCATAGGGATTGACCGCGTGCGCCATCGCGGCGTATGCGTCCGCGTCGTCAAACAATTCCCGCGCCAGCCGCACGATATTCTCCTGTTCGACGCCGGCCAGCTTGACCGTACCGGCTTCGACCGCCTCCGGGCGCTCGGTCTCGCGGCGAAGCACCAGCACAGGCTTGCCCAGACTGGGTGCCTCCTCCTGCAAGCCGCCAGAGTCAGTCATAATAAGATAGCAGCGCGCCATCAAATTGTGCATCTCATCGACGGCCAGCGGATGGATCAGGTGGACGCGCTCGTTGCCGCCGAGAAATTTCTCCGCCGTCTCGCGCACATAGGGACTCAAGTGTACGGGATAGACGAAGTGCACATCCGGGTAGGCGGCGGACAGCGCGGCGACCGCACGGCAGATGTTCTCCATCGGCTCGCCGTAGTTCTCCCGGCGGTGTGCGGTCAGGAGTACCACGCGGTCGTTTGCAAAGTCAAGCGCCTTAAGCTGTGGGTCACGGAAGACAAAATCCGGCCGGACGGTCAGGTGTATCGCGTCCACCACCGTGTTGCCCACGACCGACACGCCCTCGGTGATGCCCTCGCGCACGAGGTTATCCCGGTTGCGGGGGGTCGGCGCAAAGTGCAGCGCCGCGATCTGACCGGTCAGCTTGCGGTTCATTTCCTCCGGGAAGGGCGAATATTTGTCATAGGTGCGCAGGCCGGCCTCGACATGGCCGACCGGGATCTTATGGTAAAAGGCCGCCAGCGCGCCCGCGAAGGTGGTCGAGGTGTCTCCGTGCACGAGCACGATATCCGGCGCAGCCTGTTCGAGCACCTCGTCCAGTCCATGCAGGCTCTTTTCCGTGATGCGCGCGAGCGTCTGCTTGGGCTGCATGATATTCAGGTCATAGTCAGGCTTGATGTGGAAAATATCGAGCACCTGATCGAGCATCTCACGGTGCTGTGCGGTCACGCAGACGACCGGCTCGGTCGTCTCATGCCGCGCCAGCGCGTCGACGAGCGGCGCCATCTTGATCGCTTCCGGCCGCGTGCCGAACACGGTCATCACTTTGAGCTTATTCATTTTCTGCATCCTCCTTACCTTCATCGGCGCGCGCGGTGTCCTCCGCCGTGTGCTTGCCCCAGTGCTCCGTGCCGTAGATCACACACGCGCCGACCAGAATGGCCACAAGCACGGCAAGCAGCAGCACGAGCGCCTTGACCTCGCCTGAAGAGGTCAGCACAACTGCGGTCAAGCCCAGTGTCGCGCTGATCGCATATAAAATAGCAACAGCCTGCTTCTGGTTAAAGCCCATGTCGATCAACTTGTGGTGCACATGCCCGCGGTCGGGGCTCATCGGGCTGCGGCCGGCCGCCACGCGGCGGATGATTGCGTTGGTCGTGTCAAAGATCGGCAGGCCAAGAATCAGAAACGGGACGGCAAACGAGATGACCGCGTAAAACTTGAACAGACCCATGATCGAGATGGTGGCCAGCATGTAGCCGAGAAAGGTCGAGCCGGTATCACCCATGAATATCTTCGCGGGGTTGAGATTATAGGGCATAAAGCCGATACATGCGCCCGCCAGCGCGCCCATCGTGACCGCGATGAGCATCTCCCCTGTCAGCAGCGCGACAGCCAGCATGGTGATCGCCGCGATCGACGACACGCCGACCGCGAGGCCGTCCAGCCCGTCGATCAGGTTGACCGCGTTGGTGATGCCGACAATCCAGAGGATGGTCACCGGAATCGCAAAGATGCCGAGATGAAAATACGGCTCGACCGAAAAGGGGTTGAGGTTGGTGAACAGCCTGATCTGCAGCCCGCCGACGCACACGGGAATCGCGGCGGCGACGATCTGCACGACGAATTTGAGCTTGGCGCTCAGCGCCATCACATCGTCAAACATGCCCAGCACAACAATGATGATCGCGCCGAGCAGCACGCACAGCATCTGCTGGTCGAGCTTGCCGAAAATCAAGATCGCGCATAAAAAGCCGCCGAAAATCGCAAGCCCGCCCAGCCGGGGGATGGGCTCCCGGTGCATACGGCGGTTATCCTTTGGCACGTCGATCGCGCCGATCTTCTGCGCAAACCGCTTGACATGCGGCGTAAACAGATAGGCCAGCACACCCGCCGCGATAAACGCCGCGATGATTTTGCCTATCACGATATATTCTGGCATTGTAACTTCCTCTTTACACCGCGCTCAGCGCGCGACAAAGCCTACCTTCCGATAGACCTTATCGAGCGTTTTGCGCGCAAGATAGGCGGCCTTTTGCGCGCCCTGCGTGTAGACCTGCTCCAGATAGTCCTTGCTGGCGAGCAGTTGCTCGGTCCTTTCACGGATCGGGCGCAGCAGCTCGACCACGGCCTCTCCCACGGCGGGTTTGAACTCGCCGTAGCCCTTACCCGCAAACTCATTTTCCACCTCGGCGATGGTCTTACCGGTCGCCAGCGCGTAGATCTGAATCAGGTTGGACACGCCCGGCTTACCCACCGGGTCCATCACGATGCTGGCCTCCGAGTCGGTCACCGCGCGCTTGAACTTGCGCATGATGTCCTCCGGCTTATCCATCAGCAGGATACAGCCGCCCGGATTGGGATCGGACTTGCTCATCTTCATGCGCGGGTCGGCAAGACTGTTGATCTTCGCGCCCTCGCCCGCCTTGGGATAGTACCCCTCCGGCATGACGAAGGTGCCGGGATACAGGCCGTTGAAGCGCCCTGCGATATCGCGGCATATCTCGATATGCTGGCTCTGGTCGACGCCGACCGGCACCAGATCGGCCTGATACAGCAGGATATCGGCCGCCATCAGCACCGGATAGGTGAACAGGCCGACATTGATATTGTCCGCATGCTTGGCGGATTTATCCTTAAACTGTGTCATGCGGGAAGCCTCGCCGAACATGGTAAAGCAGTTGAGCACCCATGCCAGCTCGGCGTGCGCGGGCACATGGCTCTGGATGAACAAAATGCTCTTTTCCGGGTCAAGGCCGCAGGCGATATACTGTGCAAGCACCTCAAGCGTGGCACGCCGCAGCGCGGCCGCCTCCTGCCGCACCGTGATCGCGTGCATATCGACCACGCAGTAGATGCAGTGATACGACTGCTGCAAAATCGGAAAATTGCGGATCGCGCCCAGATAGTTGCCAAGCGTCAGCTTGCCCGAAGGCTGCACACCGGAAAAAATCGTTTTC
The DNA here is from genome assembly GCF_022775115.1 of Agathobaculum sp. Taxonomy (GTDB): domain Bacteria; phylum Bacillota; class Clostridia; order Oscillospirales; family Butyricicoccaceae; genus Agathobaculum. The sequence continues at coordinate 11,550 of NZ_JALFLA010000064.1, forward strand.
TTCTGATTTTCGCTCATAGCTATGGATTCCCTCACTCATAAAATACAAGTCAAATCAGCATGAAGCGCGCCGCCCCATACTTATTTGTAATGATATCATATTTCTTGACCGGGCGCAACGCATTTTCGTGCTTTCGTGTGCTTTCGTGCGATATTGACAAGCGGCGACCGGACACGGTATGATACAGCATAGGAAGAAAGAGAGGCGACAGCCAATGGATAAATACATTCTGGCGCTCGATCAGGGTACGACCAGCTCGCGCGCCATCCTGTTTGACAGTGAGCAAAACATCCTTGCCATCCGCCAGCATGAGTTGGCACAGCATTATCCGCGCGCGGGCTGGGTCGAGCAGGACCCGATGGATATCTGGTCGACCCAATACGCGGCCATGCTTGAGGTGCTCGCTGCGGCCGATGTCTCGCCCGCGGCGGTGGCGGGCATCGGCATCACCAACCAGCGGGAAACGACCATCCTGTGGGAGCGCGCAACCGGCCGGCCGATCTGTAACGCGATCGTCTGGCAGTGCCGCCGCACGGCCGGCATCGTGGATGAGCTGGTGCGGCAGGGACTGTCCGACCACATCCGCCGCACGACCGGCCTTGTGCCCGATGCGTATTTCTCCGGCCCCAAAATCAAATGGATACTTGACCATGTGGAGGGCGCGCGCGACAAGGCAGCGCGGGGCGAGATATTGTTCGGCACGGTCGACACCTGGCTGGTGTGGAAGCTGACCGGCGGCAAGGTACATATCACCGATGCGACCAACGCCGCGCGCACGATGATCTTTGACATTCATAAGCTCGACTGGGATGATACGCTGCTGGACGCGCTCGACATCCCGCGCGCCATACTGCCCCGCGTCTGCTCGTCGAGCGAGATTTACGGCCACGTCGCCCTGCCCGGCGGCGACATACCCATCGCCGGCATTGCAGGCGACCAGCAGGCCGCTCTTTTCGGCCAGACCTGCTTTGCGCGGGGTGAGGCCAAAAACACCTACGGCACCGGCTGCTTTTTGCTGATGAACACGGGAAACGAGGCCGTTTTCAGCCAGAACGGCTTGCTCACCACCATCGGGATACGCCTTGGTACGCAAACGCAATACGCACTTGAGGGCAGCATCTTCATCGGCGGTGCGGTCATCCAGTGGCTGCGCGACGAGATGCGCTTTTTCTCCGACAGCCGCGACGCGGAATACTATGCGCGCAAGGTGCCGGATACAGGCGGCGTCTATTTTGTACCCGCCTTCACCGGCCTGGGCGCACCGCACTGGGATATGTACGCCCGCGGCTGTCTGGTCGGCCTGACGCGCGGCACAGGGCGCGCGCACATCATCCGCGCCGCGCAGGAGTCGATTGCCTATCAGGTCAACGACCTACTGACCGCCATGGCGCGCGACACAGGTGTGCCGCTCAGCTCGCTCTCGGTTGACGGCGGCGCAAGCCGGGATGGCTTTTTAATGCAGTTTCAGGCCGATATCTCGAACTGCACCATCCGCCGTCCTGTCATCCGCGAGACAACCGCGCTCGGCGCTTGCTATCTGGCCGGGCTGTCCACCGGCGTCTGGCGCAGCCGCGAGGAACTCAAGCGGCTCTGGCGGTGCGACACGCTGTATCAGCCCGCGATGAAGCCAGCCGCGCGCGAAAAACTGCTGCACGGCTGGGATAAGGCTGTCGGCCGCAGCCTTGACTGGGCCGAGCACGAATAACGGCCCACCGGCAGGCATCCATGCCTATCTTCACCGGGCAGGCTCTTCTCTGCGGCCGATTTGCGCATAGATAAAAGACAGTCCCCCCTATACTGTCAACCCGCGCCCGGTCACGCCTTCAGCCTTTCCCTGTCTGTCAGCTCGACCACGCCGCGGCGCAGCTTTACCAATCCCTCGCTCTGGAAATACCGCAGCATCCGCGTGACCACCTCCCGGTGCGTGCCCAAGTGATTGGCGATGGTTTCATGCGTGATGCACAGCCGGTCGCTCCCCTCGATCGCAGCTTCCTCCAGCAGAAATGCGGCGACACGCCTGTCCATACTTTCCCACAGGATCTTTTCGACCAGCCACATGACCTCGGAAAAACGGTCGGCCATCAGCTCGTTGGTAAAGTTCGCCAGCGGGGCGGACTGCGTCATCACCTCTTGGTATATCTCCGCCGGGATGATGTAAAGCGCGGTATCCTTCTCAGTCTCGATCGTAATGTCAAATTGCAGCGAGCGTATCATGCAGCTGGCGGAGAACAGGCAGATATCCAAATCAAACAGGCGGTAGAGTGTGATTTCCCGCCCCTCGGCTGAGAGGATGTACGCCCGCAGTTGCCCGGTTTCGACCAGCAGCAGCCCGGTGCAGTCCGCGCCGCTGTGCAGCACCGTCCCCTTCTTCACCGTGCGGCCGACCGCCCCGCCGACGAGCCTGCTCTGCTGCGCGGACGTCAGCCGATCCCATACCGGGAAGTATGTTGCAAAATCCATTCAAATACCGCCTCCTTTTGCCATCACCAGTCTAAGATATTTTACGGCATCTGTCAAATACCATGCCCTGCGGGAATACCCGCCCGCACCGAAAAAAATCCCTTGCGGGTGCTGACATCCTACAGGACGACCTGCTATAATAGCGGTATCCTGTATCGAGCCGCCCCGCCGGGGCGCTTTTACAGCAAGGAGTATGCACAATGAAAAAGGTAAAGATCACCGTACCGAAAAAGACCTTTGATGCGGAGCTTGCCGCCGAATACGGCGTGTCTGGACTGACCACCTGCCCAATGCTGCGCGAGGGTCAGGTTTTTTACGCCGATTATGCCAAGCCGGACGGCCTGTGTGACGAAGCGTGGAAGGCTATCTACCAATATGCCTATGCGCTTGCGCACGGCGCGGGCAGCGAGCCGTTCTATTATGGGGACTGGATTCGCACACCCGGTGTTGCGATTTGCAGCTGCAACGACGGACTGCGCCCGGTCATCTTTAAGCTGGAAGCGACCGATGCGGTTTCCGTTCCCGATTACCAACCTGTTCAGGAAAGGAGCATCCGCGTATGACACCCTATGCGCACAAAGCGCAGTATTATGAGACCGATGGAATGGGCATCATCCACCACTCCAACTATATCCGCTGGTTTGAGGAGGCGCGTGTCGACCTGCTTGAACAGCTTGGCATCGGCTATGATATCTTTGAGGCAAAGGGGTATTCCAGCCCGGTGCTCGGTGTGACGTGCGACTATCATGCAATGGTTCGCTTTGCCGAAACCGTGTGCATCGAAACGCGCATACTCAGCTACACCGGCGTCAAGCTGCGCATCGGCTACACCGTGCGGGACAAGCAGACTGGTGCGCTGCGCTGCACAGGCGAGACCCGGCACTGCTTTCTGCGCGCCGCGGATGACCGTCCGGTCTCACTTAAGCGCGTATGGCCTGAAGCACATGAGATATTCGCCGCCGCGCTTGCCGATAACGCACAATAATAAAAAGAGGATGCCTTCAGGCATCCTCTTTTTTCGTCCGCATACACGCTGCCGGCATCAAACATTAAACCGGAACAGCACCACATCGCCGTCCTGCATGACATATTCCTTGCCCTCCGAGCGGACAAGACCCTTCTCGCGCGCGGCGGCAAGCGAGCCAAGCTCGATCAAGTCCTTGTAGCTGATGACCTCCGCGCGGATAAAGCCGCGTTCAAAGTCCGTGTGGATCTTGCCCGCGGCCTGCGGCGCCTTGGTGCCCTTTTCGATCGTCCACGCGCGCACCTCCTGCTCGCCCGCGGTCAGGTAGCTCATCAGGCCAAGCAGATCGTAGCACACGCGGATCAGGCGGTCAAGGCCGGACTCATGCAGCCCCAGCTCGGAAAGGAACATCTCTTTTTCTTCCGCGTCCATTGCGGCGATATCCTCCTCAAGCTTGGCGCAGATGGGCAGCACCATCGCGCCCTCGGCCTGCGCGATCGCCTGCACGGCGGCCAGACGCGCGTTCTCCCGGTCATCTCCCGTAAAGCCGGCCTCGTCCATGTTGGCGGCGTAAATGACCTTTTTGGCCGAAAGCAGGTCGCTTTCGCGCATCACCCGGCTGATATCCTCATCCTCGCCCCAACCCTCAAACGAGCGGGCGGTCTTGCCCTCCTCCAGATGACGCTTGAGCGCTTCGAGTATCTCCACATCCCGGTTCAGCTTCTTATCCGCCTTGGCGGCCTTGCGCACGCGCTCCAGACGGCGGTCAAGATGCTCGATATCAGCAAGGATCAGCTCCAGATTGATAGTCTCGATGTCACGCGCGGGATCGACCGAGCCTTCGACATGCACGATGTTGTCATTTTCAAAGCAGCGCACAACGTGCACGATCGCGTCCACCTCACGGATATGAGACAGGAATTTATTGCCGAGGCCCTCTCCCTTGGACGCGCCGCGCACCAGTCCTGCGATATCGACGAACTCTACCACCGCCGGTGTGGTCTTTTTGGCGTGGTACAGCTCGGTCAGCGGCTGTAGGCGCTCATCCGGTACGGCCACCATGCCCACATTCGGGTCGATGGTGCAGAAGGGATAGTTGGCGCTCTCCGCCCCCGCCTGTGTGATTGCGTTAAACAGGGTAGATTTACCCACGTTGGGCAGGCCCACGATACCTAATTTCATATTTATATACATCTCCTTTATTTTCAGTGTTTTTCGGTATTTTCTAAAGGCTTCTACGCCCTTTTTACGCCCTTTTTTCATAACTGGCAGGCGTAGCTGCCTCGAATTGCCGGACAGCATTTGC
>NZ_JALFLA010000039.1 GCF_022775115.1 Agathobaculum sp.
GCCAGCTATAGAGGAAGTATTTCAATGTATCGCTGACAGATTTGATTATCAGTCGAAATCCAACTGCGGAATATTCGTTACGGTTCGCAAGTATTCTTCTGGGTCAGCATTCAAAATCAATTCCGCATAGGACAGCGGATCATTGTAGATGAGCCAGTCCAGTTCAGACCGCTGGAAACGGCTGTTTGCCACCTCATCCTCAACAGCGGTACAGTTAATGGAAATTATGCTTCCGTCAGAATATTTCAGTTCCACACAGGCGGTGTCGATATTAAACTCACAGGAAATCAGTTTTTTCATGGGGAATACCTCCAAAATTTGATATTCTGGAAGTAGTGTAAGCGTGGGTTTGTGGTGTGGTATCCTTAACTATGGGAAACTCCGCGCTCCCACTTGGACACGGCCTTGTCGCTGACGTGCAGGCGCTCGGCCAACGCGCGCTGGGTCAGTCCCTGCTCGGTGCGCAGCTGGCGGATCAGCCCACCGGTCTTTGCATGATCCATTGTTTTTCACCTCACAGAGCTATTATACCGGGTTTGTGCCGCGCGCGCAATCAACGCGCCGTAGAGCTTGCACCGGCGCGCCTGCCTCGCATACAGTGCCATAGGCAGTATGCCGCAAAATCTGCTAAAAATGGTTTTTTATTCCAGAAAATCATCTTTTGTGTTAAAGTAGGTTGATTTTCCAGCGCCAATCTGTTATTCTATAACAAATATAAGCGCCCGCATGGAACGGCTTTGCAGCTTTGCGGAGGGGAGGCGATGGCAAAATCGTACGGCGGCAAGGCACGCGGCGCGCCACAAGGGGGTATCCCCTTGTGGGAGACAGGATATCTGTCTCCCACCAATCTTTCTGCTGACAGAAAAAAGGAGGCACTATGAGAAAACGAATCGTAAGCATCATCACAGCCTTGGCGCTGTGTCTGAATCTGCTGCCCGCCATGGCGCTGGCTGCACCGGGTCTGACCGTCTCGATCGGTGGGACGGCCTTGCAGTCCGGCAAGGAATATGTTGCCGCACCAGGCGGCGGCGTGGCGGAGCGAACAGATACTACGCCAAATTACATTGCATACGATGCGAATACCGCCGTGCTGACCGTGTACGGCAAGGTTGAGATAACGGCGGCAGGCATGCAGGTTGCCGGTGGGACGCTGACCGTCACCGGCGAGGAAAAGACTGCGCTGACGCTGACGGACAACCGGGATCAGCCCACAGTTCATCTGGAAAACAGCACGCTGACGCTCGCGGGCCATGTGGACTTCACCGCCACGTCCAGCGCAAGCGCTGCCGCGCAGGGCGGTGCGATGGACACCGTCACGGACTACACCGGCAGCATCACGCTGTCCAATAACAGCAAGGGCAGCGTTGTGCAGGGCGTAAGCTTGAACCTGCGCACCATGGGGGATATCACCATCCAACACACCGGAACCGTGTACTCCCTCGGCTCTTCGTATTATGCCATTGAGTATACCGCCGACAGTCCGGCTACGCTTTCCGCCAAGACCGTGACGGTCAAGAGCAATATCAGTGCGGCGGTCAAGGGCGACGGCCTGCTGACCATCATCGACACCACAAAGGCCTCTATCAGCGGCTACGGCAGCGAGCCGGTGGTGGGAAAAGCGCGCTTTGAGTACTGCGGCGAGGTAGAGGTCAAGGAGAACGAATACGACAACGAGGGCGTTGTCGTGCAGGAGCTGACGAGCGTTGAATGCGGCAGCGTAACGCTTGTGCGCACGGCGCTTAACGCGACGCCGTTTTACGATAAGGTAACGAGCGATAAGCTGGTCATGCTGCAGGGCGGCGTGGGTACACCGCTCCTTGTCGCGCTGGAGGACGGTACGCTCTGGTTCTACGGCGGCGATATCACAAATACGGGCATCAGATACACCAACAGCGGCGAGGTGCCCAAGGGGCAGACCTATTACGAGGCGGGCGAGGGCAGCGTGCGCTTCGTCCCCATGATGTATGGCGCACCCGCACGGCTGACGCTGAATAACGCAATATTGCATGGTGAACTGAATATGTGGGGCGTCACCAGCGACCTCATCCTTACGATAGAGGGCAGCAACCGGGCAAGTTATATCGGCGGAATGCAGAACAAAGATTTACTGTTCACGCTGGCCGGCAGCGGTGAGCTGACGTTCGACAGGTTGGCGTGGGGGCAGGTGCCTGCGGGGCTTGACAAGGTGCGGCTGAATGGACTGGTGGCGAGGTATGATACCAGTCAAGATAGTCTGGTTACCGCCTATGGAAACGCGACGATGACAGCAACAGGTGGCGGCACCTTCACAGTGGGCAGTGTTGAGGAGAAGCCTGGCACATATGCGAATGTCCGGCTTGCCCTCGCGCCCGGCGCGACGCTCACCATCCCCGACGGTCTTACGCTTGAGGTCAACCGCATGGACTGGCTGGAAAACAACGGCAGCATGGTCAACAACGGCATCGTCAAGCTGACGGATAACAGTGTACAGGATGTGAAAGCTGCCATCCGCAGTCTGAAACTGACAGGCGCCGGTCTGGTCAGGGCGGTGAACGCGGGTGGCCAGCAGACGACCTATGCGAACAATGGCTCGGTGTGTATCGAGGGCACGCTCGACCTCACCAACGCCGGAACGGAGGGCGAACTGGATGCCAACGGATACCACTGGGACAACGCCGCGAACACGCTGCAGCTGAAGGATATCACCTTAATGGACAGCGTAACGCTGCCGGCCGGTGACGCGGTGACCATTGTCACCACAGAGGAGAGCTTTATCAACGATATCGCCTTCGCGGGCGGAGATGCCGCGAATGTGACCTTCTCGGGCGCGGCGCGGCTGCTCGTCGGCAGCATTGCGGATACGCAGGCATCCAGCCTGACCGTGGACACGGATACCGAGGTAGTTGTGCAAAGAGGCGGCATCAGCTTGGGCAGCGATGCAGACGGCAAGGATGCCGTGGTCACGGTAAAGGGCAAGCTGACCGCGAACGGTGATACGCCAACTCTTATAAAAGATGGGCTGCGGCTGAACGGCGGCGTGTATAACCGCGCAAATCTGTCGAGGGCACCTGTGAAGAATGTCCCGGCGGTCAACGTCGGGCAGGTGGTCGTTGGCAGCGGCGGCGTGCTGACCGTTTCCGGCGCGCAGGGCGTGCAGATCAACGGCATGAGCGCCCCGGATGGGCTGCTCGGCGCGTTCCAAGTGGAGGAGGGCGGACAGTTCATTGCGGACTGCACCGACTACAACCTCATGGTGCGCGCGGACGGCGCGGCCATCACCGCTGAGCAGGCAGAGCAGATTGTCAAGCTGCCGCAAGGCTATCTGCCGGACGGGTATGCCGTGCGGCTGGTCAACAGCGCGGATGGCTCGCAGCAGGCGGTCACTATCGCACCGGAGAACGCGGCGCTCACGCTGTATCTGGGCAAGCTCACCGGTGCGGCCGGTCAGTTGAGTGTCACCAAGCAGGATGCCCCGAATGGCGGCGGCGATATCCCGCCCAGCAGCGGCGATGTGCCTGATGGCGGTGGGGATACCCCGAGCGGCGGCAATAACGGTGGCAATAACAGCGGCGCCACGTCCGGCGGCGGCTCGAACACTGGCGCTGCGACCCGCGCAGTCAGCGTGGGCAGCAGCCAAAACGGCACGGTGACACTCAGCCACAAAAACGCCGCCCCGGGCACGGCTGTTATCATCACCGCGACCCCGGATAAGGGTTATCGGCTGAGCGGTATCACCGTTACCGACAAGAACGGCAAGCAGCTGGCGGTCACCCGCAAGAGCGACAGTGTGTACACCTTTACGATGCCTGCGGGCGAGGTGGAAATCAAGGCCGTGTTTGAAAAGGCCGATGCCGAGACCGAGCGCCCGATGCTGCAATTTGGCGATCTGGATACAGGCGCGTGGTATTACGAGGCGGTGGACTATGTGCTGCAGAACGGCCTGATGAGTGGCTACGGCGACGGGAGCTTTGGCCCGGATGACAGTCTCTCCCGCGCGATGCTGGCGCAGATCCTGTACAACAAGGAGGGCAAGCCCGCCGTGTCCGGCACAGGCAGCTTTGCCGATGTGCCGCGCGGCGCGTGGTATGCCGGCGCGGTCAGCTGGGCAAGCGAGAGAGGCATCGTTAGCGGCTACGGCGACGGCGGCTTTGGGCCGGATGATCCCATCACCCGGGAGCAGCTGGTCGTCATGCTGTGGCGCTATCAGGGCAGCCCTGCCCCCACCGGAACAATGCCGGACTTCACGGACGCGCAGCAGATCAGCGGCTACGCCAAGGATGCTGTGACATGGGCGGCGGAAAACGGCATTGTCAGCGGAAACGGCGGCGGCGTACTGGTGCCGAGCGGCATTGCCACGCGCGCGCAGGTAGCGCAGATGCTCAAGAACTTTATGGAAAACGCCTGAAAAAACGGGAATGGCGCGCATTCGCGCGCGGCGGCATACCGGAAAACGGCGTTTGACGAAAACAGCGGTCTCCTTGCGTTGAGCAGGGAGACCGCTGTTGATTTTGCCGGTGCGCTTGCGCCTAACTGCCGGGCGGTGCTTCCCGTTCAGTCATGCCGTACAGCATGGTTTGCAGCAGCGCTTCGGACTGCTGCTCGCTATCCTTGGCCGGGCTTTCGCGGAGATAGACACCAAGGAAATTGACAAACACGCGAAACTGCTGAATGGCCTGCTCCATAGATAGCTGCGGCCGCAGCCGCTCTTGCTGCAGGACAGTGCGCAGCAGGTCATCGTTGAGTGCGTCAAAAGCCGCGCGGCAAGCGTGCAGCGCCTCGGATAAGTGCGTCGGCGGCTCGATCAGAATGTCGTAAAACAACTGGCGATAGGCGGGATGGCTGCGGAAAAACTGCATCCGCACGGCAAAATACTGAGCGACTGTCACGCTGGCGGGGTCGATCTCGCTGCGCAGGTAATCGGTCAGCTCGTCAAACATCTGCTGCACGCAGGCCAGATAGAGCGTATCCTTGCTGTCGTAATAATGGTATAGCTGCCCTTTGGAGATGCCGCCGTGCGCACAGAGCAGGTTGAGCGAGCTGCCTGCGTACCCGTTCGCCGCAAATTCGGCAAGGGCGTGCGACAGGATGCGCGCGCGCCCTTTGCGGTTTCGTTCTGCCTGCTTCATCCATTTCACCTCCTCCGGTTACAGTATAACAAAAGCCGCGTTTTGTGTCTATATGATGCTTGACTGGCAAAGACTTGTGTGATAATATATAACAAACCATATAGTCTGTTTTTTGAGGAGGGGCATTATGCTGCGTAAATGGACAGCGGGACTGCTTGCAGTATCGGTGCTGTGCCCTGCCGCGCTGGCGGCCGAACCGGCGCGCGTGGAGCAAGGTGTTGTCTCCGCGTGGACGGCGGTCAGAAGCATGGCGCGGCAGAGCTGGCAGGAGATGTGTCAGTTCGTCATCGGGCAAATACGCGAACAGTCCGCCGCACCGGACGGGCAGCCGGTTGCCGTTGCCAGCTTGCAGGAGCTGGGAGAGCAGCTGCAAACGGCGATCGCTGCGGTGCGTCAGCCGCCGGTGTTTGACGTTTCCGCGCTATCTGCGCAGGCAGCGTTGGAGTTAGACGTGAAAAACCTGTATTACGGCGTGATCTCCGCCCATCCGGACTATAAATACGCCTATGATCTGCAAGCTGAGCGAAACGGTGAGCTGCTGCGCTGCACGATCCGGTACATGCCCTATCGCAGCGGGGATTACCCGGAGGGCTTTGCGGGCGCGCCGGTCGGCAGCCTGCCGGAGCTGATGCAGCTGGCGCGGGAAAATATAGCACGGCAAAGCGTCGATATCCGCATCACGAACACCGCGATGACGGTGGATGACATGAACAAAGCATTTCAGCAGGTGGGCGGTGGGTATATCCTGTGCCAGCTTGGCCGGGATGGCACGACCATCACCTTTACCCCGCAAAACCAGCTGACGCATGCGGCTGCGGCGGCGCGGCTGGACGAGATCGACCGGCTGGCCGAGACGATGCTGGCGCGCACGGTCACGGCGGACGGGAGCGCGGCGCAAAAGGCCGAGGCGCTGTACACCGAATTGACCAAAACTGTCGTTTACGACCATCGGTACTATGCCGACCGTGCGGCGATGCCCTATGATTCGACAACGGCCTACGGTGCGCTGCATGACCGGATGGCGATCTGCGGCGGCTACGCGCAGGCGCTGCAGGTGCTCTTTGACAAGGCGGGCATTCCGTGCTATACCGTCAGCGGCAAGGCAAATGGAGAATATCATATGTGGAATATCGCTTATCTGGACGATGTCTGGCAGTATTTTGATCCCACCTATGACCGCGGCCGCGCGGCATATGGCTTTTACCGCTTTGCCGTGCCCGCCGAGCAGTTGACAGGCTACCAATGGGATCAGTCGTGGGTGGAACGGTTGACACAGGCAGCCGTTTTGGCATACACCACACAATAAAAGGAGGAGAACATGATGGACAAGAAGTGGATGGTGCTCGTGGCGCTTGCCATGGGTGTACTGCTGGCCGGCTGCACACCGGCGGCGCAAACGACAGATGAGGGTACGGCCGGCAACGGTGCGTCGCAAACGGCGGATGAGGGAGTAGCCGGAGACGGTCTGGCGCAGGTGGCCTCTCTGCTCGGGCAGCAGGATGCCGATACGGCTGATCTGTTTGGCGGCGGCACGGAAAACTGGACGGCGGACAAGTCCGTCTATATCGGTCGCGTATTTGAAACCAAGCTGTATGGCGAGCCGGTAACCATCTACACCTCCTGCGGACAGGATGATGTGGTGGAATCGGTGTCGGTCTGGATAGCGGACGGCACGGGCGAGGTATCCGATCAGCAGGTGGGGGACTGGCAGATGCGCGTCTCCGAGGCCACCGGCGTGCAGATGGAGGATATGGGTCAGGCATCCGAATCCGGTACATACGCTTGGCGCTGGCAGACGAATGATACATTCTACACGCTGCGCCCGCTGGAAAATATCCTATCGCTGGACATCATTCCGGCCGTGGGTGAGCTGCAATAATATGGCTTTTAGCCATAGAAAAACTGAGAGAGTGCGAGCGGAGCGGTGCGCGGGTAGCCGCTCCGCTCGCTTTTGCGCCTGAATGGCTGGGGGAAGCACTTGCCAATGCTTTTGCACTGTGCTATAATAAACCGACAAATGAAAGGGGAATGCTGTTATGCTCAATGAGACAATGACCGCGCTGGGCAAGCACCGCTCGACCATCCGCGAGATTTTTGAATACGGCAACCGCCGTGCGGTCGAGGTGGGCCGGGAGAACGTGTTTGACTTTTCTATCGGCAACCCGTCCGTGCCCGCGCCCGACGCGGTGCGGCAGGCCATGCTGGCTGAGGCTGCGGGCGACCCGGTGGCGCTGCACGGTTATACCTCGGCGCCGGGCGCGGCTGACGCGCGTCAAGCGCTGGCCGACGACCTCAATCGCCGCTTCAGCACGGATTACACGGCGGATAACCTGTATCTGACCGCGGGCGCGGCTGCTGCGCTCTCCTGCGCGTTTAAGGCAATGGCCTGCCCGGGGGACGAGTTTGTCGTGCTTGCGCCGTATTTTCCTGAATATAAGATGTTCATCGAACAGGGCGCGGGGGGCAAATGCGTGGTCGTACCGCCGTCAGTTACGGATTTTCAGATCGACTTTGACGCCTTGGCGCAGCGCCTGAATCAAAAGACCAAGGCGGTCGTCATCAACTCACCCAACAATCCCTCGGGTGTGGTGTATACCGAGGCGACCATCCAGCGTCTGGCCGCGCTGCTGCGGGACAAGGCGCGCGCCTTCGGCCACCCAATCTACCTGATCTCGGACGAGCCGTACCGCGAGATCGTGTACGACGGCCTGACCGTGCCGTTCGTGCCGCACTATTATGAGGATACCGTGGTCTGCTATTCGTATTCTAAATCGCTTTCGCTGCCGGGTGAGCGCATCGGCTATGTGCTGGTGCCGCCGCGGGCGACCGACAGCGGCGACCTGTACGCCGCAGTATGCGGCGCGGGGCGCGCGCTCGGCTACATCTGTGCGCCGAGCCTGTTCCAGCGTATCGCGGCGCGCTGCGCGAATATGACCAGTGATATCTCGGTCTATCAGACCTGCCGCGATCTGCTGTATGACGGGCTGGTCGAAATGGGTTACACCTGCGTCAAGCCTGAGGGCGCGTTCTACCTGTTCCCGCAGACGCTTGAGCCGGATGACCGCGCGTTCTGTGAGCGCGCCAAGCAGTATGATCTGCTGCTTGTGCCCGGCGTTGACTTCGGCGCGCCGGGGCATATGCGCATCTCCTACTGCGTGCAGCCGGATACCATTCGCCGCGCGCTGCCGCTGTTTGGCAAGCTGGCGGAGGATTACCGCAAATAATTTGTGAATAGATTACAACAAAATGGAAAATAAATTGTGCACAAAACATATTTTATATGTTCATTGCACAAATATATAGATAGACAGTTAGATAATATTCATAAAAAACGCCGCTTGCTTTTGCAGGCCGCAATGTATATGATAATGGCAGAGAGCCGAAAAACGGCCTCTGCCACTTTTATTTGGAAGGGAGAGAGCAAAGGATGAAGGGCTTTTTCGATGGTCTGGTGGCCGTTCGCACGTTGGATATGGAGCCGCGCCGCGCTGTGGCGCGTAAGCTGCGCCGACAGGCGAAGTAATCTGCGCGGACGCGTGCAGCGCAGGAGCGTGAAAAAATGGCGATCGAACATGAAAGCTGAAAGACCTTCCGGACGATGCCGGAAGGTCTTTTGCGCTTACCCGAGACGCTGCTTGCCGGTCAGCAGGGCGGTCTGCCGCCGGAAGTACGCGGCGCGTTCCGCAGGAGTCGCGGGGCGGATGTGTTTTTTGCCGCAGTCCGGGCAGGCGGTTTGCTGTTCGCTGCCGATGAACACATAGTGGCAGCATTTGGTTTGGCAGGTATAGAGCATATGGCTGCACCTCCTTTGTGCTGACAGGATAGCATAAAAACCGTCCAATAAAACTCCCTTTTGCCGGAGGCGCCGGTTGACTTTAGCTGGGAGATGCGCTATGCTTCATAGCGGAAAGATATGCTGCAAAGGAGCTGACAAAATGCGGGAACAAGGGGCGGGACTGGCGCGTCAATTATACATACCGGCGGTGCTGTGCACCGCGCTGTGGGGCAGCGCTGCGCCCTGCATCAAGAAAGGTTATCTGCTGTTTGGAATCGGAGCGGGGCAGGCGTTCTCCCAGTTGTTGTTCGCGGGCTGGCGCTTTGCGCTGGCCGGACTGCTGGTGCTGTTGGTCGCCCGCTGTAAGGGGCGGCGCATCGTGCCCCGGCGCACGGAATGGCGGCCGATCCTATGGCTCAGCCTGTTTCAGAGTATGATACAGTATGTGTGCTACTATATCGGCCTGTCCGCGACCACAGGGACAAAGGGCGCGGTGCTCTCGGGTACGCAGAGCTTTTTCGCGCTGATCCTGGCGCATTTGTGCCTGAAAAATGACAAGCTCGACCGAAACAAGGCGTTGGGCTGTGCGCTCGGCTTTGCGGGCGTACTGGTGCTCGGCATGGGCGGGCTGAACAGCTTTTCCCTTGTGGGGGACGGCCTTGTGCTGCTGTCGGCGGCATCGGCGGGCGCGGGCGCGCTGGTGTCGCGCATCTTCACGCCCGGGCGCGATCCTATGCTGCTCACCGGTTGGCAGCTGCTGATTGGCGGTTTGTTCCTGCTCGCGGTCGGCACGGCAGGCGGGGGCAGGCTGACGGCGGTCACACTGCCGGGTGTGCTGCTGCTGGGGTATATGATCGTGCTCTCGGCTGCGGCGTTCACCATCTGGACGGCGCTGCTCGGCAAATTCCCGGTCGGCAAGGTCAGCTTGTTCGGCTTTTTGATCCCGGTGTTCGGCACGGTGTTTTCCGCCCTTGTGCTGCGGGAGAACGTGTTCACGCCGCGCAACATGGCCGCGCTCGCGCTGGTCAGCGGCGGTATCGCCCTGTCCAACACCGTGCGGGGGAGTAAAGCGGGCGGCGAGCAGGCATAATAAGGGCAACGCCGCGTGCGCAGCGCATTGCCAAGTCGGCTCGCGTGGTGCGGGCGGAGAAAGAAAAGGGATCGTACACATGGTTTTCAGCTCGGCTATTTTTTTATTTTTCTTTTTACCGGCTGTGCTGCTGCTCGACCGGCTGCTGCGTGGCATCAAGGCCAAAAACGCGCTGCTGCTGCTGGCCAGCCTGCTGTTTTACGCTTTCGGCCAGTGGCAGTATCTGCCGCTGCTGCTGGCATCGGTCGCGCTCAACTACTGCTGCGGCCTGCTGGCCGCCGGGAGGCATCCCAAGCTGGGTGTGGCGCTGGCCGCAATTGGCGGGTTGGGGCTGCTGGGCGTGTTCAAGTACGCCGACTTTGCGATCGGTGTGGTAAACGGCCTGACCGGTCTTGCACTGCCGCCGGTCGGTCTGGCGCTGCCGATCGGCATCTCGTTCTTCACCTTTCAGGGGCTGTCCTATGTGGTGGATGTATACCGGGACCGCGCGGTGGTCTCCCGCTCCTTTGCCAAGGTGCTGCTGTATATCGCGCTGTTTCCGCAGCTGATCGCCGGTCCGATCGTCAAATATCACGACATCGAGCGGGAGCTGCGCGAGCGCCGCACCGATTCGGAGCAGACCGCGCTGGGCATTCGGCGCTTTATCTGCGGCATGGCCAAAAAGCTGCTGCTTGCCAACACGATGGGACGCATGGCCGACGTGGTATACGCCCTGCCCGCCGGGCAGGTGGGCGCGGCGGCGGCATGGCTGGGCGCGGTGTGTTATATGCTGCAAATATATTTTGACTTTTCCGGTTACAGTGACATGGCAATCGGCATGGGACGGATGTTCGGCTTTCATTTTTTGGAGAATTTCGACCACCCCTATGCCGCGACGACCATCAAGGAATTCTGGCGGCGGTGGCATATCTCGCTGTCGACTTGGTTTCGGGACTATTTATACATCCCGCTGGGTGGCAATCGCCGTGGGCGTGCACGGACATGGCACAACCGCTTCTTTGTGTTTTTCGCCACCGGCCTGTGGCACGGGGCAAGCTGGAATTTCGTGCTTTGGGGGCTGTGGCATGGGCTGTTCTCCGTGCTGGAGGATTGCGGCGCGCTGCCCGTGCGCCGTCTGGCGGGGAGGTGGAGCGGCAGGGTGTATACGCTGCTGGTTGTGCTCGCCGGGTTTGTGCTGTTTCGGGCGGAGACGCTGCCGCAGGCGGGCGCGATGCTCGGCGCGCTATGCGGCGCGGGCGGGCTGACGGCGGGGCTGCCCGCAGTTTGCGCGCTGCTCACGCCCGCGTTTGTGCTGACGCTTGCGCTGGCGCTGCTGCTGTCGTTCCCCGTCGCGGCGCGGCTGCGGCCGAAAAACGACGGCTGGACGCTTGCCGGGGCGTTTGCGCTGCTCGTGCTATGTATGCTCGACCTGTCGGCAGGCACGTTCAACCCGTTCATCTATTTCCGCTTTTAAGGAGGGCCGCGATGAAATACAAGCTCTTTACAGCGGCCTTCGTGCTGGCCTGCCTGCTGCCCTCGGCCGGGATGCTGTTTGTGCCGCCCACCCAAGCGGCGGCGAACGAGCGGCTGTCGCCCGCGCCGGTGCTGCGTCTGGAAAGCGGCGCATGGAATCCCGCCGTGTTTGACGAGACGACGGCCTATGTGGCCGACCATTTCGCGCTGCGGCAGCAGCTCGTGACGATAAACGCCGCGCTGCGCACCGGGCTGCTCGCCTCCTCGCCGGCGGAGGATGTGATCTACGGGCGGGATGGCTGGCTGTACTATGCAAAGACGCTGGACGATTATCAGAACCGCGCCACGCTGTCGCAGGATGAGGCGCGGCAGCTCGCGCAGACCGTGCGGGCGATGCAGGATTACTGTCAGGCGCGGGGCGCGCGGTTTGTGTTCACCATTGCGCCCAACAAGAACTCACTCTATCCGGAAAAGATGCCCGCGCGCTATCTGCGGGCGGATTCCCCGGGCAATTATGCGCTGCTGCGGCCGTTTTTGCAGGAATTTGGTGTAAACTACGCCGATTTGTTCACCTATTTGTCCGGCTGGGACGAAACGCTGTATTACAAGACCGACTCGCACTGGACAAACCGGGGCGCGGCGCTGGCGCACGATTTGCTGATGGATACGCTCGGTCTGCCGCATACGGTGTCCGGTCAGGCAGACTATACGGTCGAGCGCGCCCATCGCGGCGACCTGTACGAGATGCTGTACCCAAAGGGCGCGGCGTATGAGGAGCAGCAGGTCTATGCCCACCGCTTTGCGCATGTGCGTGAGCCGCGCTCGGCCGAGGATATTCTGATCGAGACAATGTGCGTAGACGCGCCGAACGGGCGGCTGCTGTTCTGCCGTGACTCGTTCGGCAACGCGCTCTATCCCTTTTTGGCCGATTCCTTTTCCGCCGCCACGGTCACGCGCGCCATGCCGTATCCGCTGGCTGATGTGCAGCCGGGCGACACGGTGATTGTCGAGATCGTCGAGCGGAATTTGCCCAACCTGCTCAAATATCCGCCCAATTTGGGGAACGAATGAGGGATACGCCCCGTCCAACAGGATATATGACAAAAAACACGGAGGGATGTAGCATGAGAAAGAAAATAAACGCGCTTATGCTGGCGCTGCTGCTGTGCGGCGCGCTGACCGCCTGCGGCGGCGGCGCGGACAAGCGGCCGGCCGAGCCGGACAAGGCGGAGCAGTCGGTCGCGGATGACACCACGCCGGTGGAGGCAGGGGAGGAGGGCGTGCAGGCGGACATCGAGACGCAGCCCGCCGATGGCGCTGCGGATGAGCTGCCGACTGCGCCGCCGGATACCGGCGCGCCTGCGCCTGAACCCGCGCCGGCCCCCGCGCCCGCGCCGGCACCGACACCCGTGCCGGAACCCGCACCGTCTGCGCCGACCGCGTCGCAGGCCTCGGGTTACATCGGCTCGTCCGCCTCGGCGCTGGAGGCCGCGCTCGGCGCGCCGAGCGCCAAGGCCTATTCGCCCAGCTGCATGGGCGAAGGGGAGGACGGCGTGTGGACGTACAGCGGCTTTACGGTGTACACCTACCGCGAAGGCAGCACGGAGACCGTCGAAGCCGTGCAGTGATGCAGCAGAAAAAAGCCGTCCCGCATTAAGCGGGACGGCCTTTTTGGGTTTACAGGATGACGCGGCGCGGCTTGTCCGCGATTTGGCGGACGACGCGGCAGGGATTGCCCACGGCGAGTACGCCCGCGGGGATATCGCGGGTGACCACGCTGCCCGCGCCGATGACGGTGTTGTCCCCAATGGTCACGCCGGGGAGCACACACACCTGCGCACCTATCCAGACGTGATGGCCGACCGTGATGGGCTTTGCGTATTCCAGCCCGGCGCTGCGCTGCGCCACATCAAGCGGATGTCCGGCCGTGTAAAAGCCGCAGCTTGGGCCGATGAACACATGGTCGCCAAAGGTGACGGGTGCGCTGTCGAGCACGGTCAGGTTATAATTGGCGTAAAAATGCTTGCCCACACGCATATGATAGCCGTAGTCGACAAAAAACGGCGGTTCTATCACGGTCTGCTCCCCGCAGGCGGCGAGCAGCGCTTGCAGCAGGCGCAGGCGCTCGGCCGGGCGGGAAGGACGGAGCTGGTTGTACTCCATGCACAGCTCCTGCGCACGGGCGCGCGCCGCGAGGAGCTGGGGGTCATGGTTTGGGTCGTACAGCAGCCCGGCGGCGGCTTTTTCTTGTTCGGTCATTGGGGTCTCTCCTTAGTTTTGGCGGCGCACGAGCGCGTAATCATCACCCGGGCGGTAATAGGGGCAGGGGCCGGTGCGCTGGGTCAGACGGTAGAACTCGTCTTCGTCAAGATAGGCCGTGCAGAGGTATTCGTCCAGCACGCTGTCGTAGGTGTAATAGAGACAGCCGTCGCAGTTGCTGGTCATATCGTTCTCCCTCCTTCATAAGCTGTAAGGAGCATACCATATTCGCAGGGAAAACGCAAGGTACCCGCGTCTCTTATGTCAAACGATACGCCTCGTGGCACATGAAAAAACGCACGATTGTCAACATCGTGCGTTTTTCCGAGGGGACTCGCCTGTGTCCTTTGGACACGGTTGGCGTACCTTATCCTTGTAGGAGTGGTCTTGTGTGGGATCGACCGCGCGGGCGGCGATCCTTGTTGTTGATATTACTTTGCTACGTTCTCGCAGAAGCGCATCAGGATGGTGGCAACTTCTGCACGCGTTGCGTTGCCCTTGGGGTTGAGCGCCATGCCGGTGCTGCCGGTGATAAGGCCCTCAGCGTTGGCCCACTGCATTGCAGTGGTCGCGTAAGAGCTGATTTGAGCAGCATCGGTGTAGTTGTCCAGCGCGTTCGAGGCGGTCACGGCATAGCCCTTGAACGAAGCATAGCGGTACAGGATCGTAGCCAGCTGCTCGCGGGTGATCGCGGTGTTCGGCGCAAAGCTGGACGAGCTGATGCCGTTGACGATATTGTTGGACGCCGCCCAGCTGACCGCGTTTGCATAGTACGAGCCGGAGGCGACATCCGCAAAGTCGGAGGCCGAAGCCGCCGGCTCCAGCTCCAGACGATGCAGGATGGTGACGATCATCGCGCGGGTGGTGGTTGCGTTCGGGCTGAACTGGCCATCGCCCGTGCCGTTCATCATGCCGTTTTCATAGACGTACTTGACCGCTTCGCTGTACCATGCGGTAGAGGCAACATCGCCGAACGGCAGAGCGGACGAGCCGGTTTCGCCGGTGGAGCCGCCCGGCACAGTCGAGCCGCCCGTAGAACCGGAGCCGCCCGTGGCGTTGCCGGAGCCGCCGCTGGAGCTGCCCGTGCTGGTGAAGCTGACCGCTACGGTCGCGTCAGCGGCAGGCATGCCAAAGCTGTATACGTTGCCGTTTACAGCCTTTTGGGCTACGGTCGAGCCGTCCTTGTTAGTGACGGTGACACCGCTGGTCTGATAGCCCGAAGCGGGATTGACCGTGACCAGCAGGGTGTCGCCATGGACAACATAGGTGTTATTGCCGATGTCGACAGCTTCGACAGCCGCGCCGCCATCAGATGCCGACAGGACAGCCGTGCCGCCTGCGGTGGTCGTCAGCGTGACCGGGATGCTGGTGATGGGTGCGCCGCCCTGAGCGGGGATGGTTTGATAGTTTGTGACCATAACACCCTCGGCAACCTCAATGTTGAGGTTCTGGGCATTTGCCGGCACTTGCAGCGTGGTGATGTTGCTGTTGATGGCAACCGTAGCGCCATCCTCAACCACAACCGTGCCTGTGACCGCAGCGGTCACATCGAGGCTTCCGCCTTCCTTGACGGTGATGGCTTTATCAGCGCCAAGGGTGACGGGAGCGGTTACCTCGGCCTTGACGCCGCTGTCAATGCTCACGTCATCATAAGTGCCGCCCGCAATGGTAACCGTGCCGTCGGCGCTGAGCGTGTTCAGACCGGTGGCTGCACGAGCCAGCAGCATCACCGAACGCACCGGCGCGGGCAGGCTGTCAATCACTACCGGGCTTTCAAAGGTCACATACGGCCCAAGGCCGAGCGCGCCGCCTACCTGGAAGGTGATGTTACCGCCATCGGTAGCCGCCCGCATGACGCCGCCCTTGGCATTCGAGCCGCTGACATTGAGCTGGCTGCCCTTGTTGACCACGATGGTGTCTGCCCGCAGCACATAGGTGTCCGGGTCGATGACGTACACGCTCTTGGTGTCCGCTGCGATGGTGTACACTTGCTTGAGAGTGGTGTCCTTGCTCAGCTTATAAGTATAGAAAGCCGGGTCAGCACCAGTTTGCGTCCAGTCCAAGCTGACATCACTGTCTGCCGCAAATGCGGCGGGTACCATTGTGAGCACCATGCACATAGCAAGCAGTGCCGACAAGATTCTTCGCTTCATAATTGGGGGTTTCCTCCTCATAAAATGGAGTTTGAGATGTTGCGAGCTGTTGGGATAAGACCATTCCTCCTTTATCTTACACATACACAGCGTGATTGCGGCGTACTTTATCCGATTTTAACAAGGATAAGGATGGGAAATATTATACCATTGCAAACATACTTTTGCAAGTACCCCATATATAGGCAGGGAAATATTTCCTGATATGGGAATGGCAGAGGTATTAGGCCGTTGAAAAATATTGGGATAAATTTTTGTTAGAATTTTTTTGTATAAAGGCTTGACTTTTTGTAATGATATAGATATAATAATTTTTGTCAGTTTCACTGATACCAGCCAAATAGCCGAATTGTGTAAAGGTAGCACGACAGACTCTGACTCTGTTTGTGAGGGTTCGAATCCTTCTTCGGCTGCCACCGAAAAAGCAGCTTTTCACTTGGAAAGGCTGCTTTTTTCATTATTTGCGGTTGTCCGCATATCTTGCCTTTCACATCTAACACAACGGCAGCCCCCATTTGTCAGGCAGTAGGGTACATCATCGGCAAATGGGGGATTTTCTGATTTCGTGCCCAATACGACTTGATATTGTCAACATCATAAAGTGGGTCAAGGCAAACGGTGTGTCTGACGGCAGGCTCTGATGGCGGCATCACCCGTGAGCAACTGGCAACCATGCTGTAGCGCTATGCGGGCAAGCCCGGTGAGCGGCCACAGTTTGGTGCATTTTGCCGACGCACAGCAGGTCGGTGGCTTTGCACAGCAGGCGCTGGCATGGGCGAACGAGAACGGCATCATGAGTGGTAAGGGCGATGGCATCTTCGTCCCGCAGGTCATGGCTACACGGGCGCAGGTGGCGCAGATGCCCAAGAATTTTGTCGAGAAGGCGCAGTAAGGAGAATAGGACACATAAAAATAACTGCGGTGGGCACTGGATCGTACAGCGACCCAGTCTCCACCGCTTTACCTACAGCAAGGCATTTGGACGGACGGGAGGGGAAAACCGTTTTCTCGTTCGGCCGCGCGTGTCAAAGCTGTTCCATGGAGGCGCGCAGCTTTTCGAGCGCGCGCTTTTCGATGCGCGATACATACGAGCGCGATATCCCAAGCTGCGCGGCGATCTCGCGCTGGGGCAGCGGGGCGGGTAGGCCGAGGCCGTAGCGCAGGCGGATAATCTCGCGCTCACGGGGGGATAGGCAGTCTGCCAGCGCATGGTGCATGGCGTCGTAGCGGTCCTGATCGTCGACGGCGCGCAGGGCATCGTCCTCGCAGCAGATCACATCCTGTAGAGCGAGGGCGTTGCCGTCGCCGTCGGTCTCAAGCGCGTCCGAGAGTGACAGCTCACCCGCCGTTTTGCGCTTTTGCCGAAAATGCATGAGCAGCTCGTTCTGGATGCATTTGGAAGCGTAGGTTGCCAGCTTGATGTTCTTATCCGGGCGAAACGTGCTGACCGCCTTGATCAGTCCAATGGTACCGATCGAGAGCAGGTCGTCCTGCTCGGCGCTTGCGGCGTAATATTTTTTCACGATATGCGCTACCAGACGCAGGTTGTGCTCGATGAGCAATCCACGCGCCTGCTCGTCGCCCTGCTCGAGCATACGGCGTAGCAGCTCCTGCTCTTTTTCGGGCGAAAGCGGCTTGGGAAAGGATCCGTCCGTGCCCTGCACGCGCAGAACGAAGAAGAAAAACGCGCCGCCAAGCGCGAACAGCGCAGGGATCAACATAATACGCACCTCATTTTCTGTAGAGTACGGTCATCCTATGACGGCCGCAGGCTGTCCTATTCCACCAAAATAGGGCTTGTATTTTTCGGTCGTATCCGGTATAATAGCTATTATCGGTGAAATGAACGAGGAGGTGTAAATATGCTGAGTGGACAGGAGTATCTGACGGCGATCGGCCAGTTCGCGCCGTTTGTCATTCTGATCGTTCTGTTTTATTTCATGCTCATCCGTCCGCAGAAGAAGCGCGACAAAGCTGAGCGGGATATGCGCAACTCGATTGCGGTGGGCGATGAGATATCGACCATCGGCGGCTTCATCGGCCGCGTGGTCAACATCAAGGACGATGTGCTGACCATCGAGTCTTCGAGCGACCGCACCAAGCTCAAAATCTATCGCTGGGCGATTCGCGGCAAGGAGGCCGAGCCGGTCGAGACGGTCGAAGCCCCCAAGGACGCGGACAAGGATGAGAAGTAAAACCGGCATATCCCAGCCTCTTGCCGAATAGGATAGAACATCTTTTTCGGCGGGAGGATGCGCAATGACAAGAAAAACCAATGAGGGTCGCTCTCCGGCCGGCATTCTTCTGCCGGCCGCGGCGGCCGGCATGATCCTGACCCTGCTGCTGTTACTGGCCGGCGCTTTGTTGGTGCGCAGCGGTATGCTGGGCGAGGGAATGACTACGCCGTGGGCGCTGGGCGCGCTGATGCTTGGCTGCGCGGTGGCCGCGCTGTTTGCGGCTGGCCGTGCTCCGGGCGGCAAATTTGTCTGGGCGGTCGGCGCAGGCGCGTTGGTTTTTCTGCTGCTGCTGGCGATCGGCGCCGCGCTGATCGACCAGCCGGTACATATCGTCCGCATGGCGGTCAGCTTGCTCTGCGCGCTGGCGGCCTCGGCGCTCGGCGGTTTCGCCGGCGCAAATATGCGCAAGAAAAAAAGGTATCATCATGTGAAAAAGTAGGAGGGAATCACCATGAAGCATGTATCCACCCTGACCTCTGCAACGCTGAAGCAGACTGCCGCCCACGGCGGCTGCGGCGAATGCCAGACATCCTGCCAGTCCGCCTGCAAGACTTCCTGCACGGTGGCAAACCAGAAGTGCGAGCACACTGCTAAGTAAACCAAGCCTGCTTGCTTGATGCCGCAGGCTGACCGAGCCTACGGTTCGGAGCGCGTGTGGCCCGCTTGCGGCACACGGTTTCGGCGGCGCAAGGAAAAAGTCAGGCGACTGTCCTGATTTTTATCAAGCGGTGATTTGTGCCGCTTTGCTCAAAACCGCGCATAGCGCGCATATGGAAGAATCGGCAAAGGCGCGCGGTTTGCGCGCCTTTGCTAACGTTTCGGAGGAAATAGACAAACATGATCCATCGCTACACAAAAAATGGACTGAATTTCGTGCTGGATGTCAACTCCGGCGCGGTTCATGTGCTGGATGACATCGGCTACGCGGTTTCCGGCTTGATTGACGAAAAGATGGGCGAGCAGTGCCCGCCTCAGCTTGTCGAGGCGCTGCCGCAGTACAGTGCGGACGCAGTGCGCGAAGCGTATGACGAGCTGTACGAGCTGAAAAAAGCAGGCCAGCTCTTTGCCGCGGACGATTATATTGATGTCGGCAGCTATATTCCGGTCGACGCACCGGTCAAGGCGCTGTGTTTGCACGTCGCACACGACTGCAACCTCAGATGCCAATACTGCTTCGCCGCGACCGGCGACTTCGGCCAAGGCCGCAAGATCATGCCGCCCGAGATCGCCCGTAAGGCGATCGACTTTGTCGTTGCCCGCTCCGGGCAGCGGCACAATATCGAGGTCGACTTCTTCGGCGGAGAGCCGCTGATGGCGTGGGACACAGTCGTGCAGACGGTCGATTACGCGCGCAGCATCGAGCAGGCGGCAGGTAAGAAGTTCCGCTTCACCATCACGACCAACGGTCTGCTGCTCGATGAAGACAAGCGCCGCTACATCAACGAGAATATGGACAACTGCGTGCTGTCGATTGACGGCCGGCCGGATACCAACGACGAGTTTCGCAAGACGGTTTCGGGCGCGGGCAGCTATGATGTGATCGTGCCCAATTTCAAGGCGTTGGTCGATGCGCGCGACCCCGCGCTCGACTACTATGCGCGCGGCACGTTCACCGCGCACAACCTTGATTTTGCCGACGATGTTGTCCACATTGCTGACGCGGGTTTCGATCGTCTGTCGGTCGAGCCGGTCGCGGCCGATCCGGGCAGCGGCTATGAGTTGACCGAGGCCGACCTGCCGCGTATCAAAGCGGAATATGACCGCCTGACTGATATTATCGTCGAGCGCCGCAAGGCGGGCAAGCCGTTCAGCTTTTTCCACTTCATGGTCGATCTGGAGCAGGGGCCGTGCGTGGTCAAGCGGCTGCGCGGCTGCGGCGCAGGCTATGAGTATGTGGCCGTCACACCGGACGGAGATATTTATCCCTGCCATCAGTTCGTCGGCAAGGAGGAGTTTAAGCAGGGCAACATACTCGACCAGTCGTTTGACATGGATATTGCGCAAACATTTGCCGAGATGAACATTTACACCCGTCCCAAATGCCAGACGTGCTGGGCAAAGTTTTACTGCTCGGGCGGCTGCTCGGCATCCAACTACAATGCCAACCGGGATATGAATGACTCCTACGAGCTGGGCTGTGAGCTGGAACGCAAGCGCTTGGAGTGTGCGATTTACCTAAAGGCGGTCGAAAAAGGCTGCGCGGATTGAGCGATAGCAACAAATCTCATCCGCCGCGCCGGAAATGCATTGCGGCTGTGGCATCCGATGTCGTATAATGGAGACTGTATCTTCGATTTGCCCTATCAAAGGAGTGGATTCCATGCCGCAGAACGTATTGGTATCGGTGCTGGGCGAGGGCGCGTATTTGCAGCCGCTGGTGCGCGCCATACTGAAGCGTGAGCCGATCCCGGCGCGCAATCTTTGCCTGTCGGCCAAAAACGCCGCGGCCTGTCAGGCGGCGGAGGGCTATGCCGCGCGCATCTGTGAGGATGCTGCTGCGGCCATCCTTAACAGCGAGATTGTGCTGGTCACCGCCTCCCGGCGTGAGATGCCGACCTGCCTTGCACAAATATCTGACTGCACCCAGAAGCGCGTGCTTGTCACCGTGTGCGACGATGCGCGCGTCAACTTGGCCTATGTGGTTGAGCGCATTGCCGGTGCGACCGAGTTTGTCGCCGCGGTGCTGCACAAGGGCGAGGGCGGCCGCTTTTTCGCATCTTACGAAATCGCAGACAAAACGCGCCTGTTCCTGCATCAGCCCTGCCGTGATCTGGTGGACGCGCTGTGCGAGGAGCTGAACACGGCTGGCTGAGCCGGTTCTAACAAATCAAAACCGAGAATATGCTGTATCATGACCTTCCGCAAGGGGGAAGAAGAATGAGAAAACGGCATATCCTCGGTTTTTTTGATGAGCTGTCGCGCACACCGGCTTTTTTGTTCCTGTGCGCGATGTTTTTGTGCGGCGCGGCGGCGGGCGCGCTGACCGGCCTGCGTGCCGCCGCGCAGGGCGGCGCACAGACGCTGGCATCCATGCTCGCCGCGCTGCCTGCCCACCTGTTGCGAAGCGCGCTCAGCGCCATGCTTTGGCTGGCGCTGCCGCTTGTGTGCGGCCTGCTGCGCCCGGCTTCGCTGTTTCTGGCAGCGCTGGCGGCGGCGCGCGGCTTTGTGCTGGCGCTGACAGCAGCCGTCGCCCTCGGTGATACAGACGGGCTGCTGCTTTCTCTCTGCGCCACCGGCCTGCCTGCCTTGCTGAGTGTGCCCGCGCTGCTCGCCGCGTGCGCTATGGTGTGGCAGGCGGGCGAGACAAGCGGACGGTATTCCCTGCGCACCTGCCGCGCGCCGTATGTGGTCTGCCTTGCGCTGGCGGTGTGCAGCGCACTGCTGCGCGCCGCGCTCGCCGTGGTGTGCAAGCTGTAAGACAGGCGTTTTACCCGGTGAACGGGAAAGGCAGCCGCATCCGACTTGTGGAATCGAGCAATCCTTGATAGCATCACCGCGCTTTGACGGGCGCGCGGTCGTTTTCGCGCACACGATTGGAAAAAGTGAGCAAAATAAGCCGAAAGGCTCGCAAAGCGCGGCGCTGCCGGGGCATCAAAAAAGTCTGCCATGGGGCAGACTTTTTTTGATGTAGCAAGGACGGCGGATAAGCCGCTTTGCTCTGCGCCGCGCTGTTACCGCTCGCTGAAAGCGTCCTTTACCTTGTCCCAAAAACTCTTTCGCTGGCTCTGGTTGGTATCGGTGGCGCTGTCCTCAAACTCGCGCAGCAGCTTTTTCTGCTTGTCGGACAGGTGCTTGGGCACTTCGATGTTGACGCGCACGAACTGGTCACCCCGGCCGCGCCCGTTTACATTTTGAATACCCTTGCCCTTCATGCGGAACATCGTGCCGGTCTGTGTGCCCTCGGGTATCTTGTATTCCACGCGGCCATCGACCGTCGGCACCTGCAGGGTGTCGCCCAGCGCGGCCTGCGCGAAGGAGATCGGGATGTCGATCAGCACATCCTGTCCCTTGCGTGTGAAGATGGGGTGCGGCCGAATGGACACGGTGACGATCAGGTCGCCAGCCGGGCCGCCGTTCACGCCCGCGCTGCCCTGCCCGCGCTGCTGAATGGACTGCCCTTCGTCGATACCGGCGGGGATATTGACCTTAAACTTGCGCGTTTTGCGCACACGGCCCGCGCCGCCGCATTTGCTGCACGGCTTTTTGATGATCTTGCCGGTGCCGCGGCAGTTGGGGCAGGCCGCCTGCGTTTGGAACATGCCGAGCGGTGTGCGCTGGGTCTGGGTGACCGTGCCGGTGCCGCGGCAGTTCGCGCAGGTCTCGGCGCTTGTACCGGGTGCCGCGCCTGTGCCGCCGCATTCGTCGCAGGTTTCTATCCGCTCGATCGAAAGCTCTTTTTCGCAGCCGAAAGCGGCCTCCTCAAACGAGAGGATGATGTTCCGGTGGATGGATTCGCCGCGCTGCGGCGCGTTGCGGCGGGACGAGCGCCCGCTGCCAAAGCCGCCGAAGAACGAGCCGAAGATGTCACCCAGATCGCCAAAGTCCGCAAAGCTGCCGTCAAAGCCGCCTGCGCCGCCGTAGCTCGGGTCAACGCCGGCAAAGCCGAACTGGTCGTATTTGGCGCGCTTATCCTTGTCCGAGAGCACCTCATACGCCTCGTTTACCTCTTTGAACTGCTCGGCAGCCTCAGGGTTATCCTTATTCAGATCAGGATGGTACTTGCGGGCAAGGCGGCGGTAGGCCTTTTTCAGATCGTCCTCACTTGCGCCCTTTTGTACGCCGAGCACCTCATAATAATCTCTTTTATCTGCCATTGTGATTCCCTCAAATGGTAATAGAATTACAGCGCCGTAGGGCGCGACGCTCCGGCCAACCGGAGTCATCCCGCCCTACGAAAGCGTTTGCTTACTTGTTGTCGTCGTCCTTGACCTCGGTGAAATCGGCGTCCACAAAGTCGCCCTGCGAGCCTGCGCCTGCGCCCGAGTCTGCGCCGCCCATATTGGGGTCGCCCTGCGGCGCCTGCTGCTGGTAGATCTTGCCCGCCAGATCGCCGAACTTCTTGGAAAGCGCATCGGTCGCGGTCTTGATCTGCTCGGTGTCCGTGCCTTTCAGCGCGTCCTTGACGCGGTCGATTTCGGCCTGTACGCCGGCCTTTTCGTCGGCCGACAGCTTATCGCCCAGATCGCTCAGCGCCTTTTCGGACTGGAACACGAGCTGCTCGGCGCTGTTGCGCACCTCGACGGCCTCCTTGTTCTTCTTATCCTGCTCAGCGAACTGCTCGGCCTCACGCATGGCCTTGTCGATCTCATCCTTGCTGAGGTTGGTGGACGCGGTGATCGTGATCTTCTGCTCCTTGCCGGTACCCAGATCCTTGGCCGATACGTTTACGATGCCGTTCGCGTCGATGTCAAAGGTGACCTCGATCTGCGGCACGCCGCGCGGCGCGGGTGCGATGCCGTCGAGCGTGAAGCGGCCGAGGGTCTTGTTGCCGCTTGCCATCTCGCGCTCGCCCTGCAGGATGTGGATCTCAACCGAGGGCTGGTTGTCGGCCGCGGTCGAGAAGATTTGGCTCTTCTTGGTCGGGATGGTGGTATTGCGCTCGATCAGGCGGGTGCATACGCCGCCCTGCGTCTCAATGCCGAGCGACAGCGGGGTTACGTCGAGCAGCAGCACGTCCTTGACCTCGCCGCCGAGCACACCGCCCTGAATGGACGCGCCAATGGCAACGCACTCATCCGGATTGATGCCCTTGAAGCCCTCCTTGCCGGTGATGCCCTTGACAGCCTCCTGCACAGCCGGGATGCGGGTCGAGCCGCCGACCAGCAGCACCTTGGCCAGATCGGAGGCCGACAGGCCGGCGTCGCTCATCGCCTGACGGACAGGCCCCATCGTGCGCTCGACCAGATCGGCGGTCAGCTCGTTGAACTTAGCGCGGGTCAGTGTCAGCTCAAGGTGCTTCGGGCCGGTCGCGTCTGCGGTGATATACGGCTGATTGATCGAGGTCTGCGCCATGCCGGACAGCTCGATCTTTGCCTTTTCCGCGGCTTCCTTCAGGCGCTGCATGGCCATCTTGTCGGTGGACAGGTCGACGCCGTTGGACTTTTTGAATTCGCTGACCATCCAGTCGATGATGCGCTGGTCAAAATCGTCGCCGCCGAGGTGGGTGTCGCCCGCAGTGGCCAGCACCTCAAGCACGCCGTCGCCGATATCGAGGATGGAAACGTCGAACGTGCCGCCGCCGAGGTCATACACCATGACCTTCTGCTCGGTCTCCTTATCCACGCCATAGGCAAGGGCAGCGGCGGTCGGCTCGTTGATGATGCGGAGCACCTCCAGACCGGCGATCTTGCCCGCGTCCTTGGTAGCTTGGCGCTGCGAGTCGGAGAAGTAAGCCGGCACGGTGATGACGGCCTGCGTTACCGGCTGGCCGAGGTAGGCTTCGGCATCAGCCTTCAGCTTTTGCAGGATCATTGCGGAGATCTCCTGCGGGGAATAGGGCTTACCGTCGATGTCGACGCGGTAATCGGTGCCCATATGGCGTTTGATGGAAATAATGGTGCGGTCGGCGTTGGTGACGGCCTGACGCTTAGCCACCTGACCGACCATGCGCTCGCCGTCCTTAGAGAAGGCGACAACGGACGGGGTCGTGCGCGCGCCCTCGGCGTTGGGGATAACGACGGCTTCGCCGCCCTCCATGACGGATACGCAAGAGTTGGTCGTACCCAGATCAATGCCAATGATTTTGCCCATGTTCAAATAACTCCTTTAGTATGATAACTATATTTATTTAACGGTAGTCAGTTTGCGACCTTGACCATCGCGTGGCGGATGACCTTGTCGCCAAAGCGAAAGCCCTGCTGGAACACCTCGGCGATCACATTCGCCTCGAGGTTTTCGTCCTCCACATGCATGACCGCATCGTGCAGGTTGGGGTCAAACGCCGTGCCGGGGGCGGCCTCGATGACCGTTACGCCCAGCCCCTTTAGGCTTTCGGTCAGCTGCGTCATGGTCAGCTCGACGCCCTTTTTATATTCCGTGTCGGCCGTTTCAGCGCCAAGCGCGCGCGCAAGGTTGTCATAGGTTGGCAGCAGCGCCTTGACCGCGTGACCGACCGCCTCGCCGTAGGTCTGCTCGCGCTCGCGCTGGCTGCGCTTGCGGAAGTTGTCGTACTCAGCAGCCATGCGCAGGTAGCGGTCGTTCAGCTCGTCGTATTTGGACTTCCATTCATCCTGCGGCGGCTGCGGCTCGGCGGACTGCTCCCCGGCGGTTTGCTCGGCCGGGGCAGCTTCCTCCGCGGTCTGCTGCTCAGTCTCAGCCGCCTCAGGCTTGTTTTTCTTGCTCATGTCGTTTGATGCCTCCATCATTCTTTTTCATCCAAAAAGGTCTCGGCGATCAGGGTATTCAGCTCCTTGGCAAAGCGGCTGAGCCGCGCGGACAGCTTGGCATAGTCCATGCGCGTCGGGCCGACGATACCGATCGCCCCCTGACCGATCTTGCCGATATCATATTTTGCGTAGATCACAGAGGTTTCACTCAAGGGGTTTTCGCCGTTTTCCGGGCCGATAAAGAACTGAATGCCGTCGATCTTGCGTGTGCTCGGCAGCAGGTGCTTGTGGTCGATCTCCATATAGTCCAGCAGCGCGCGCGCCTTGTGCAGATCGCGGTATTCGGGAAAGCGGAGCAGCTTGCTCGTCCCCTCGAGATAGACCTTCTGGTCGCTCAGCTCCTCGATCAGCTCGGCAATGTACTCAGCCACCGGGGCGAGCAGTGCGGAAAGCCCCGCGGCGCGGCGCACGATGTCAAACCGCTCGGCGGTGATGCTGGTCAGCGGCAGGCCGGTCAGCGTTTGGTTGAGCACATAGGTGAGCAGCTCGGTCTCGTCCTTGCTGACCTCGGTCAGTGTGCGCACCAGCTTGTTTTTGACTGAGCCGGAATCGGTGACGACGACGATGACAAAGCTGGTCGGATCGACCGCGATGATCTCAAACCGGCGGATGGAGACCTGCGTCATCGCCGGGGTAATGGCGACCGAAGCGTAGTCGGTCATGCTGGAGATCAGGCGGCCGGCCTCCTGTATCAAGCGGTCAAGCTCACGCACCTTGGTTTGCAGGATGTGCTGCAGCGGGGTGTCGTCGCCCTCGGTCTCATCCGGCTGCTCCATCAGCTCGTCAACATACAGGCGGTAGCCCTGCGGCGAGGGGATGCGGCCGGCCGAGGTGTGCGGCTTTTCCAGATAGCCCATCTCCTCCAGCTCGCTCATCTCATTGCGGATGGTGGCCGGAGAGAAAGGAAGCGCGTGCCCCTCGGTCAGCACCTTGGAGCCGACCGGCTCGGCGGTGCGGATATAGTCGCCGATGATGGCCTTGAGTATTTGCTTTTTGCGTTCCGAAAGCTCCACAGGTGTGGCTCCTTTCTCAAAACGGGTTAGCACTCCGACTCTTTGAGTGCTAAAACTAATTTACCACCGAGCAGGGGCAAAGTCAAGACTCGTTTATGAATATTTTGTTAAATGAGCTTGCGCGCCCGCCCTGCCGCGCAAGCGGTCGAAAGCTGCGGTTTCGCTTGCTTTTTGGGCGCGCCGGTGGTATAGTAAAAGACGTGGGAGGCGGCGTTTTGCCGCCTGCAAAGATAGGTAACGCAGCAAGCCGAAAAGGAGAAAACAGTATGAAAGAAGTTAAAACCGGTATTGTTGGTTTGGGTCGTTTGGGTGCGGTGCACGCGGAAAATCTGGCATTCAAGATCCCGGGCTGCAAGCTCGTGGCCGCCTGCTCGCTCGAGCAGAAGGAGCTGGATTGGGCGCGGGACTACCTCAAGGTCGATTTCGTCACGACCGACTATAAAAAGATGGTCGATGAGGCCGATATCGAGGCCGTCGTCATCGTGTCCTCCTCGCCCGAGCACTGCTGGATGATCGAGTACGCGCTCGATGCCGGCAAGCATGTATTCACTGACAAGCCGCTCGGCTGCTCGCTGGAGGAATGCAAGCGCGCCGAGGCCGCTGTTGAGCGCCATCCGGACAAGATATTCTTCCTCGGCTTCATGCGCCGCTACGATCCCTCCTATGCTGACGCTAAAGCGCAGATCGACGCGGGCAAGATAGGCAAGCCCTATCTGGTCAAGGCCACCGGCCTCGATCCCGAGGCGCTGGTCGAGAGCTGCATCAAGTTTTCCAAGACCTCGGGCGGTATCTTTATCGACGCCGCTTCGCATGACATTGACCTGATGCGCTGGTTCCTTGGCGGCGAAGTGACCGAGGTGTACGCCGCGGGCACGACCTTCAAGCACCCGGAGTTTACAGAGAACGGTGATACCGAGACCGGCATGGCCATGCTTAAGTTCGACAACGGCACGGTAGCCTTTCTGCATGTCGGCCGCACCGCGCCGCATGGCTACCATACCGAGACCGAGATCGTCGCCACCGAAGGCCACATCCGTGTGGCCGGTGTGCCGTGGAAGGACCGCGTGATGGTATATGACCAGTACGGCGCGCGGCAGGAGATCATCGAGAACTTCCCGCAGCGCTTTGCCGAGGCCTATCTGCTCGAAATGGTCGATTTTATCGACTGTGTGCAGAATGACCGCAAGCCCGCGCTGACCGTGTACGACGGCACCAAGGCCACAGTCGTTACTTATGCGATCACCGATTCGTTCCACAGCGGCAAGGCCGTGCAGGTCGAATATTAAGCGGCGCGGCGGCCTGCGCCCGGTTTGACGGGCGCAGGCCGTGTGCCGATGAAAGCACATAGATATAAAGCAAAGCCGCGCGGCGATATTCGCTGCGCGGCTTTGCCGTGTTCACTTATAC
The DNA here is from genome assembly GCF_022775115.1 of Agathobaculum sp. Lineage (GTDB taxonomy): Bacteria > Bacillota > Clostridia > Oscillospirales > Butyricicoccaceae > Agathobaculum. The sequence goes on from NZ_JALFLA010000039.1 coordinate 27,877, forward strand.
AGCGCGGGCTTTTCCATCATCTCGATCGGCGCCCACTGGCCGGTACCGCGCGAGCGGTTGAGCGCGTCCGCCGCAACGCACGCGGCATAGCCGTCCCAAGCCGAGGGGCCGGTCGGCGCGCCGGCTTCGAGCGCCTTGACCCACTCCTGAAACTCAATGTCATAGGCCTCGATAAAACGATCCTTCCAGTCGGTCAGCAGAGGGAAGGAGCGCGTCGCGTTGGCACGCATGACGACCGCATATGGATCGGGCAGGTTGACCGTACCCTTTTCGCACACGACCTGACACTGGATATCATAGCCGTAGCCGTCCGCCACCTGCACCTCCACATCAATGCGCGCGCCCGACTGCGTCTCGAGCAGCACGATCTGCGGATTATCATAACCCTTGGTCGAAAGCGAGGACTGGCGCACCTTGAGCACCTGACCGCTCTTATATTCCTCGCCCAGCAGCCAGCGGCAGATGTCCAGCTCATGTATGGCGACGTTGGAGACGCCCATCTCGGTCTGGAAGCCGTCCGGCTGGGAGACATTGCGGTGCGCGGCATGGATCATCAGCGGCGCGCCCAGCTCACCGGAGGCGATGATGCGCTTCATCTCGGCGTAGCCGCGGTCATAGCGGCGCATAAAGCCGACCTGTAGAAGCCGCTTGCCGCACGCCTGCTCGGCCTTGATGATTTGCTCGCAGTCGGCCGCGGTCTGGGCGAGCGGCTTTTCACAAAAGACGAACTTGCCGTGCCGCAGGCTTTCGAGCACATAGCCCGCGTGCGAGGGGTCGGACGAGGCGATGACGACCGCATCCACCTCGGGCGCGGCGATGAGCGCTTCGCCGGTCGGATAGGCGGTGATGTGCGCATACTGCGCGGCCACCTGCTGCGCGGCCTGCTCAAAATAGTCCGCACAGGCGACGACCGTGCAGCCGGGCACGAGGTCGGTCAGGCGGCGGATGTGATCGCGGCCGATCGCGCCGCAGCCGATGACACCGATTTTCAGCATAGGGAATACTTCCTTTCCGTTATCATGAGGGGGAATATGATTTACAGGCCGGCGCGCACCGCGTTGATGGCCTCGATCGCAGCCGACGAGCCGTGCTTGGGATACAGCTCAAAGGCGACCATCTGGTCGCAGCCGAGCGCCTGCATGTACTCCAGAACAGCACGGTAGTTGATGCAGCCGGTGCCCGGCTCGCCGCGGCCAGGCGCGTCGGCGATGTGTACCTGCGCGATAAGCGGCTGGTATTTTTTGATCGTCTCGCAGATCTTGCCCTCGTTCAGATACATATGATAGGCGTCGTACAGAATCTTGACGTTCGGCGAGCCGACCATCTGAACGATCTCGGCCGCGTCCTTGGTGTATTTGAGGAAGTTGCCGAGGTGGTCGGTCTCAACGTTGAGCGCCTCTAAGCAGAGGGTGATACCGGCCTTTTCGGCCATCGGCGCGACCTTGCACAGCGTGCGGTACATAGCCATGGTCTTTTGCGCGTCCGAATACTGGGGGAACAGGTCGGCGGCGTACTGCTGCGGCTCGGGCAGCAGCTCGTTGGAATGGACAGCCAGCCGCTTGCAGCCGACCTTCTGCGCGACCGCGAGCGATTTTTCGATGTAGGCAATGTATTCCTGCTCGTGCGCCGGGTCGCACAGCGAGATGGGACCGTCGCCGCCCATGCAGCTGATCTCGATCTCGTTTTCTTTGCACAGGCGAATCAGCTCGTCAAGATCCTTGCTGTCCCAGCCCCAGATCTCAACGTAGTCGAAGCCGTCCCGCTTAGCGGCCGCAAAGCGCTCGGCAAACGGCAGCTCCTTGTAGATCACTTCAATATTGACAGAAAATTTCATCATGCTCGCTCCTTCTCTCTGGTTTTCTTGCCCCTATCTTAATACGCAGGTGCGCGCCGGTCAATTTCCCGGCAAAAACATTGGTATCTTGCCCAAAAACCGTCCGCTGTTTTGCGCACAATGCGGGGCGTCGCACGGCTGTGGTCGGACTGTATGATTGTGCGCTGTGCGCGGTTTGGCTTGACGGCATCCGCGCGCACGTCCTATAATAAAAACAAGAGGGAGGTGCGCGAAAATGGCGGTGACAATGCAGGATGTGGCCGCGCTGGCTGGGGTGTCGCGTGGGACAGTCGACCGGGTGCTGCACGGGCGGCCGAATGTTGATTCTTTGGTGCGGCAAAAGGTGCTCAAAGCCGCCGAAACGCTGGGCTACCGTGTTAAGATACCGGCGTCCGCGCCGGTCAAACGCGCGGCGATTCTGATCCCGACGTGGTCGGATGGGCACTTCAACCGCCAGATCGTCAGCGGTATCCGCCGCGCGATGCGATATGTGGCCGATCCGGGCTTTGCGCTGGTCGAACAGCCGCTGCGCACAATGACCATGCAGGAGCTGCTGCGCGAGGCCGCGCGGCAGATAGACGTGGGCGTGGACGGCCTGATTCTGCGCGGGGAGAACACCGCTGAGGTGCGTGCTGTCATCGAGCAGGCCGTGCGGCGGGGCCTCGCGGTGATCACCTATGACGCGGATGTGCCGGGCAGCGGACGGCTGTGCCATGTGGGGCAGGATCTGTGGCGCGCGGGCGCGATCGCGGCGGGTGTTATGGCGCGGCTGATCCGCCCGTCCGAGCATGTGCTGGTCGTGACGGGCAACCTGCGCATGGAGGCGCACAAGGGCAGGGTGGATGGTTTTTGCCGCCGTCTGCGTGAGTTGGGCTTTGACGAGGATGCGTACCGCATCGTGGAGACAGGAGAGATTCACGGGCTGACGAGCGAGGCCGTCGCCCGCGCGCTGGACAGCGACAGCCGTCTGCGCGCCGTGTATATGAGCACGCAGCCTGTGTCCGCTTGCATCGAGGGCATCCGTCGCAGCCGGATGCGGCAGGCGCCGCCGCATGTTATTTGCAATGACCTGACGCCGACGGCTAAGCGCTATCTGCGGGAGGGAACAGTAGACTTTGTGGTTGGGCAGGCCTTCGATCAGGAATCCTTTCGCGCGGTCATTGCGATGTATCAAATATTGATGCGCAGCGAGCGCCCTAAGCGTGAGGTGTATTACACCGACCTGAGCCTGCTGACGCGCGAGATGCTCTAAACGCTTGTCATGGAGCAAGGCGGCGTTAAAATGCAAGAGGCGGTGGCTTAAGCCACCGCCTCTTTTGTTTTCTATGCAATGCGTGGGTTTACTTGGCGGCCAGACGGCGCGCCTTGGCTTCCATGCGCTCACGGGTTACATCAATGAATACAGCGATGATGATAACCAGACCGAGCACGATGTTCTGAATGGCCGAGGAAGCGGCCAGCAGGGTAAAGCCGTTGCGGAGTACGCCGATGATCAGCGCGCCAATTAGCGTGCCGAGCATGGTGCCCTTGCCGCCCATGAACGAAGCGCCACCGATGATGCAGGCCGCGATCGCGTCCGTATCCAGCGGCTGCACCGCGTTCGCGCCATTGGTGATGGACGAACGGCCAATGGAAACCAGACCGGCCAGACCGGCGCAGAAGCCCGATACCGTGTAGCAGAAGGTCAGCACGTTATCCGAATGGATACCGGACAGACGCGCGGCCTCCGGGTTGCCGCCTACGCAGTAGATCGAGCGGCCGAGCGCGGAGCGGGTCAGGAAGATGTGCATGATGACATACAGAATGATGACCAGAACAAAGCTGATCGGGATGCCGCCGCCGAGTGCGGGCAGCAGGCGCGCTTCACCCAGCCACATGGTGCCGGCCGGGAAGCCGGATACCATCTGCGAGCCGGTCACCAGCAGCGCCATGCCCCAGAGGAAGTTCTTCATACCGAGCGTGGATACGAAGGGGTGGGGCAGATGCAGACGGGTGAGCAGCATACCGTTGATCCAGCCAACCAGCGTACCGGCGACCAACGCCAGCACGATCATCAAGAAAGAATTGGTCGAGCCGCGCTGCACCAGCATACCGGCCACACAGGCTGCAAACGTCGCATTCGCGCCTACCGACAGGTCGATACCGGCGGTGATCAGACACAGCAGCATACCGATGGACAGAATCGCGTTGAACGAGGTTTGGCTGAGCACGTTCATGATGTTGCGGATATCGAGGAATTTGCCCTTGGTCACGATCGCCAGCACAGCACACAGCAGAACCAGCGCGATCAATACGCCGAGCTGATTAAATTTACCCTTGTTTTTCGTCTTAGTCATCTAAAGTACCTCCCCATGCGGCCTTCATAATGTCTTCCTGATTGAAATGCTTGCTGTCACGGTCGACGGTGGCCATCACCTTGCCGCCGCGCATGACGATGACCCGGTCAGACATGCCGAGGATCTCCGGCATTTCAGAGGAGATCATAATGACGCACTTGCCTTGCTTGACAAGGCTGTTCATTACATTGTAAACTTCTACCTTCGCGCCGACATCGATGCCGCGGGTCGGCTCATCAAAGATATAGATGTCAGCATCCGTGTTGACCCACTTGCCGATGACCACCTTTTGCTGGTTGCCGCCCGAAAGCTGGCCGACGATTTCGTCGATCGAGGGGGTCTTGATGCGCAGCGAGGAAATGTGCTTCTCGCCGCTTTCCAGAATACGCTTTTCATTCAGGAACGGGCCGTCACAGAAGCCCTTCAAATTGGCAAGGATCAGGTTGGTGCGGATGGTCTGCGCCAGCACAAGACCCTGCCCCTTACGGTCCTCGGTCAGGAAAGCGATGCCGGCCTTGATCGCATCGCGCGGAGACTTGATGCTGACCTCTTTGCCGTGGATGTACACCTTGCCGCCGTCGATCGGATCGGCGCCGAAAATGGCGCGCATGGTCTCGGTGCGGCCCGCGCCGACCAGACCTGCAAAGCCCAGTATCTGCCCGCCGTATGCCTCAAAGCTGACGTCGTACAGCACGCCGCCCTCCTCAAGATGCTCGACCTTGAGCGCGCAATCGCCCTTGGTACCAAACTCCTTCGGGAACTGGTTTTCCAGCGTGCGTCCGACCATGCCGGCGATCAGGTCATCATTGTCGGTCTCGGTCACTTTTTTGGTCCAGATGTGCTCGCCGTCGCGCATGACGGTCACGCGGTCGCAAAGCTCGAACAGCTCCTCGAGCTTATGCGATACAAAGACGATGCCGATGCCGCGGTCGCGCAGCTCACGGCAGGTCTTCATCAGCTGCTCTACCTCTTTTTCGCCAAGGGAGGAGGTCGGCTCGTCCATGATAATCATTTTCGCGTCGATCAGCACAGCCTTGGCGATCTCGATCATCTGCTGCACGCCCATGCCGAACGTGCCCGCCGCCTTGGTCGGGTCAACGTCCTGACCGAGCGAGGCCATGACCTCCTTGGCCTTTTTGTGCATCGCCGGGTAATCGAGCAGGCCGGCAGGACCCTTGATCCACTTGTTGATAAAGATATTGTCCGTGATGCTCAGCAGTTTTTCGATGTTCAGCTCTTGGTATACACACGCGATGCCTGCCGCCGCGGAGTCGTTCGGGTCTTTGAAGTGCTGCTCAACGCCGCTTACAAAGATCTGGCCTTCATCAGCCTGATGTACGCCGGTCAGCACCTTGATTAGCGTCGATTTGCCCGCGCCGTTTTCGCCGATCAGGCCGAGGATCTCACCCGGCTTTACCGCAAGGCTCATGTTCTTCAGCGCTACGACGCCCGGAAAGCGCTTGGTTGCGTTTTTCAGCTCTACTACATATTCACTCATTGCATAATCACCTTTTCTTCTCCGAGATGGGGGTTGACGCAAACCTCGGCTCCGGCCGCTCTCGGCGCGGCCGGCCCTGTGCAGATGAGCAATCGTATGCCGGAACGGTTTGCACGTCCTCCGGCCTTTTCGGAGACAACGCCGCGCAAGTCGATCCTGTCGAATTATGCGGTGCTGTCCTGAAAAAGAGACGCCCCTGTATGATTTTGGTAAAATCGGCACAGGGGCGTCGGTTTCAATTTCTACTTACACCCAAGTGAGGCGGTTATTACTTAACAGAATCCAGATAGCCCTGCAGGGTGTCCTTGCGCTGCTGCGCATTTTCCGGGGTAACAACGTCAGCGCCGGAGTTTACGAAAGCGTCGACCTCGCCGCCGTCGAGCTTGGTAACGACGGTCTCAACAGACTTGTAGCCCATCTCATACGCCATCTGCGCAACGGACATGGTCAGACGACCCTCGAGGATCGCGTTGCAGGCAGACATGGTGCCGTCAAAGCCAAGGAATACGGTGTTCTTGTAGTTCTCGTTGTTCGCGGCAACCTTAGCAGCGGCCATAGCCATATCATCGTTGTTGGCGCAGATGATGGCGATGCCTTCCGGATACTTGGAGATGATGCCTTCCATCGCGGTTACGGCCTTGTCGGCAACCGCGTCAGCGTACTGCACTTCGTTGTCGAGGAAAACGCCGCCCTCAGACTCAACGCCGGCCTTGTAGCCCGCCATACGGTCGGAGTTGGTGGTGTCGCCCTGTACGCCGGCGATCTCGATGCACTTGATCTCAGTCCAGCCCAGCTCCTTCGCCATCTTAGCAGCAGCCGCGCCGCCGAGCTTGCCGGCTTCCTGATTACCGGTACCTACGAAGGAGATGACCTCGGGCGCCTCGATCTTGGTGTCGCAAGCGACGATCGGCTTGGTCTGGCCCTTGATGAGGTTGGCTACCATGTCGGCCTGCAGCGGGGCGATGACAAAACCGTCATAGTCACCGGCGAGGTCGGTCTGGATCATGTTCAGCTGCTCATCGTAAGAGGTCTCGGACGGCGCGCCCTTGACTTCGACGGTCACGTTGTCGTGCTCCTTGTCGTAAGCCTGTGCGCCGGCCATTACGTACTGCCAATACTCGGAAGCGGTGGTCTTGAGGATTACGTCGATCTTGTAGCTGCCGCCGGCGGCATCCGCGCCCGCGCCTGCGCCTGCATCCGCGCCGCCTGCGTTCGTGCCCGCATTCGTGTTCGTGCTGCAAGCAGCCATGCCTGCGCACAGGGCGCCTGTCAGTAACATTGCCAGTAATCTCTTCTTCATGATGAAAACCTCTCTCCTTTTTGTTGCAGCGCGCACGCTGCGCCGCGCCGGAAAGCCCGACCGACAGCAGGGGGATCCTACCGTAAAGCGCATCGTCTGCCCCGCTCATGATTGTGCGTTCTGTCAGCCATTTACAGAACGTTCAAACGCTTCTGCGTTCTGGTAATATTTTAATGCATCTGAATTGCTTTGACAAGAGTTTCTTGTTATTTTTGTCGCTAATGGCGAGGTTGCATTGGCGTTCTTTGTGCAGGTTCACAAGTCTTGGTAAGAGAAACAGAAGGGTAATGCTGTGCATTGTGCAATTTTGTAACTGTAAGGCAAGATTCATAAGAAAAAAGACCGGATACAGCGGCGGTTTTGGTCAATTTTTGGAAACATCAGTGGCGTGTGAAGGTTACAGTATGGTTAAATTCGGCCATGCAGCGGCAATCTGCGCGTGCCGGATGGCGCATCAGGCGGAAAGGTGGGGCAGGGGCACGGCAAAATTTTGTGAATTTCGCCAGTCCGCACAAGCAGGACGCGGGCGGATGAGGAAAAGCGACGGTGCGGATGGGCGCCGGCGGGCATTTGCTGATCGTGCACTGTGCGATACCGGGGTGAAACCGCGCCGCATACGCCGCGCGGCGGAGGCAGGGCGCTTGCGAAACCGCGCCGCCTGTGGTACGATGGACGAAAATACAGCGAGGGGCACGCGCTGCGGGGCGTGCCGGCCGGCGAATGAAGGAGCGTTATGCGATGAAATTAGCGATCAAAACCTGCACACTGGATATGCCGTATGAAAAAATGCTGGATTTTTGCGTCGAACAGCGGGTGGCTGCGCTCGAGATCGGCACGGGCAATTGGTCGGGTGCGCCGCATTGCGACCTTGCCTTGCTGCTGTCGGACAAAACCGCGCGTGAGCGTTGGCAGGACGCGATGCGCAAAAGGGGGCTTGCGCTGTGCGCGCTCAACTGCTCGGGCAATCCGCTGGCCTATGAAAAGGATATGGATGTGACCAAGCAGACCTTTGAACTGGCGCATATGCTGGGCGTGAAGAAGATCGTGATGATGAGCGGTCTGCCCGCGGGCTGCAAGGGCGACCGTACGCCGGTTTGGATCACGACCTCGTGGCCGCCCGAGACGCAGGAGATTTTGGACTACCAGTGGAATGAGGTCGCCATTCCGGCGTGGCGGGCGATGGTCAAGTTAGCGGCGGACTGCGGCATTGAAAAAATCGCACTGGAAAACCACGGGATGCAGCTGGTGTACAACCCGGAGACCTGTCTGCGGCTGCGCGCGGCGGTCGGCCCGATGGTGGGCATGAACCTTGACCCGTCGCACCTGTTCTGGATGGGCGGCGACCCGATCGAGGCGGCGCGTGTGCTGGGCGAGCACGGCGCACTCTATCACATCCATGGCAAGGATTCCCGTCCGGAGCGGCGCTTTTGGCAGCCTAACGGGATGCTGGATACTAAACCGATCGATGCATTCGCGCGCCGCGCGTGGAACTATGTCGCGGTTGGCGCGGGGCATGGCGCGCAGTGGTGGAAGGAGTTCTTCTCGGCCGCGCGCATGGCGGGCTATGACGAGGAGGTCTCGCTGGAGATGGAGGACTTGACGCTGTCCATGCTCGATGGCCATCTGGCCAGCCTGTATGTGCTGCGCGAAGCGCTCAATATCGGCTGAATCAAGGCGAGAAGACAAAAAAGCTGCACTGGTGTGCAGCTTTTTTGTCTTAGTATAACAGATGTTTTTATTAATTATGATTACAGTGGGCGGAATGTCAGATATGTCAACTCCGGAAAAGGCTGCGCCGGACGTTACAGGCGGGGCAGCAGGTCGGCCAGCTCGAGGGCGGTCATGGCCGCGTCGGCGCCCTTGTTGCCCGCCTTGGTGCCGGCGCGCTCGATGGCCTGTTCGATGTTCTCGGTCGTGACCAGACCGAAGGACACCGGCACACCGGTTTGCAGGCCGACCTGCGCAATGCCCTTGGCGGCTTCGTTGCAGACCAGATCGTAATGGCTGGTCGAGCCGCGGATGACCGCGCCAAGGCAGATAACAGCCTTGTACTTGCCGGACTTCGCCGCCTGCATGGCGGCGAAGGGCAGCTCAAACGCACCGGGCACCCAGATGAGCGTGATGTCGTCCGTGTCAACGCCGTGGCGAACAAGCATGTCCTCCGCGCCTGCAATCAGCTTGGATACGATAAATTCATTAAAGCGCGAGGCAACGATGGCGAATTGTCCCTTACCTGCGATTAGCTTTCCTTCCAGTACCTTCATGGTATGTGTCCTCCCTTAATAATAATGATGGTAAATATAATTGATGGTGTTTGATCGGTCACAGCTTTTGCCGGAACAGATGCCCCATTTTGACCTGCTTGGTGCGCAGGTAGAATGCGTCGTCCTCCTGCGGGGCGATCTCAATCGGCACACGCGCGGCGATCTCCACGCCAAAGCCGTCCAGTCCGTAAATCTTTTCCGGATTGTTAGTCAAAAGGCGCAGCTCACGCGCGCCGAGATCCTGCAAAATCTGCGCGCCGATCCAGTATTCGCGCAGGTCGGGCGCAAAGCCCAGCTTGACGTTGGCCTCGACCGTGTCAAAGCCCTGCTCCTGCAGTTCATAGGCCTTGAGCTTGTTGATCAGGCCGATGCCGCGTCCCTCCTGCCGCATATAAAGCAGCACGCCGCGCCCTTCTTGCTCGATCTGTCGCATGGCGGCGGCAAACTGCTGGCCGCAGTCGCAGCGGCGTGAGCCGAACACATCGCCGGTCAGGCATTCGGAATGCACGCGGCAGAGCAGGTTTTTGCCATCTCCGATCTCGCCCTTGACCAACGCGACATGGTGCTCGCCGGTCAGGTCGTTGACATAGCCGTAAATGCGGAATTCGCCAAAGCGGGTGGGCATTTTGGCGCTCGCCTCGCGCACGACATGCTTGTCATGCCGGCGGCAGTAGTCCTGCAAATCCTTGATGGTGATGACCGGCATGTCCCACTCGGCGGCCTTTTCCAGCAGCTCGGACGTGCGCATCATCGTGCCGTCATCGCGCATGATCTCGCAGCACAGGCCGCACGGCTCAAGCCCGGCCAAGCGGCATAGATCGACGGTCGCCTCAGTGTGACCCGGCCGGACGAGCACACCGCCGCGCTGCGCGACCAGCGGGAACACATGCCCGGGACGGCGCAGCTCCTCAGGCTTTGTTTGGCTGTCCGCGCATTTGCGGCAGGTCAGGCCGCGCTCCTCAGCCGAGATGCCGGTCGTTGTGTCCACATGGTCGATGGAGATGGTAAACGCCGTGCCATGGTTGTCGGTATTGACCTTGACCATCTGCTCCAGTCCCAGCCGCCGTGCGATCTGCTCGCTCATCGGCGTGCAAATCAGCCCTTTGGCGTATTTGGCCATAAAGTTTACGTTTTCGGTCGTGGCGAACTGGGCGGCGCAGATCATATCGCCCTCGTTTTCGCGGTCGGGGTCGTCGATGGTCAGGATGATGCGCCCGGCGCGCAGCGCTTCGAGCGCTTGTTCAATGGTGCTGTATGGATGAGACATGAGAACACTCCTTAAAATCCGTATTTGGTGAGAACTTCCATCGTCAGGCCGCTCGCACGCGGCTGCGGCGCAGAGGCGAGCAGACGCCCAACATATTTTCCGATGATATCGCATTCGAGGTTGACCGTGTCGCCCGGATGCCGGGTCAGCAGGGTGGTCTGTGCGCCCGTGTGCGGGATGATGGAGACAGCAAAGCCTGTGTCGGTCACGGCGGCGACGGTCAGGCTGACGCCGTCGATGGCGATCGAACCCTTTTCGACAAGGTAGCGCAGCAGCGCGGCGGGCGTTTTGACCGTCACCCAAACCGCGTTATCCTCGCGCCGAAGCGCGGTGACCGTGCCGGTGCCGTCGATATGGCCGGAGACGATATGTCCGCCGAAGCGGCCGTCCGCGGGCATGGCGCGCTCCAAATTTACCGCCGCGCCGCTTTGCAGGCCGCCGAGCGATGAGCGCCGCAGCGTTTCTGCCATCACGTCGGCTGTGAAGGCGTGCGCGGTGAGTGAGGTGACAGTCAGGCACACGCCGTTGGTGGCGATGCTGTCACCGGTTTTCGTACCCTCGAGCACGGTCTCAGCCTCGATGGTCAGGCGGGCGCTCCGGGCGCCGCGCTCAATGCGGGCGATGCGTCCTATTTCTTCGATGATGCCTGTGAACATACAAGGTCTCCTTCCAGCAGAAAATCGCTGCCGAGCGGGGTGACGGACAGCTCACGCAGGGCGAGCGCGTCAGCCATGCGGTCCAATCCCGCGCCGCCGACCGGCGTGGTAGCGGCTTGTCCGCCGATCAGCTTGGGCGCGATATAGGCCTGCACATGCTGCACGATCCCAGCGCGCAGCGCGGAGAATGCAAGCGCCGCGCCGCCTTCGAGCAGCAGGCTGTCGATGCCCAGCGCACCGAGCTGCCGCATCAGGTCGGCAAGGTCGACGTGGCCGTTCTCCTCGGCGCAGATCAACGGGCGGATGCCGGCTCGCTCAAGCGAGACCAGTCGGTCATTTTTATCGATTGCAGCTAGAAAAGTGGGTGTTTCGTGCGCAGTGCGCACGATTTGGCTGTCGATTGGTGTGCGCGCGTGGCTGTCGCAAATGACGCGGACAGGGTCGCGCCCGCCCGGTATCCGGCAGGTCAGCAGCGGGTCGTCCGCTAGCACGGTGCCGATGCCGACCATGATGGCCGACAGGCGGCTGCGCGTTTCGTGCACATGGGCGCGGGCGGCTTCGCCCGTCACCCAGCGGCTGTCGCCGGTGTGCGCGGCGGTTTTGCCATCGAGCGTCATCGCGTACTTGAGCACCACATAGGGGGTTTTGTGCGTAATGCAATGGAAGAATACCGCGTTTAAGCGCTCGCATTCGCGTCGGCACACACCGGTCTCGACCGTGACGCCTGCCGCGCGCAAAAGCTGCACACCCTTGCCCGCGACCAGCGGGTTGGGGTCAAGGCAGCCGACCACGACCCGCGCGAGCCTATGCTCGAGGATCGCGTCTGTGCAGGGCGGGGTGCGCCCCCAGTGGCAGCATGGCTCGAGCGTGACATACAGCGTCGCGCCTGCCGCGTCCTCGGTGCAGCGGCCGAGTGCATGACGCTCGGCGTGCAGGCCGCCGTACTGCTCATGCCAGCCCTCGCCGATGACGCGGCCGTTCTTCACGATGACGCAGCCGACCATAGGGTTGGGGCTGACCCGCCCCGCGCCGCGCTCTGCCAGCGCGAGCGCACGGCGCATCCATTCCTGATCGTGCAAAAGATCACCTCCACAAAGCAAAAGAAAAGCGTCCCGAAAGCCACAGACCTTCGGGACGCGCGCGCAAACACAGTAAAGCCCGCCGCAATAAAAAATTCTGAAACACCAAAGGTGTTTCAGAACAGCAAACAAACAAAAAGACGGACAAAAACCCGGTTTTCGCGTATTCTTCTTTCATCCAGACTATACTGTCGGCTTCGGAGTTTCACCGAATCATGCATTGGCCTCTGACACAGAGACCGCCGCTCGCGGGCTGTACCGCCGGTAGGGAATCGCACCCTGCCCTGAAGAATCTGATATTCGGTTTTGGTAAAAC
>NZ_JALFLA010000067.1 GCF_022775115.1 Agathobaculum sp.
GAAGATGGCCAGCAGCACGATAGCGAAGATAATGCCAATGGGATAGGCCAAGGCAGTGTTGTAAACAGTCACGCCCTCGGCAGTCTTGGAGTTCAGGAACGCGCCCAGGCACTCCGGGGCCAGGAAGAAGTACGTCATGGAGACCGCGCTCATGAAGGTGGCGGGCACTGCGGTGATCCAATAGTTCTTCTTCTCGCGGAAGAGGAACATGCTGGCGGCCCACAGGACGATCATAGCCAGGGTCTGGTTGGTCCAGCTGAAATAACGCCAGATCACGTTGTAATCGATCTTGCCCAAGGCGTTGCCGATGCCCAGAATGGCGCCGACGCCCAGAACGGGGATGCAGAGCTTCAGACGGTTGGCGTAGGACTTCTGGTCGATCTTCAGCCAATCGGCCAGGGTCAGACGGGCGGAACGGAAGGCCGTGTCACCGGAGGTGATGGGGCAGGCGATGACGCCCAGCATGGCCAGCACCAGGCCCACGGAACCCATGGTCTTGGAGCAGATGTCATAGACGGTCGCGGGGCAGCCGCCGCCCATTTCCAGCAGCTTCGCGCCCTCGTAGATGGAGCAGCCGGCGGCGGCCCAGATCAGGGCGATGACGCCCTCACTGACCATGGCGCCGTAGAACACCATGTGGCCCTGGCGCTCGGACTTCATGCAGCGGGCCATCAGAGGAGACTGTGTGGCGTGGAAGCCGGAAATGGCGCCGCAGGCCACGGTGATGAACATGAAGGACCAGATGGGGGTCCCGCTGGGATGCAGATTGGTGAAGTTCTCCCAAATCTCGGGGATCACGTAGTCGGGATTGGTGAGCACACCAAAGCCCACGCCCACGGCCATGATGATCAGGCAGATACCGAAGATGGGATAGATCTTGCCGATGATCTTATCGATGGAGATGAAGGTGGCGATGAAGTAGTAGATCAGGATCAGGACCAGCCAGAACAGCTTGTTGGACAGAACGTTGGTGAAACCGGCGTTGGTGAACAGCAGTTGGATCAATCCGGCGGGACCAACGGCGAACACAGTGCCCACCATGACTAGCAGCACCACGCTGAACACACGCATGACATTCTTCATGCCGTTGCCCAGGTAGATACCGGTGATCTCGGAAACGGAAGCACCGTTGTTGCGCTCAGACAGCATGCCGGAGAAATAATCGTGCACGCCGCCGGCGAAGATGGTGCCGAAGGTGATCCACAGGAACACGATGGGTCCCCACAGAGCGCCAGTCAGAGCACCAAAGATGGGGCCCAGGCCGGCAATGTTCAGAAGCTGAACCAGAAACAGCTTCCACTGGGGCATGACGACGTAATCGATGCCGTCGTTGATGCGGACAGCGGGAGTCTCCCGGTCGTCTGGTCCAAAGGTGTTGTCGACGACTTTACCGTATGTAAAGTAACCGACAATCAGGAGCGCCAGACAGATGAGAAAACTGACCATAGATATACCTCCCTTTCAATTCGCAACGGTTGTATACGACAAAACAACCGATCGCTCTAGACGGCTATTATAGTCCTCTTTTTCGAAAATGCAAGACTAAATTCGAACTTTTTTGAAATTTTACAAATCTGCCGGATCTGCATAAATTTTCTGATGAACACGAATAAAACCACAAGATATGATGTAAGACATCTTTTTGTAATATATGATGACGGACGTCGAATCTCGGAAAGCACTGAAATGCAGCACTTTCCGGGAAAAGGAAGAGGGAGAATTTCCCAGCGTCCTGCCGGCGCGAATTTTCCCACTCGGACTGAAAGCTCCTAAATTTTCTGCCGGGTCAGCGTGCCGACCGCTCCGGCCGGTTGGCCCGAACTGCGGATACGGGCCGGACTTTTCCATGAACACCGCCACCACCCAGGGGCCTTTGCTTCGGATTGTTCGGACCTTCTGGACAGTATCCCCCATGGCCGCTTTGCCCGTGTACTTCCCGCTTACGGGAGGAGTTCCTTCCAGCGAAATTCGGAGGCTTGCCATTGGGGCGGTCGGCAGGAGTAGCAGGTGCCGTTCCGAAAGACACTTTTCAGCAGACCACCTGCCACCCCCAGTACCAGCGGTGCAATCCTTTCCCAAACTCCATCATATCACCATAGATGCTGCAAAACAGGTGATCATCTGCTGCCTCGTTGCGAGCAATCATGTACTCATGGAGAATGACCACCAAGCCTTCACACAGGGGAACAATGCGTGGATACAAAACACGCTGACAGTGATTCGGATTAGGACGTGTCAGCAAAGCCGCAGTATCAACATCTTTGAAATGCTCCTGATAGGCCATGTGTGACAACTGAATGTCGGCGGTGATGTAGCCGCGTTCCTTGCCAAACTTCAAGACGGGCAAAATTTTGAAAAGATAGCTGTTGACCGTTTCGGCCTTTACTCTGGTGGCAAGCTCCATCTGGTAATCATCGAACAGCTCTTGGCGCAAATCGGAGCATCGAATGTCCTCCTGCAAGTATATAAGGAACTTTTTACAGGCGTATTCATACCCGGCAGTCGTGACTTCTTCAATGCCCCTTGTGCGGCAATCTCTGGAATAGAGCTATACCAATTCACGAAAGTAAATGTCGGGAAGATTCTTGGCGTTTCCCTTCAAACTGATTGTAGCTTTCCCACTCGGTCTGGGCATAACAAAACCTCCTCATTTTTCTGAAAATACGGTGGCTACCTTGGCTTGAAAAATGAGGAGGTTTGTCAATTTTTCGCCTTTTATTCTACAACTTTTTTAATATAAAATCGGATATTTTATTTGATTTTATCGAAAAATCAGAACATTTTTACTCCCATTCTATTGTGGCGGGGGGCTTGCTCGTGATGTCATACACGATGCGGTTGATACCCTTGACCTCGTTGACGATACGGACACTGACCTTATCCAGCACCTCATGCGGGATACGCGCCCAGTCAGCAGTCATAAAGTCCGTGGTCGTCACTGAGCGCAGCGCGAGCGTATAATCATACGTCCGGCCGTCACCCATAACGCCGACGCTGCGCATATTGGTCAGCACGGCGAAATACTGATCCATCGTGCGCTCAAGCCCCGCCTTGGCGATCTCATCGCGGAAGATAAAGTCGGCTTCGCGCAGGGTGTCCAGCTTGTCCTTCGTAATATCGCCGATGACGCGAATGGCAAGGCCGGGACCCGGGAAGGGCTGGCGCATGACCAGATAGTCTGCCAGACCAATCTCTCGGCCAAGCTCGCGCACCTCGTCCTTAAAAAGCAGCCGCAGCGGCTCAATGATCTCCTTAAAATCCACGAAATCCGGCAGGCCGCCCACGTTGTGGTGGCTCTTGATGGTCGCGGCATCGCCTGCGCCTGATTCGATCACATCCGGGTAAATGGTGCCCTGCACCAGATAATCGACCTGACCGATTTTCTTTCCCTCTTGCTCAAAGACGCGGATAAACTCCTCGCCGATGATCTTGCGCTTGGTTTCCGGGTCGGATACGCCGGCCAGCCTGCCGAGAAAACGCGCCTCGGCGTCAACGCGGATAAAGTTGATATCCCATTTGGCAAAGGCGGCCTCAACCTCATCTCCCTCGTTTTTGCGCATCAGGCCATGGTCGACAAACACGCAGGTGAGCTGCTTGCCAACCGCTTCGGCCAGCAGAGCGGCCGCGACCGAGGAATCCACGCCGCCGGACAGCGCAAGCAGCACCTTGCCAGCGCCCACCTTGTCCCGAATCGCCTGAATGGAGGTTCTTTTGTAATCCTCCATCGTCCAGTCACCCTTGGCGCCGCACACCTCATACAGGAAATTGCGGAGCATCTGCGTACCGCTTTCCGTATGGTTGACCTCAGGATGATACTGCACACCGTAAAAACCGCGTGTCTCATCCGCGATGGCCACATTGGGACACATATCCGTGTGGCCGACCAGCGCAAAGCCCGCGGGCACCTGCGCCATATAGTCGCCGTGGCTCATCCACGAGATACCCTCCCCGGGCAGACCCTTGAACAGCTTGCAGGACGTATCGTAATACGTTTTAGTCTTGCCGTACTCGCGCGCCGTATCGTCCTGCGCGGCCGTGACCTCGCCGCCCAGCACCTGCGCCATGAGCTGACAGCCGTAGCAGATGCCCAGCACCGGGATGCCCAGCTCAAACAGCGCGGGATCGCACTTGGGCGAGGACGCTTCATAAACGCTGTTCGGCCCGCCGGTGAAGATGATACCGATCGGCCGCAGCGCGCGAATCTCGTCGAGCGAGGTGTGGTATGGCTTCACCTCACAATATACGTTATGCTCGCGGACACGGCGCGCGATCAGCTGGTTATACTGCCCGCCAAAATCCAGAACCAGAATAAGCTGATGATTTTCCATCGACCTTTTCCCCTTTCCATGCTGCTGATGCTCTTTGAGTAAAATTATCTCACAAACGCAGGGATTTCACAAGTCCCTTCCGCATATTTCTCTGCACATCCCCGCAGCCTGCCGCTCGTAAAAGAATATTTTTGCTGCGCGCATAAAACCATCCTTTTTTGTGCATACTTTGCAGCACAAAACCTTGCCAGAAAGGGTGTTTAAAAACCATGAAGGATAAAAAGCTCATCATTGCAGCTGTGCTGCTACCCGCCACGCTGCTGTTTTCCGGCGCGGCGCTTGCCGCCGGCCGCCTGCCGGTAGCCGCGAGCGGCGCTGTGCCGACCGTGCAGCCAGTGCAGGGCGCGACCTGCGTTGAGATCCCGGTCGAGCTTGCGCTCAGCGCGACAGATGACGATAACGACGTCGTGCTCTACCAGCTGACCGAGCAGCCGCGTCTTGGCACGGCGGTCATCGAGGGCGCGACCCTCACCTACTCCCCCGGCAGCAAGGCGGGCAAAGACCGCTTTGCCTATACGGCAGTCGACGCAAACGGCAACACAGCCAAGCCGGCAGAGATCACCGTGACCGTGGAGAAAAACAAATCCAAGCTCACCTATGCCGACATGACGGACAACCCCGCGCACTATGCTGCGCTCCGCCTGTCCGCCGCGGGCGTGATGACCGGCGAACGCATCGGCGGCTGCCCCTTCTTCCGCCCGAACCAGCCTGTCACGCGCAGCGAGTTTATTGCCATGGCGGCGGCTATCGCTGACCTGCCGGTAGAGCCGACCGAAAGCACCGACTTTGCCGACGACAGCGGACTGTCCCTCTGGGCCAAGCCCTTTGTCAGCACCGCTGCGATGAACGGTCTGGTCTCCGGCTACCGCACAGCGAACGGCGTAAACGAGATACGCGGACAGAATCCGATCACACTGGCCGAGGCCAGCGTTGTGCTGAACAATATGCTGCGCGCCGCGGCTGACGAGGTGCAGCTTGCTGCGGCCGACGACCACGCGACCGACATGGACTGGGCGCAAAGCGCGGTCAGCAGCCTTGCGCGCATTGATGTGCTCTCCGCACAGACTGCTGCGCAGGACAGCAGCGCGCCCATCACACGCCAGACTGCATGCGAAATGCTCTACCGCACGATGACGCTGCTCGAGCGGCCGTAAACAATCCCTACGGCAAAGCGCCGCGCGACCAAAATGGCCGCGCGGCGCTTTTGTTCCATACATCACTTTTCAAAATCCCGATACATCAGGCTCGGCTGGATGCCCACATTATTCTGGTATTTGCCGCTGCTGTACAGGTCATAGTCGCCGTCGATATCGTGGTAATAGATCTGGCAGATCTCGACATTCGGGTAAATGCGCACCGGCTGCACACAGAATATCTCAAGCGTCCAATAGCCCTTGAAGCCGACGTCGCCAAAGCCTGCGGTCACATGGATAAACAGCCCCAGCCGCCCGGTAGACGAGCGTCCCTCCAGCATCGGAATATAGCGGTCGGTTGCCGTGTATTCATTGGTGCGTCCCAGATACAGCCTGTTCGGCTCGAGCAGCAATCCCTCCTCAGGTATCTCAATGCGCGAGACCGGGTTGGGATGCTTCATATCGAGCACGGCGTTGTCATACACAAGCAGCTCGCCGGCCAGCGAGAGATTATAGCTGTTGGGGTTGAGCCGCTTTTCATCAAACGGCTCAATGATGATCTCCTTGCCGATGTGTCTGCGGATCTCCCTGCCGGATAAGATCATATGCTTTTCTCCTTACTCCATACGCAGTTTTTCTATCGCCGCCTCATCAGGTGTGACATAGGCGGTCTGATAGACATGGTAAATGACCATGCCGGGCTTTGCGCCCGCCGGTTTTTTGACCTGCCGCACGGGCGTGTAATCGACCGGCACCCGCGACGAGTGCCGCGCCTTGGAATGGTAGGCCGCGATCATCGCGGCCTCGGTCATCGCCCGGTCGGTCGGCGTGCGGCCATCACTCACAAGGATGACGTGCGAGCCGTGTATCTTCTGCGTGTGGAACCAAATATCGCTTTTGAGCGCGGTTTTAAGCGTCAGCAGGTCGTTTTGCAGGTTATTCTTGCCCGCGAACACCGCAAAGCCGTCGCTCGTGCGGTAATAAAACGGCTTGGCTGCGGCGGGCTTTGCCCGCTGCTTTTTGCCGCGCCCCTGCCGCGCGGATAACACACCAGTCTGCGTCAGCTCCTCACGCAGCTGCGCCAGATCGCGCTCACTTTCGGCCTCATCCAGCAGCACAATCACGCTTTCCAGATATTCCAAATCGCCTCTGCCCTGCCGCAGCTGTTCGGTCAGCACCTCCTCAGCTGTTTTGGCCTTGGCATACAGCTTGAAATACCGCTGCGCGTTCTGCTGCGGCGTCAGCCGCACATCGAGCGCGATCTCAACCGTTGGGCAGGTCTCATCGTAATAATCGACGACCTGTGCCTTGTTCATGCCCTTGGTCAGCTGATAGAGATTTGCGGTGATCAGCTCGCCCATGCGCTTGTACTGCGCGCGATTCTGTGTCGCGTCCAACTCCTTCTTCTGGGCTGCCAGCTTGCGCGCCAGCCTGTCGCGCGCGTTGACGACCGTTTTGTGCAGATCGGCCGCGCGGCGCGTCATGCGCTCCGCCTGCCCTTTTTTCTCAAAAAACGCGGCGAGCAACGCAGAAAAACTATCCATCCGGGTGACGGACAGCAGCCCCTCATACTGCGTGACCGGCAGAAAGGAGAAATCGAACACCGCACCGTCCTCGTTTTTGGTCAGCAAATAGGGATGCCACCGCTCTTGCTCAATAAACGCGACAAAATCATCGTACACCTGCCCCAGCCGCAGCCGCTCACCATCGGTCAGCTGTGCGACGGGCTTTGCCGCGTCTCCCGTCGCGCGGAAGGATAATTCCCGACAGAGCAGCGGTGAAAAGCCCAAAAGCGTTGCCAGCAGAAAGCGGTCAAGTGTCTGCTCCCCGTCTGCCTCATCCAGCGCGGCAGCCAGCCCCGCACCCGAGAGCGTGAACGGGTCGCGCTTGTCCTGAGCAGGCGGCATCCGGTAAAACAGTCCGGGCAGCACCTGCCGCTTGCCGGACAGGTCGCCGTCCACCCGGCGCAGCGCGTCAATGATGCGGCCATCCTCGCCGCACAGGATGACGTTCGAGTGCTTGCCCATCAGCTCGCAGACCAACTGCTTTCTGCGGGCCACACCCAGCTCATCGGTCGTGTCCAGCTCGATCACCAGCATCCGCTCGACCGCAGGCTGTCTGACCGCAGCGATCTTCGCGCCTTGTATATGCTTGCGCAACAGCATGCAGAACATCGGCGGTGCGGCCGGATTCTCCCGCGCTACCTCGATGAAATGCACACGCGGCGCGCCCGCCGCGATTGAAAGCAGCAGGCGCCTTGCGCCGCCCGCCCCGCGTGTCTGAAGCACGAGTTCATCCCGGTCGGGTTGATAGACCTTTTCCACGCGGCAGCCAGCCAGCGCCCGATCCAGCTCATTCGTTACTGCCCGCAGGCAGATCGCATCCAATGGCATAGTCGTTCTTCCTCATACAAACTCGATACAATCGGTGTGCCGCGCAGAGACTGTCACGGAAAGCGCCGGAAACGCGGCGGCGATCCGCCCGGCAAACACCGCCGTCATTGGATTTTCCGTTGGGAAATGCCCGGCATCGACCAATGTCAGTCCAAGCGACTGCGCGCGCTGCATCAGATCGTAGCTGCAATCACCGATCACGAACGCCTGCGCGCCCTTGTCCAGTGCGTGGTCCATCAGCTTGCCGCACGCGCCGCCGCCGACGGCAACGCGGCGGATCGTCTGTCCCCCATCGCAAAAGCGCACACCGCCCGCTTGGAGACACGCCTTGACATACCGCGCAAATTCCTGCGGCTGCATCTCACACGGCAGCTCACCCACGCGGCCGAGCATGCCGTTTTCGCCCGCGCCCATGTGCCGCACGTCGGTCAAACGCAGCGCTGCGGCCAGCGCGTCGTTCACACCACCCTCAGCGCAGTCAGCATTGGTGTGCATACAGAGCAGCGCGATATCCTGCCGAATCGCCGCGCGCAGCACGCGGCCGGTCGCGTCGTCGGCCGTCACACGGCTGACCGAGGTGAATATCGCCGGATGATGGGCAACGATCAGCTGTGCCCCAGCCGCGGCAGCCTCGTCCACGACCTGCTCGGTCACATCGAGCGCGCAGAGCACCCCGGACACCGCCTGCGCCCGGTCGCCCGCGAGCAGCCCCACATTATCCCAGCCCTCCGCAAGCGCAGGCGGGGCGAAGTCCTCCAAAAATGTCAAAATATCCTGTACTGTGGTCATTCCAAGCCCTCCAATGCGTTTCGGATCGTCTGCGTGACGGCCATTTGCTCGGCAAGCCGCGCCTTGTCGACTATCCTGCCGCGTGCCATACCGTCCAGCGCACGCTGCTCCCGCCGCAGCAGCCGCCGCAGATAGTCTTGCGCGCCGGGTGCGCGCAGCAGCGCGGGCGATACCGCGCATTGTGCCAGCGGCAACGTCTGCCGCGCCGCGCCGCCGCGCGCAGACAGCACGATATACTGCCGCTTGTCCTCGGTGCAGAGCGTCTCGCGCTCAATCGCGTAGCCGTTCGCCCAAAGCCAGCGGCGCAGCGCGTACACCATGGTCATTGGCTGTAGCAGCAGCAAATGTGCGCCCTCCGCCGTCCACGGCGCTTGCGCGAGGATTGACGCGATCGTCTGCCCGCCCATACCAGCAATGCTGACCGTGTCGCACTCTTCAGGCAAGACCGCCTGCAAGCCCGGCGCTAGCCGCAGCGACAGCGCCACGCCGTGTTCTGCCGCATTGCAGCGCGCGTGCTCAAGCGGCCCTTGCCCGATATCCGAGCCGATCGCACCCGCCAGCCTGCCTTGCAGCAAAAGCGAGACCGGCAGCTTGCCGTGATCCGTACCGACATCAGCTAAGCGCGCACCCTGCGGCACCAGCGCGGCAATACAGGCCAGACGCGGCGTTAAAACCATACTTTCCATCCTGTCACCCAAAAAACGGAGCCGGCAAAGCATGCCGGCTCCATTTTGCATTTACTCGCCCAGAAAAGCGTTGAGCTTGGAAACCAGTTCGTCCGCATTGGTGCCGTGCACCATGCAGGCCTCCTCGATGCTTTCGCCCTGGGAGGCCGGGCAGCCGAGGCAATGCATACCCATCTCCAAGAAAAACTTTGCCGTGTCAATATTGCGATTGAGCACTTCGCCAATCGTGGTCTTTTTGGTGATCTCCGCCATGATAGACCCTCCTGTTGATTTTATCTTTTTCTTATTATACCGCAAACAGCAGACCATTTCAATCAAAAAACAAAATTTACTCGGCAAAAATACATTTTATCCGCCGCCTATTTTGCCTTGCAAGCCAAAGAACGGCATGACACCCGTCACGCCGTTCCTGATGCAATTGTACAGTCAATTAGCCCTGCTCACGCATCTTAGCGAAGCATTCGCTGCAATATACCGGGCGGTCAGACTTCGGCTCGAACGGAACCTTGGCCTCACCGCCGCAGGCGGCGCAGGTAGCGGTGAAATATTCACGGGGGCCACGGGCAGCGTTCTTGCGGGCATCACGGCAGGTCTTGCAGCGCTGGGGCTCGTTCTGGAAGCCACGCTCCGCATAAAATTCCTGCTCACCGGCAGTAAATACAAATTCCTTGCCGCATTCTTTGCATACTAAAGTCTTGTCTTCGTACATGGTCTTTACCTCTCTTTGATACCGTTCCCTCCGGGAACCTTGATTTATGCGTTCAGGCCTTCCGCCTGCTGGCGCCTATTGGGGTTTGATCCGTGCCGATTTTCGCTTGATGCGCTGGATAGCATTGTCCACGGACTTGATCGGTTTGTGCAGCGTTTCGGCCATCTCCTCATAGGAAACACCGTCCAGAAACAGGCTCAAAACCTTTGCCTCGAATTCAGACAGGAGAGCGTACAGCTGACCCACCAGCTCCTTCCTCTCCTCATTGCCGATCACCAGCGACTCGGGATCACCAATCGGTGCCATACCACGGGTGTGCGATTCCGCAAGGTCTTCAAACAGAGGTCGATCTATCGACAGAGAATGGTTGAGCGGAGCGTGCTTGCATGCCGCTGCCGCGCGCACGGCCGAGTATATCTTGCGTGTCACGCACAGCCGCGCAAATGCGTTGAAGGGCGCGCCCTTGGCCGGGTCAAACTCACGGATGGCTTTCATCAGGCCGAGCATACCCTCTTGCAGCAGATCCTCCGCATCCGCGCCGATCAAAAAATACGGCCGCGCGCAGGTTTTTACCAGCCTGGCATACCGCTTTACCAATTGTTCGGCCGCGTCGCCATCTCCCTGCTGCGCCAGAGCGCACAGTTGTTCGTCCGTTTGCGCGCCAGACAATATCTTATCGTTGCCATTTCTCATGTCAGTATTTATTATATGTGAAAGCTATGGATTTGTCAAGAATATTTTGTTAAATATACCGTTTTATCGAAATTCGCAACATTAAATGTAACTAAAAATCAAAAAAATATTTGTGCATTTTAATGCAGTATTATTCGACAAGAACGCATGATATCTCAAATATTATGCGTTTTTGTCCATGCTGACGCAGAGCGTCCTATAAAACGCCCTTAAAATGAAAATCTATGCAGTTGTTTTGCTCCTATTCCAGCAGCTCCTGCAGGTAGCGCTGGTAAACCATGTTTGAGGTTTGCCAGCCCAACACCTTACGCGGGTAGTTGTTCATCCAGTTCTGGATTTCCGTGATTTTGCGGGCAGGGACTTTTGAAAAGTCGGTGCCCTTTGGCAGATGCCGTCTAATCATGCGGTT
>NZ_JALFLA010000068.1 GCF_022775115.1 Agathobaculum sp.
CCGGTATCCTCCGCCGCCGAAGCAGCTTACTCAGTATACCAAACTCCTTTTCGTTTGTCAAGAACTTTTTTCGCTCTTTTTCAAACTTCTTCGTTCAGCCTACCGCTCCGCTCCAGACAGCTTATTCAGTATACCTCCCCCACCTCCCTTTGTCAAGCCTTTTTTCTGCTTCTTTTCGCTTTTTTTCGCAGCCGCTGTTTGCTGGCTATGCGGCTGCCCATAAAAGCCGCAACCCCCGCCCGAAACCGGACAGGGGTTTGCGCACAATAAAGCATTATTCCTTGAGCAATTCAGCCAGAACCATGACTTTGTCGAAATTGCCTTCGATCTTGATCTTGCCTTCAGCAACCGCAACCTGCGGGATCAGTTTGCCGCTGAACACCTTTTCAATGTTGGTTATCGTGCCGGAGACAATCGCATCATGGTCGATGTACTCATAGGGCATGACGGACAGCACGCCATTCAGTATCTCAATATAAAACACGCCTGTCACTTTGCCGGTAAGATTGAACTGCACAGCAAGCTTGCCCTGCGTATCAGCAATATCCGCCTTGCTGAGCCTGTTATAGATTTTCCCAATCAGCTGATCCACGGTCATTAGAATCGCCCCCTGCTAAATATGTTACTTTCATTATACGTGTTTTTGCAAAAAAAGCAAGTCCCTTTTGTCGCAAATACGGAAAAAACAGGAAATTCGACGCGCTCAGGTCTTTTTGACAAAGCGTGTGCGGCAATAGGGACAGGTGATCTCAATCCTGCCCCGGCCGCGCGGCACACGCAAACGTTTGCCGCACTGCGGGCACTTGAAAAAGCGGTGTGTCTTGCGGTCGCCAAAGCGCACGCGCGCATCCTGCAAACGGCGCGAGATCGGCTCCCACCATTGCATAAATTTATGATTTTCCTGATACCTTGCCCGAATATTGCGTGAAAACATCCGAAAGTAGCATAGACACAACAGTGCCAAAATAAATATGCCCATCCATCTCCACCCGGTCAACCATTCGATGAGCAGCAGAACAAGTCCCAGCAGCAGCAGCGCATTGTTCAGCCGGTCGTTACCATAGCGTCCGGCCATGAATCGGCGAATGAAATCCATTACGTATGCGCATCCTTTCCAATATGCTCAAGAATTACCGCGAGTACCTCGTCGCGTCCCATCCCCTTTTCTGCGGAAAACGGAATGACCGGTACCTCCTCGGGCAGCAGCAGAGTCTGGCGTATCTCGGTCAGGCGATCCGCAAGCTGACTTTTCTTAATCTTGTCCAGCTTGTTGGCGACAATGATCCACGGCTTTTCGGACGCACGAAACCATTCCGCCATCGTCACGTCGTCCCGCGTGGGCTTATGCCGAATATCAACGATCTGCACGCCCAGCGTCAGCAGGCCGCGCGCAAAGTATTCCTCCATCAGCATACCCCAGCGCTGCTGCTCGGCTTTTGAGACGCGCGCATACCCATATCCCGGCAAATCGACCAGATAAAGCTGCTCATCAATCAGAAAATAATTGATATGGATGGTCTTGCCCGGCTGCGCGCTGACGCGCGCAAAGTTTCTGCGCCCCAGCAGCTTATTAATCACCGAGCTTTTACCCACATTTGATTTGCCGGCGAACACAATCTGCGGCAAGTCATCGTCCGGAAAGTCCGCCTCCTTGACCGCTGAGCGCAAAAAAACCGCATTGTGCAGATTGAGCATATGATCTCCCTTTCCTTTACTGCACGACCGGGGTGGCCGTATTCTCCGTGCGGAGGGGCACCGCGCCGCGCGCGGTCTTGCCGCGCTTTTCAGGGCGGCGCGCAAAGTCGATCGCCGTTTCCATCACCGTGTCCATATGCACCACGGGCACAAAGCGCAGGCTCTCGCGCACGACCGGCTCGATTTCCTGTAAGTCAGACGCATTGTCTTGCGGGATGACGACCGTCTTGATGCCCGCACGGTAGGCAGCCATCGTCTTTTCGCGCAGACCGCCGATGCGCAGCACCCGACCACGCAGCGTCACCTCGCCCGTCATGGCCACGTCATGGCGCACAGGCGCTTCGGTCAGCGCTGAAATCAGCGCGGTCGTGATCGTCACGCCGGCCGAAGGCCCGTCCTTGGGTATGGCTGCCTCCGGAAAATGAATATGCAGATCATTTTCCTTGTAAAACATCGGGTCGATCGACAGCTCTTTGGCGCGCGAGCGCACAAATGTGACTGCTGCCTTGGCGCTTTCCTGCATGACCGTGCCTAGGTTACCGGTCACCTCAATCTTGCCAGTGCCCGGCACGACCGCCACTTCGACCTCAAGCATCTCGCCCCCCACGCTCGTCCACGCAAGGCCATTTACAATGCCGACCTCGTCCTTCTTTGCGATGATGTCCTCCTTATACGGCGCAGCGCCAAGCAAACTCTCTAAATTCTTTTCCGAGACCGTCAGGCGCTTGCCCCCATCCGCAACATGCTTGGCTGCCTTGCGGCATACCTTGGCCAGCAGCTGCTCCAAGCGGCGCACGCCGGCCTCCCGCGTGTAACCCGCGATGATCGCGGACAGCGCCTTGTCGGACAGCGCCATCTGCGTCTTTCTCAGCCCATGCTTATCCATCTGCTTGGGCAGCAGGTGGCGCTGCGCGATGTGCAGCTTTTCCTCCGCCGTGTAGGACGGCAGCTCGATGACCTCCATACGGTCAAGCAGCGGGCGCGGCACGGTGGACAGGTCATTGGCTGTGGTCAAAAACACCACATCGGATAGGTCAAAGGGAAGCTCGATGTAATGGTCACGGAATGCCGCGTTCTGCTCAATATCCAACACCTCCAGCATGGCAGATGCCGGATCGCCGCGAAAATCGCGGCCCATTTTGTCGATCTCGTCGAGCAGCAGAAGCGGGTTGCGTGTACCCGCCCGGCGTATCGCATCAATGATACGGCCGGGCATCGCACCGATATATGTCTTGCGGTGGCCGCGGATATCCGCCTCATCCCGCACGCCGCCAAGGCTCATGCGGGCGTAGCTGCGCCCCAGCGCCGCGGCGACCGATTTGGCGATCGATGTCTTGCCCACGCCCGGTGGGCCGGCCAGACAGAGCACCTGACCCTTCAACGTCGGGGCCAGCGTCTTGACCGCCAAAAACTCCATGATACGCTCTTTCACTTTTTTCATGCCATAATGGTCGCGGTCGAGGATGGCCTGCGCTTCGGCAAGATCAAGCCGCTCCTCGCTTTTTTCATTCCACGGCAAATCAAGCACGGTGTCCAGATATGTCCGCACCACGCCCTGTTCGGCGTTCGAGCCGCTCAGCTTAGCAAAACGGTCGACCTCGCGCAGCAGCTTGTCCTCATGCTCCTGCGGCAGATGCAGGGCAAGCACGCGCTCCCGGTAGGCTTCGGCCTCAGCCGCCACGTCCTGTTCGCCCAACTCAGTCTGGATGACCTTGATCTGCTCCCGCAGATAATATTCGCGCTGGTTCTTGTCGATCTGGCTTTTCAGCTCGTCCTGTATCTCATTTTCGATCTTGAGTATCTCGGTCTCCTCGCCCAGTAGACGAATGACCATGCTCAGGCGGCGGGTGACGCTCAGCTCTTCCAATATCTCCTGCTTGGCCGCAAAGTCCACCGAAAGGTTTTGTGCGATATAATCCGCCAGCCAGCCCGGGTCACCACCCGCGGCGACGGTCATCTCAACATCGCTTGAGACGCGCGGCCCATGCTCAACATACTCGCTGAACCGCTCCTGCGCGGTGCGTACAAGCGCCTGTGCACGGCGCTCGGTCACGCCGTAAGCATAGTCCTCCAGCTGTTCAACCTCGGCATAGATGCACGCAGACTCGTCCTCCGGATTTGTGAACTGGTGCGCGATCGCCCGCGCGCGCCCCTCGACCAGCACACGGATATTATCCCCTGGCAGGCGCAAAATCTGCTTGACCGTGCATACCGTGCCCATTTGGAACAGGTCACCCGGCGCAGGCGTATCGTTTTTCAGCTCGCGCTGGGCGGTCAAGAAAAGCACCTGACCGTTTTTCATCGCCGCTTCCAACGCGCGGATGGACATCATCCGCCCCACATCGAAATGGATAATCATATTGGGAAACGCGACCAAGCCGCGCAGCGGCAGCACCGGCAGCCGGCTGATCGTCGTTCCGATTGTTTTCGTCATATCTTATCTCCTCACGCACGGGAACATTATTAGATAAATTCAGTATAGTATATTTTTCGCTGTTTGTAAAGCGTCCACGCCGCTGGAAAATATAAAAAAGTGGGTAGAACCGCAGTCCCACCCACTTTTACGATCGCTTAAGCGCTCTTGCCCGATTTGCCGGTATTATTCGACGGATCGTTCGGGTTTCCCTCGGGCAGCTGCCCAGCTGTCCGGCCATGCTCGATAACCGGCGTGCCCTCGCCCGCAACCGCCGCGCGCGTGATAATGACGCGGCTAATCGTTTGGTCGGACGGGATCTTGAACATGATATCAGTCATCACATGCTCCAGCACGCCACGCAGGCCGCGCGCGCCGGTCTTGCGCGCCAGCGCAATTTTGGCTACCTCAGCCAGCGCATCCGGCTCAAACACCAGCTCCACACCGTCCATCCCCAGCAGCGTCTGATACTGCTTGACCAGCGCATTCTTCGGCTCCTGCAAAATACGCACGAGCGCATCCTCATCCAGTGTGTCGAGCGACACGATCGCCGGCAGTCGGCCGATCAGCTCGGGGATCAGGCCGAACTTCATCAGGTCATGCGGCTCGATGCGGGCGAGCAGCTCATCGGACTGCTCCTCGTCCTTGCCCTTTACCTCGGCGCCAAAGCCTAACCCCTGCTTACCCGTGCGCTTGCGGATGATACCCTCGATGCCATCAAACGCACCGCCGCAAATGAACATGATATTGGTCGTGTCGATTTGGATAAACTCCTGATGCGGGTGCTTGCGTCCGCCCTGTGGCGGTACGTTGGCGGTCGTTCCCTCCAGCATTTTGAGCAGCGCCTGCTGCACACCTTCGCCCGAAACATCGCGCGTGATAGAGGGATTTTCGCTTTTGCGGGCAATCTTGTCGATCTCATCGACATAGATGATGCCGTGCTCGGCCAGTTCCACGTCAAAATCCGCCGCTTGGATCAGGCGAAGCAAAATATTCTCCACATCCTCGCCCACATAGCCGGCCTCGGTCAGCGTGGTCGCGTCCGCAATGGCAAAGGGCACCTGCAGCGTCTTAGCCAGCGTCTGCGCCAGCAGCGTTTTGCCCGAGCCGGACGGGCCGAGCATCAGGATATTCGACTTTTGCAGCTCAATCTCGGTCTCCGGGTGATAGATACGCTTATAGTGGTTGTACACTGCGACGCTCAACGCAATCTTGGCGCGATCCTGCCCGATGACATAGTCGTCAAGCACTGCCTTCAGCTCCTGCGGCGTAGGCAGGGTCTCCGGCCGGAACGCTGCCTCGTGCTCCCCGTGTTCATCCGGGACAAAATCCAGCTCATCATCGAGGATGCTTGTGCATACGCCAATGCACTCGTCGCAGATATATACACCCGGCCCGGCGATCAGCTTGCGCACACGGTTTTGCGGCTTACCGCAAAACGAGCACTTCAGCGTCTGGTCATCATCATAATTCGGCATTACGCACCTCTTGTCCTTTATTGAAGATAGCTTTAATGTTTGTCAAATACCTTGTCGACCAGCCCATAGGCCAGCGCTTCCTGCGCAGACATGAAGTTATCCCGGTCGGTGTCCTGCTCGATGACTTCAAGCGGCTTGCCGGTGTTTTCCGCCATGATGCGGTTGAGCTTGTCGCGCGTTTTGAGTATCCAGTCGGTATGGATCTTCATGTCGGACGCCTGTCCCCGCGCGCCGCCCATGGGCTGGTGGATCATCACCTCGGCATTGGGCAGCGCGTAGCGCTTGCCCTTGGCGCCCGAACACAGCAGGAACGCGCCCATCGACGCGGCCAGACCGACGCAGATGGTCGACACGTCGCACTTGATATAGTTCATCGTGTCATAGATGGCCATGCCCGCGGTGACCGAGCCGCCGGGGCTGTTGATATACAGCATGATATCCTTGTCCGGATCCTGCGCTTCCAGATACAAAAGCTGTGCGACGACCAGCGACGCGGTCGTATCGTTCACCTCGTCACACAGCATGACGATACGGTCGTTCAACAGCCGCGAAAAAATGTCATACGAGCGCTCGCCGCGCCCGGTCTGCTCGACAACCATTGGGACTAAACTCACTTGCAAACTCCTTTCAAAAGAGTCGATGGAAGCATGGCGCTTCCATCGAACCGTACCCACCGGAGGCGCTGCCCCGGCAGTGCAAAAATCACTCAGCCGATACTTCGGCCTCATCCGCCTTCTTCTTGGCGGCCTTTTTCACCTTGGCGTGCTTCTTGAGGAACTCAAGCGCGTTGGAAATCCTCAGATCAGCAGCCAGCGCATCGGTAGCGACGGCAGCCTTGACCTTGTCAACCTCCATACCGTACTGCTCTGCCAGCTTAGCATACTCCTCCTCGATTTCCTTGTCGGAAACTGCGATATTCTCCACTTCAGCAACCTTTTTCAGCAGCAGATGGGATTTGACCTGCCGCTCAGCCTGCTGGCGGAACATGGCGCGGAAGCCGCCGATATCCGTGCCGCTCATCTTCAGATACTGCTCAAGCCCCATGCCCTGCATCTGAATGCGGTAGCCGAAGTCACGCACCAGCGTGTCGATCTGGTTTTCGTACATAGCCTCGGGGATGTCAGCCTGCATGGTGGCGATCGCAGCATCCAGCACCTTGTCCTCAAAGTCCTGATCGACCACCTCCTGACGCTGCTTCTTCAGGCGCTCGGTGATCTCTTTTTTCAGGTCGTCCAGCGTCTCGCAGCTGTCGGAAACATCCTTGGCAAACTCGTCATCAAGTTCGGGCAGGATGGTCTCCTCAACCTTGTGCACCTTGCACTTGAAAACAGCTTCCTTGCCGGCCAGTTCAGCAGCATGGTAGTCTGCCGGGAAGG
This sequence comes from Agathobaculum sp., assembly GCF_022775115.1. Classification (GTDB taxonomy): domain Bacteria; phylum Bacillota; class Clostridia; order Oscillospirales; family Butyricicoccaceae; genus Agathobaculum. Next base: position 6,963 of record NZ_JALFLA010000068.1, read on the forward strand.
TGACGACAACATCCTTCTCATCGCCGGCCTTGCAGCCGATCAACTGATCCTCAAAGCCCGGGATGAACGAGCCGGAGCCAAGCGTCAACGCATGGTGCTCGGCCTTGCCGCCCTCAAAGGCAACGCCGTCCACAAAGCCTTCAAAGTCGATATCCAGCGTGTCGTTCTTCTTAGCCTTGCGGTCAACGGTCTCGGTTCGTGCGTTGCGCTGCGCCATGCGGTTCAGCTCGGCCTTGACATCCGCCGCGAGCACCTTGACGCTTTCCTTCTCTACCTCAATGCCCTTGTACTCGCCAAGCTCCACCTCCGGCTCGACCGGCATCTTGGCGATAATGGTCAGACCGCCCTCCTCGGACGGGTCGCCCAGATCGACATCCGCGCGGCCGACCGGCTTGATGCCGGCCTTTTCCACCGCCATGTCCATCGCTTCGGGGTAGACGATATTGAAAGCCTCCTCAAAGAACACACCGTCGCCATACAGCTTTTCGATCATCTTGCGCGGCGCCTTGCCCTTGCGGAAGCCAGGTACCGTGATATTCTTACCAGCCTTTTTGAACGCCTTGTCCTTAGCCGCCTCAAGCTCTGCCTTGGTGACCTCGATCGTCAGCGCTACAACGCTGTGCTCCAGCTTTTCGGTATTTTTCAGTTCCATGTTGCCAAACTCCTTATTTCAATACTTCTCATGTATCTAATCCATTTTACCAGATACTTTTCCGAATTTCCACTGTTTTTTTACTTTTTCAAAAAAACAGGCGTAAAATCCACATGATCGCCCGAAACCAGCCGCCATTCGATGCCCTCCTGCACACCCTCGACCGCCCAACGCAGCCCCTCCGAGTGCAGATGCCCGTAAACACACCGCTTCACGCCATATTTTTGCAGCAGCGCAATGACCGGCTCACAACGAAACGAGGACAGCAGCGGCGGATAATGCAGAAAGCAGATGATCTCGTCCGGCTGCGCCGCCGCCCCCAGCTTGAGCGATGCTTCCAGCCGGATCAGCTCGCGCCTGAATATCTTGGCGTTGTGCGGATCGGTAAAATCCTCCTCAAACGGCCAGCCGCGCGTGCCGCAGAGCGCGGTATTGCCGTAGAAAAAGCAGTTGTTGTGCAAAAAGTCGATGCTGTGTATGCCGTTCTCTTCCAGAAAGCGGTGCATTTTCGACGCGGTCTCCCACCACAAATCGTGGTTGCCCTTGAGGATAAGCTTTCTGCCGGGCAGGCTGTCGAGCAGCGCAAAATCGCTTTTCGCCTCGTCAAGGCTGATGCCCCATGAGATATCGCCGCCCAGTACGACTGTATCCCCAGGCTGGACCAGCGCACTCCAGTTTTTGACGATCTTTTCCGTGTAACCCTGCCAGCGCCCGCCGAAAATGTCCATCGGCTTGTGCACAGCAGTCGCAAGATGCGGGTCAGACAGTGTATAAAGCGCCACGTCTTACAGCTCCCTCAGCAGGCTGACCGTCGAGAGGATGTCCTCCTTGTCCACCACGCGGCCAAAGCGCGGCGCTTTGCCTGCCAGCGCGGCCAGCGGCGCGGGCGCGGCCAGCCCGGTCAACCGGGTCAGCACGTCCAGTTGGCTGACATCATCCCGCTCCAGCGTGCCGCCAATCGCCTCGATCACCGCACGGCAGAACTTAAACGGAGACGCGGTCGAGGCGATCATGGTCGGCGTCGTGTCGCCCGTACGGACGCGGTAGTCTTCATACACCCGCACAGCGACCGCAGTATGCGTGTCGCACAGGTAGCGTTCCTGCTCCCACAGCGTTTTGATCGTCTCGGTGGTCAGCGCATCGTCGCAGCAGCCTGCGTCAAAGTCCGCCGCGATGTTTGCAAAGATATCAGCCGCCACCTGATAGCGTCCCTCGCCGCGCAGCTTGTCCATCAGCGCAGCAACCGCGCTGTCATCCTGACCGGAAGCGTAAAACAGCAAGCGCTCCAAGTTGGATGAAATGAGAATATCCATTGAGGGCGAGCTGGTAGTGTAAAAGTCCCGGTTTTTGTCATACAGGCCATTGTTGCGGAAGAAATCAGTCAGCACATTGTTGCGGTTGGAGGCGCAGATCAGCTTGTGTATGGGCAGCCCCATCTGCTTTGCGATATAGGCCGCAAGGATGTTGCCGAAATTGCCGGTCGGCACGCAGATATTGATTCTGTCGCCGTGCTTGATATCGCCTCGGCACAGCATATCGCAATAGGCCGAGACGTAGTAGGCAATCTGCGGCGCGAGCCGCCCCCAGTTGATCGAGTTTGCCGAGGAGAGCATCATGCCGTCCCGATCCAGAGCGGCACGCGTCTCGCTATCCGTAAAAATACGTTTGACCGCGCTCTGCGCATCGTCAAAGTTACCGCGAATGGCAACGACCTCGACATTCGCGCCCTCCTGCGTGGTCATTTGCAGCTTCTGCATGGGCGAAACGCCGTTTTCCGGGTAGTATACCATGATCTTGGTGCCGTCCACATCATGAAACCCGTCGAGCGCGGCCTTGCCCGTATCACCCGAAGTCGCAACGAGAATACATGCCGTGCGCGTTTCGTTGATCTTGCGCAGAGAGGCAGTCAGCAGGTGCGGCAGTATCTGTAGCGCCATGTCCTTAAACGCACAGGTCGGGCCGTGCCACAGCTCGAGCATATATTTGCCCCCGGCCAGCTCCACAAGCGGCGCGGTGTTGCTGCAGCCGAACTTTTCATCGGCATAGGCCTTTGCCGCAAAGTCCGCCAGCTCCCCGGCTGAGAAATCGGTCAGAAACTTGCCGAGGATATGCGCCGCGCGGCCTTTGTAATCCATGCGTGCCATCGCGTGCCAATCGTCCACTGTCAGCTTGGGAAAGGTCACCGGACAATACAGGCCGCCGTCCGGCGCGATGCCAGCCGCTATCGCAGCAGCCGCCGAGACGCGGCGGCTCTTGTCTCTTGTACTCACATATTCCATATCTTCAAACCTCCGCATTATGTTTGGGGCACAGCCACTTCTGCATCGCTGCGAACGCATTGTCGTAAAACAGCGCATCGACCGTGCTTTGCTTATAGCCGAGCGCCAGCATCCGGTCTGCCAGTCGATATATATCGCCCAGCCCGCCTATTCCATCGGGCAGCCGGTCGCAGCCATCCAGATCGCAGCCAAGCGCCAACGTCCCCTCTCCGCCGGGCAGGGCGAGAAAATGCTCGATATGCCCGATCACGTCATCGACCGTCGCCTCCCCCTGCCGTACAACAAAGGGCGTATACAGGTTGATTCCGACCAGCCCGCTCCGGCGGGCGATCTCCTCAAACTGCCGGTCAGTCAGGTTGCGGGGATGGGCGCACAGCGCGCGGGCATTGCTGTGGGTGGCAAGGATAGGGCTGTCGATCGTCTCACACAGCTCCCAAAAGCCGCGCTCGGACAGGTGGGAAACATCCGGCAGGATGCCGCGTGCGGCACAGCCGCGCGCAAGCGCGCGCCCCGCCTCGGTCAGTCCCTCATTCTGGTCGATGATCGCCGGACATCCAAACCGGCTGCGGTAGTTCCAAGTCAGCGTGATCAGGCGCACTCCCGCCTTATAGGCGAGGTCGAGCGCATCCTCCCGCGCGGGCAGCAGTTCGGCGCCCTCGATCGACAGCAACGCCGCCGCCTTGCCCTGCTCCGCCGCGCGGGTCAGGTCGCCCGCCGTTTTACAAAAAACCAGCCAATCCGCGTTGGCAGCAAACTCCCGCTCCGCCGTGCGCAGCATACGCGCAAAGCGCTCGTCCGGGTCAGTGTCCAGCAGGCAGTCGCGCGGCGCGCCGGACGTTTCCCCTACAGCACGCGCGCCGCAGAACAGTGCGAAAAACTGCACATACTGCGTGTACCGCCGCGCGGCAGCACGGTTGATATGCAGGTCGTTCTCCCGCAGCGCCTTACCGGTCTCGCAGCATTCATATATGGTGTCGCAATGCAGGTCAAACAGCTTCATTCTCACCCTCCAAACGCATTTTCGATCAGATTAATATGCGGTGGCAGCGGCGCGTCCTCGCTGCCGTACACCTCGATCACGTCAAACCGGGGCTGGGCCGTGCCCGCATAGGTTTGCAGCCATTCCTCAGCCGCAGCAATGATACGCGCCTGCTTGGCTGCGGTCACACTTTCACGCGCCGCGGCAAAACGGCTGCTGCGCCGGGTCTTGACCTCGGCGAATATAATGTATTTGCCGTGACGCGCGATAATGTCGATTTCTCCGAAACGGGTGCGGAAATTACACTGCACGATCTCCCAGCCGCGCGCGCGTAGATAACCGCATGCCTGCCGCTCGCCCCATGCGCCGGTCAACGCGGCGCCTCCGGATGCTTCGCATAAAACTTTTTCAGAAACGTCCTCCGGTGCAGCGGGCACGACCCATACGCCAGCAGCGCCTCGTCATGCGCCCGCGTCTCGTAGCCTTTGTGCTTCTCAAAGCCATAGTGCGGATACTGTACAGCAAACTGCCGCATCAGCCGGTCTCTCGTCACCTTGGCGATGATCGAGGCCGCGGCTATGCTGGGCAACTTTGCATCTCCCGAGACGATGCAGGCATGGGGCAGTGTCAGTCCCTCCGAGCGGTTGCCGTCAACATAGGCAAAGTCCGCGGGACGGGGCAAGCCCTCCACCGCCTGCCGCATCGCACGGTAGGTGGCCTGCAAAATATTGATTTCGTCGATCACCCGCTCATCCACGAGCGAAACCGACCACGCCAGCGCGTTTTCGGTAATGATATCATACAAAAGCTCCCGCTTTTTCTCCGTAAGCTTTTTGGAGTCGTCCAGCCCATCCACCACGATGTCCGCAGGCAGAATGACCGCCGCCGCGCACACCGGCCCGGCGATCGGACCCCGCCCGGCCTCGTCCACACCACAGACGGCTGTGTAGCCGCGCGCCCACGCCTGCTGCTCATACTCCCATGTCATTGATACTCCTCCGGTGTTTCCAGCGTGATGCGCCCCAGCACGCCGCCTCGGAATTCATCGAGCAGGATGCGTGCCATGCGCTCGGTGTCTATCTCGCCGCCGCGCAGCAAAAAGCCACGCTTTCGCCCGGCCTGCCGCAGCAGCTCATAACCGAGGAAATCACATACCTCGGGTATAGCCACGCCGTAGCGGCTGACGATAGTCTCGGGCGCGCGAACGGACAAGATCTCCATCAGCTTACATCCCAGTGTCTCGACATCAAGGATGTCATCGCGTATCGCGCCGGTGGCGGCCAGCAGCAGGCCGACGCGCTCATCGTCAAATCTCGGCCAGAGGATACCCGGCGTGTCGAGCAGGTCGATGCCGCCCGCCACACGAAACCACTGGCTGCCGCGCGTCACACCCGGCTTGTCCGCCGCTTTGGCCGATTTGCGCCCCAGAATCCGGTTGATGAAGGTCGACTTGCCGACATTCGGGATACCGACCACCATGACGCGCACCGCACGGCCGATCTGTCCCTTTTCGTTCCACTGTGCGATCCTATCGGCCAGCAGTGTGCGCACCGCGCCTGCAAAAGCCTGCGTACCTGTACCGGAGCGGCTGTCAGTTTCGATAACCGCCATACCCTGCGCACGGAAATACGCCGCCCACGCGCGGGTCGACGCGGCATCGGCCAAGTCGATCCGGTTAAGAATCACCAAGCGTGGCTTGCCCGCCGCAATATCGTCGATATCGGGATTACGAGATACCTGCGGGATGCGGGCGTCGACCACCTCGCCCACCGCGTCCACCTGCTTGATATAGTCCGCCATCTGCCGGCGGGTCTTGGTCATGTGGCCGGGATACCATTGAATATTCATGCGCTCACGCTACCGATCCAAAGTTATTCAGCGGGTATACCACGCTCAGCACATGGCCGAGGACATACCGCTCATCGACCATGCCGAGGCTGCTCCAGCGGCTGTCGGTCGAGCCATTGCGGTTGTCCCCCATCACATAGATATATCCCTCGGGCACGGTCTGCGGATAGACCAGATCGCCCATGCGCTCGATGGTGTTGATCTTCTCGGCGATATAAGGCTCATCAAGTATCTGACCGTTTACGAGCACATCGCCCGTCACCGGGTCGATGTCGATCGTGTCTCCCCCGGTGGCGATAACGCGCTTGACGATCGGCTGGTTGTTGTAAAACCCTTCCTTGCGCAGCACGACAACATCACCCCTTGCCGGTTTGTAGCCCAAGTTGCTTACCAGCATGATATTGTGATTCTCAAGCGTGGGGTACATGGAAGAACCGTCGACGCCAATGAGCCGGATAAAAAACGTAAAAACGATGACGAAAAAGATCAAAACGGCCATCAGCGACTCTCCCCAACTGAACAGCTCGCTGGCAAAGCGCCCCTCGCTTTTCTTTTTCTCCTCTGTTTGCTGCATGGTGCTCCCTCCCAAAGATAAACATACGGTTTTATTATAGCCGCACAAGCGCTGCTATGCAAGTCTAAATCCGAACCCAACAACACAAAAACGGGAAGCCTGCGCTCCCCGTTTTTGCTTTTCGGTTGTCGATCAAACCTTTTCGGCGATCTTGGCGGCCTTGCCAACACGGCCGCGCAGATAATACAGCTTAGCGCGGCGCACCTTACCGCTACGCACGACCTCGAACTTAGCGACGTTCGGGGAGTGTACCGGGAACGTCTTTTCCACACCAACGCCGTAAGAGATACGGCGGACGGTGATCGTCTGGTTGACGCCGGCGTGCTTCTTAGCAATGATAATGCCCTCAAACACCTGAATACGCTCGCGGTTGCCCTCCTTGATTTTCGCGTGTACCTTGACGGTATCACCGATCTTCAGCTCGGGCAGATCGCTTTTGAGCTGCTGCTCACTCAGTACCTTGACCAGATCCATTTTTTCTGTCATCCTTTCGTCTTAGACATTCTTGCTCTATTTAGAAATAGGCAGAGGAATGCCCGTGTTACCGCAATATGATACCACATCCCCGCCCGCTTTGCAAGCACTTTTTTGCCAAAGAGCGCTGCGCCACCACAATGCGCACAAACTATATCACACAAAGCACACAAATACAGTGCCAAACTCTTGTAATTTTGCCATAAATTTTGTATACTATATGTATGGCAATATCCACTGCGGCAGTATCCATATTTCGGGACGATGGGAGGGTTGCCGATGCAGCACAAAGATCTTTGCCTGTCCGCATGATGGCTGGCGGAACGCACACCCCTGTTATTATAAAAGAAAGAAGGAGGAATATCAATGAAGCAAAACAAACCTTTCTCAGCTAAGCGCTTGCTGAGCGCGTTTGTCGCGCTGGCGATGTGCCTGTCCCTGCTGCCGGTTGTGCCGGCCGGCGCGGCTGGAACAATCTATGTCGACAACGCTACCGGCTTAGATACC
>NZ_JALFLA010000084.1 GCF_022775115.1 Agathobaculum sp.
GAATGCGTTTCTCGATATAGTGCGTGTTAATGGTGATGAGGGTACACCTGTTCCCATTCCGAACACAGTAGTTAAGCTCATTTACGGTGACAATACTTGGCTGGAGACGGCCCGGGAAGATAACTCAGCGCGCACATAAAAAGCAGTAGCTTTGGCTACTGCTTTTTATTATTGCTGGCATTGTATTAGGTAACATTTTCCGAAATGTTACCCATAGCATTGTCCACTGCGCTTTTTTGTGCTATGATAGTAGCATTCCAGAAGTCTTTTGTATGGATAGTGTAGGGGAATGCCAGCCTCCGTTCAGGCTTTTGGAGAAATAACAGAAAGGTATGGACTACAAATGTTCGGTTATGAGCCTGCATACGTTCTCTGTGGTGACGCACGTATCGCCTGCTACGATGTCGGGCATGGTGCGCCGCTTGTGCTGCTGCACGGAAATGGCGAGGATAGCGGGTACTGGAGTCAGCAGATACCGGAATTTACGCGCTTTTATCGCGTCATTGCGGTGGACAGCCGTGGACATGGCCGTTCAGAGAGCGGTACGCAAAAGCTGTCCTTTGAGCGCATGGTCAATGATTTGAAAATTGTGCTTAATGAAAAAGGTATCACAAGTGCACATATCCTTGGCTTTTCGGACGGCGGCAACTTGGCAATTAAGTTTGCCCTAACCTATCCACAGTGTGTAGATAAGCTGATTTTGAACGGTGCTAATGTTGAGATGCTTCGCGGCGTCAAGGCGCACATTCAGCTGCCGGTTTATTCGGCATATGCGCTGACCAGCCTGCTGGGGTGTTTCAGTAAGCATGCCGCGCGTAAGCGTGATGTGCTCGGCTTAATGGTGCATCCATACGGTGTTTCAATGGACGATTTGAATCGGATTACCATGCCAACGCTTATTATAGTTGGGGAGCATGACATGATACGCAGCAGCCAGACCAGAGAAATGGCGAAGCATCTGCCGGATTGCCGTGTTGCGGTGTTTCGGGATGGTGACCATTTTGTGGCCGCCAAGCAGCCATCGCGCTTTAACCGGACAGTAATAGAATTTTTGTTGGGGAGATAGTCAGTAATGCAGTTCATCAAAGCGGGCGAAACCGCGGAAAGTAATATTTTCAATCGGCTGGACGAGAAAAAGCGGCAGCTTATGCAAAGCGGTATGGATGTAATCAATCTTTCGATTGGTACACCCGATTTTCAGCCAGATCGCCATGTGATGGAGGCCGTCAGCCGTGCCGCGCTTGACCCGAGACAGTACCGCTACTCGCTGACCGAAACGCGCGCGCTACTGGATGCGGTGAGGCATTGGTATGAGCGCCGCTACAATGTTACGCTTGAGGATGAGGAGATCATGGCAGTATCCGGCTCGCAGGAGGGTATTGCGCATGTTGGATTTGCCTTGGCCGGTGCGGGCGATCTGATTCTTGCACCCGATCCAGGTTATCCCATTTTCACCTTTGGTCCGATGCTGACCGGTGCGTCAATCGGCCTGTATCCGCTGCGCGAACGCAACGGATGGCAGCTTGATTTTGCGGATATCCCGTCCGATGTGGCCGACCGCGCTAAAGCGATAATCGTTTCCTATCCGAATAATCCAACTACCGCGCTGGCCGACCGCGCGTTCTATGAAGAATTAGTAGCGTTTGCCAAGCGGCATGACATCGTCGTCATTCACGATAATGCCTACTCCGACTTGCAGCTCAACGGGGAGCAAGGATTATCGTTCCTATCCATTCCGGGCGCAAAGGAGGTCGGTATCGAGTTTAACTCACTGTCTAAGACATATAACCTGACCGGTATGCGTGTTTCCTTCGCGCTGGGCAATGAAGATGTGCTTGCGCGTTTTCGCGCCTTCCGCTCGCAGATTGATTACGGGATGTTCTACCCTATTCAGGCGGGCGCGGTCGCTGCGCTCAACGGCTCACAGGATATTATCTGCCGCAATCGCGCAGGCTATATGGCGCGGCGCGACGCACTGTGCGGCGGCCTGCGCCGTATTGGTTGGGATGTGCCGGATTCGCAGGGCACGATGTTTGTCTGGGCAAAGATCCCGGCACATTTTGACAGCGCGGTCTTGTTTGCCGTCGAGCTGATGGAAAGAACCGGTGTGATTTGTGTGCCGGGTGACAGCTTTGGCACGCTGGGGCAGGGTTATGTACGCTTTGCGCTTGTCGTGCCGCCGGAGCGGATGGAGGAAGCGGTACGCCGTATCGGGCAAAGCGGCATTGTGAAAGGAGAAGTGCGTCGATGATGATCGACCATATCGCGCTCTACACCCGCGATCTTGCGCGTATGCGCGCGTTTTACCAAACCTATTTTGACGGTACGGCGAACACGCTGTATCACAATCCCAAGACCGGCCTGCAAACTTATTTTATCTCATTTGGAGACGGCGCGCGGCTGGAGCTGATGACCCGCCCGGAGCTTGCAGACTGTGATCGCTCGCGCCAATGGACGGGTTGGGCGCACTTGTCGTTCAGGGTCGGTACGCGCGAAAATGTTGACGCACTAACCGCCCGTCTGCGTGCAGACGGCTATGATGTGACAAGCGGGCCCCGCGTGACAGGTGACGGATATTATGAAAGCTGTGTGCTCGACCCCGATGGCAATACAGTCGAGATCGTGGCATAACAAAGGATAAGGAGCAAAAGATGAAACTGATTTCATGGAATGTAAACGGTCTGCGCGCTTGCATGGGCAAGGGCTTTTTGGATTTTGTCGCGGCTGAGCAGCCGGATATGCTATGCTTGCAGGAGACCAAGATGCAGCAGGGACAGGCCGACGTGCCGCTCGAGGGCGGCTATCATGAGTATTGGAACTCGGCGGAGAAGAAGGGCTATTCAGGTGTTGCGCTGTTTTCTAAATGCGAGCCGCAGTCTGTGACATACGGTATCGGTATAGACGAGCATGACCATGAAGGGCGTGTTATTACGGCCGATTATGGGGATTTTTATCTGGTGACCGTCTATACCCCCAACTCGCAGGATGAGCTGAAGCGACTCGATTACCGCATGGTATGGGAGGATGCGTTTCGCGCTTATCTCAAGCGACTGGATGCGGACAAGCCGGTTATTGTGTGCGGGGATATGAATGTTGCCCATCAGGAGATCGACCTGAAAAACCCCAAGACCAACCGCAGAAACGCGGGTTTTACCGACGAGGAGCGCGCCAAGATGACCGCACTGCTGGAGGACGGCTTTGTGGACACTTTCCGGCATTTCAATCCCGACCTGACCGGCGCATACTCTTGGTGGAGCTATCGCTTCAAAGCGCGGGAGAAGAATACAGGGTGGCGGATCGACTATTTTCTCGTGTCCGAGCGGTTCATCAACCGCGTGAAGGACGCGCGCATTCTGTCCGATGTGTTCGGCTCGGATCATTGTCCGGTGCTGATCGAGATCGAGTGAGGATGCGCGCTAAAAAATCACTTGTTTGAAACCGCCAAGCGCCCGGTCTGGCATGGTGTGGCGGCCGGACGCTTGGCAGGCAAGGGATAAAGCCGCTACCCTTCGGTCTGCTGTGCGTCTGCTTTGGCTTGGTTGGCCTCGGCTTGCAATTCTGCAAAGGTCGTGATGTCGCTGTCATACAGCGACTGACGGATGGAGGATGGCAGCGTCTGAAAGTATTCCCACGCGGTCAGATCCTGATCGAGCAGATCGGATAAACACAAATGCACATGATTCATGACGGTCAGCTCCGGTCGGTATCGGCGCTGCCGAGTGAGCCGTTCCCGCGCAGCTGGTGAAAAACCTTGTGCGGATGGCGTGTGCCATCCATGATGATCGGACGGGCCTTGGCCTTGCCATGCTTGGCCTCGCCCTGTATCAGCGGAACGGGCGGAACTTGGTTTTTGGGGAAGTGCGTTTTCCGGTTGCTTTTCGTGCCGTGCGGCTCACTTGGATCCGGACGGCGCATGCCTGCCTTTGCCATAAGATCACCTCGGGGATAGCATGTGTGTCATGTGGGAAAGCCATGCATGGGAATGCTTGCTTCAGGTCGGCTGTGCGGCGCGCTCACCCTCGGAAACGATGTGCTCCAGCACGGCGATCAGATCGTGCAGGTTTTCCAAATGCACATCACGGGATAAAATCGCGTTTTTCAAATCAATGGACAGGCTTTCAAACTGGGAACGAATTGCAGGACTGACATAGGACATCGTAAACACCTCGCGGATAGCTTGCCCACGCATGGCAAACGTATCCCATCAAAGCGCCGCGCGCGGGCAGGCAAAACCCACCGCAAAAGCAAGCGTTTTGCATAATCTGTTCCAAAATGTGGAATTCTATTAAATGAATCTGTGCAGAAAAGAGGATACAGTTTTGCGGATACCAAAGCATATTGGAATTATTCCGGACGGCAACCGCCGCTGGGCCCAGCACGCGGGTATGGAAAAGAAGGACGGTTATGCCCACGGCCTACAGCCAGGGTTAGAGCTGCTCAGGCTGGCGCGCGACGCCGGCGTGGAGGAGCTTACCTATTACGGCTTTACAACCGATAACTGTGGCCGACCGGCGGAGCAGGTCGCCGCGTTTGCGCAGGCCTGTGTAGAAGCTGTCGAGTTGATCGCGTCCGAGCCAGTCTCGCTGCTGGTTGTCGGAAATACCGAGGCTGCGGCGTTCCCGCGCGCGTTGCTGCCTTATACGACGCGGACTGATGTCAACGGCGGCGGTATCCGAGTCAATTTTCTGGTCAACTATGGGTGGGAATGGGATTTAGCCGACCTGCAAGCGCCGGGCAGAAACCGTGCGAAAATCTATCAGGGACTGCGCTCACACGATATCTCGCGCGTCGAGTTGATTATCCGCTGGGGCGAAATGCGCCGGTTGTCCGGCTTTCTGCCGGTGCAGGCAGTCTATGCGGACTTTTTCGTGGTCGACCGGCTGTGGCCGGATTTTCAGCCGTCGGATTTTGCGGAGGCGCTTGCGTGGTATCAGAGGCAGGATGTTACGCTGGGCGGTTGAGATATCCCGCCGGGCGGCCTGCGGCATGGTGCATGATAAACGTTTCGGATTTCCGATACGATCAATATACGGAGAGGATAACATGAAAAAAATGAAAATACAAAAAGTCACCGAGCCGATCACCTATATTGGGGACGTCCGCTCCTTCGGTGTGATCGGAGATCCCGGTTGCGACGGACTGGGTACGCAGAATATGAAGGTATACGCCGGAGCGCTTGAGCAAACAGCCAAGGATGAGCTGACCTTGGTGGTGGGCGATTTGGTACCCGAAGGCACAAAGAAGTATTATGAGGATATCTGTACATTGACCGAGGTAGTCGCGGAAAACCATGTGTATGGTTTGCGCGGCAACCATGACACCGGCGCCTACACCGAATGTTTTGGCCTGCACAACTACGCCCTTGTGGCCAAGCGGTTCGCGCTGATCGTCATAGATAACGCCAAGCGGTGCTTTGAGGAAGAAGGGCTGCGGCTGGTCGAGCAGGTTCTGGCGATGAACGAGGTAGAGCAGGCAGTCATCGCGTTTCATATTCCGCTACCCAATCATTTTATTCAAAACGCGGTATCGGAGGAGGAGTTTGACCGGCTCAAGGCGGCTTACAGCGCGGAAAAGAGCAAGGTGAAGTATCTGCTGTGCGGCCATGTCCATTCTTGGTTTGTGGACGAGGTCGACGGCATCACGATGATTTGCACCGGCGGCGGCGGCGCGATGATCGAGGATGTGTCGGAGCACATCAGGGCATGTGATATCAATCACCATGTCGTACATTTTTACTTGGAAAAGGATGCGCTGTGCTACCGCGTCTGCGATCTGGCGGAGGACTGCTACCCCCGTGAGCGGAAATCCCCCGTGCTGAAGAGCCGCTTGGAGGAGACGATAACCGGCGAGTTGATGGCGCATTTCAAGTATCTGCTGTTTGCAGACCGCGCTAAGCGGCGCGGCTTTGACCGCGTGGCCAACCTGTTTGAGGCGCTTGCCGACTCAGAGTACCGTCATGCCAAGAACTTCTACTCGGTGCTGGAGCGCCCCGCGGCCTTTATGGAAGCGATCGAAGGATTTATCCCGACAGAGCAGTTTGAATACAAGACGATGTATAAAATGATGGCCGACTATGCCCGCCAGACGCGCAATCCGCTGACGGTGCAGGCCTACACCGGAGCGGCTGCTGCGGAAAAGGTACATGCCGAGCTACTCAAAGAAGCGGCGGATATAGAGGATTTTCAGACGGATACCGTCTATGTTTGTCCCATTTGCGGCTTTGTAATGGCCGGAGAGGATGTCCCTGACCGCTGCGCGGTCTGCGGTGCACCAAAGAAGCAGTATCTTGTTTTCAAGGCGGAGGAATGAAAACATATCGTAAACTGTCGTGCGGCATACTTGACTTTCTATGGAAATCATGTTTTGATATGGATATATCAAGGCAAAAGAGGGGTCATCATTGCATTTGAATCGTGACAATATCAAGAAAATCATGGGCTTGATCGCCTTTGCCATCCTGCTTTATGTCGGCCTGCAAAACACAAAGCTGGTCGGGGGCGTGCTGCGCTATCTGCTGGGTCTGGCCGCGCCGTTTTTGATCGGCGGCTGCATCGCATTTGTACTCAATGTGCCCATGCGCTTTTTTGAACGCAATTTATTTTCCAGCCCGCAGATCACCAAAAGCAAGCGGCTGCGCAAGATGAAGCGAAGCTTGAGTCTGGTGCTCACGCTGATCGTCGTATTCGGCGTTGTGGTCATCATGTTGTTCATGGTCGTGCCTGAGCTGTATAACTCGTTTGCAGCCATCGCCAAGGAACTGAAGCTCGCGCGTACCCGCATCCCGCAGCTGTTAGACGAGGCTGCTGCCATGCTGCCCATGTTGGCTGGCGAGATCGCCGTTCTTAAGGATCATTTCTTGAACATTGATTGGCAGTCGATCGGCGCGATCGTCATCGGCTTTTTCCAAAACGGTAATATTCTGAGCCATACGTTCAACATTGCGACCTCGGTCGTCAGTGGAGTGGGCAACGCGATCATCGGCCTGGTGTTCGCTATTTATGTGCTGTTCCAGAAAGAGGATCTGGGTCGACAGTTCCGCCGCCTATTCTATTCCTTTCTTCCGGAAACCTATGTCGACCGTTTTTTAGAGATATGTAACCTGACCTCCTCGTCTTTCAACAGCTTTTTGTCCGGTCAATGCTTGGAGGCATTCATCCTCGGCATGATGTTTTTCGTCAGCATGTCGCTGCTCGGCCTACCGTATGCGTTGGTGATCGCGGTGCTGATCGGTGTGACCGCAATGATTCCCATCTTCGGCGCATTTATCGGCTGCATTGTCGGCGCGCTGCTCATCCTCATCATCAGTCCGGTCAAGGCGCTGTGGTTTATCGTGCTGTTTTTGGTGCTGCAGCAGGTCGAAGGCAACGTCATCTATCCCCGCGTGGTTGGCAGCTCGGTCGGCCTGCCGTCGATCTGGGTGCTCGCGGCGGTAACGCTTGGCGCAAATGTTGCGGGTGTGGTGGGCATCCTGTTTGCTATCCCGGTATGCTCGGTCATTTACACGCTGTTGCGCCAGACTGTGCGCAGCCGCATCAAAGAGCGAAATATCGAAAAGGATAAAATCGCATAAGAGAAACGTGGCTTGGGGCATGGTCTCCGAGCCGCGTTTTTTTGTTGTCGTGAGGATGGCCGCATATTTTGAATAAACGATGAATTTTCCGTCAAAGGCTTGATTTTTCCAGCGGGGAGGATTATCATATCAGTGTTGGCACTCGGTGTCTTAGAGTGCTAATCAATCACAATATCGCAAAGGTGGATGTAAGCATGGCACAGAAGCAGTTCAAGGCAGAGTCCAAGCGGCTGCTGGATTTGATGATCAATTCGATTTACACGCATAAGGAGATTTTTCTGCGTGAGCTGATCTCGAATGCGTCCGATGCAACGGATAAGCTGTATTATAACGCGATGAAAGAGGGCAAAACCGGTGTTACAAGAGACGGTTTGCCGATCGAGCTGACGCTCGATAAAGAGGGCCGCAGGTTCATCATCGAGGATCACGGCTGCGGCATGACAGCCGAGGAGCTGGAAAGCAACCTTGGCACGATTGCGCGTTCCGGCTCGCTTGCGTTCAAGCAGGAAAACGCCGCGCAGGAGGATATTTCGATCATCGGTCAGTTTGGCGTGGGCTTTTATGCGGCGTTCATGGTCGCTTCGCATGTTGAGGTCGTTTCCAAGGCGTTCGGCAGCGATAAGGCCAACCGCTGGGAGTCCGACGGTACGGCAGGCTATACTGTTTCACCGTGCGACAAGGCGGAGAACGGCACGCGCATCACGCTGACCATCAAGGAGAATACAGAAAACGAGAATTATGATGAGTTTTTGGAGCCGTACCGCGTACAGTTGCTGGTGAAAAAGTATTCCGACTATATCCGTTATCCTATCCGTATGGATATGGTCAAATCCCGCATGAAGGACAAGCCGGCCGACGCAGGCGAGGATTACACGCCCGAGTGGGAGGAGTACACCGAAAACGTGACCCTCAATTCGATGGTACCGATTTGGAAAAAGTCCAAAAAGGATTTGACCGACGAGGATTACAATACCTTCTACACAGGCAAGTTCTATGACTACCAGCCGCCGCTCTGCCATATCCACACCAGCGTGGAGGGGGCGGTGACCTATACGGCCATGCTGTTCATTCCCGCGCACGCGCCGATGGATTATTACACCAAGGACTATGAAAAGGGTTTGCAGCTTTATTCCAACGGTGTACTGATTATGGACAAGTGCGCCGACCTGCTGCCCGACCATTTCAGCTTTGTGCGCGGCATGGTCGATACGGCCGATCTGTCGCTTAACATTTCACGCGAGATGTTGCAGCACGACCGCCATCTGAAGGCGATCGCACAAAGTGTGGAAAAGAAAATCAAGAGTGAACTGCTGGGGCTGCAAAAGGACAAGCGCGAGGACTATGAGAAGTTTTGGTCTGCCTTTGGACGCCAGATCAAATACGGCGCATATGTGGAATACGGCGCGCATAAGGAGCTGCTGCAGGATCTCTTGCTGTACCACTCGTCGACCGAGGATAAGCTGGTCACGCTGGAGGAGTATGTCTCCCGGATGCAGGAGGAGCAGCAGTATATCTACTATGCCTGCGGCGAGACTGTGGATAAGATCAAGCTGCTGCCCGCGATGGAAACGCTGCGAGACAAGGGCATGGAAGTGCTCTGTCTGGACGATGATATCGACGAATTTTGCATCAAAATGCTGGCAAACTATCAGGAGAAGGCCTTCAAGTCTATCACAGACGCCGACCTTGGCCTCGAGAGCGAGGACGAGAAGGAGGAAATCAAAAAGCTGTCCGAGGATAATGCAGCCCTGTTGACCGCGCTGACCGAGGCGCTCGACGGCAAGGTCAAAAAGGTGGAGCTGACCGGACGGCTGAAAAGCCACCCGTGCTGTCTGCGTGCCGAAGGTCCGCTGACGCTCGAGATGGAAAAGGTGCTCAACCAGCAGGCGGCGGACGACAGCCAGCGCCTGCACGCTGACCGTGTACTTGCGCTCAACGCTGCGCATCCTATCTTTGGCAAGCTGTGTCAGCTGTATCAGCAGGGTTCAGAACAGGTCAAAACCTATGCGGAGATACTGTATACGCAGGCGCTGCTCATTGAGGGGATGCCGGTGGAAGATCCGGTTGCGTATTCCAACGCGGTGTGTACGCTGCTCTGTTGAACTGATTAAGCAAAGGGGGTGCGTGTTTTGTGAAAAAAATGCTGTGGATCGTCAACCCAAAGGCTGGACGGGGCGCGATGAGCGGCAAGGTGATCGACTGCATCGGCGCATTCCAGCAGGCCGGGTTTGAGGTGACTGTGCATGTCACCGAGAGCGCGCACGACGCGACCCGCGTGGTATATGCGCGCGCGGCCGAGTTCGACCGCATTGTCTGCGCGGGCGGCGATGGTACGCTCAATGAGGTCGTGACCGGCCTGATGCAGTCGGATGTGCGTCCGCCGCTGGGCTATATCCCGGCGGGCACGACCAATGATTTTGCGCAGAGCCTTGGCATTCCCAAAGCGCCGGTCGAGGCCGCTGCCGTCGCGGTAAGTGAAAACCTGCAAGCACTCGACATCGGCCGCTTCAACGACCGGTATTTCAACTATATCGCGGCGTTCGGCCTGTTTACCGAGGTATCCTATGCCACACCGCAGCAAAGCAAAAATGTGCTTGGCCGCGCGGCCTATCTGATGGAGGGCGTCAAGTCGCTGGCCAACATAAAGCAGCATCATATGCGGGTGTACAGCAAGGAAATGACGGTCGAGGACGATTTTATCTTCGGTATGGTGTCCAATTCGGTCTCGGTCGGCGGCTTCAAGGCCATCAGTCCGGACGGCGTGATGCTGGACGACGGGCTGTATGAGGTGCTGCTCGTTTATCCGGTGGAAAATCCGATGGAGCTGCAATGGCTGATAAACGATCTGCTGACGCACAATATGGATTCGACACGTTTTGTGTACTTCCGCACCGCAAAGATATCCTTCCGGGCGGACGATGCAGTGCCTTGGACGCTGGACGGCGAGTTTGGGGGCGCGATGCAGCAGGCGGAGATTGCCAATTGCAGTCGCGCGATCACCTTTGTGACGGGCGATACCAAAATGCTCGAGGCCGTAGATGATTTATGAGCAAACGCGCCGCAGGCGAGCGCGGCTCGGCCCATGGCGTGGCGAAAGGAAAGGCGGACTGTCTGTGTATCATCAGACAGTCCGCCTTTTGTAGGGTTTTACTTGCGGGAGAAGGACTTGCAGTCGGTGCACTGATCGACAGTCGGATTAGCCTCGTGCGTGCCGACGGTGATCGAGTCAAGTGCGCAGTACTCCGCGTGGTCGCAGTGGTTGGCGCACTGGTCGACCGTGCAGCGGATGGCCTTGTTGTATTGGGAACGATCCATGAGAATGACCTCCTTTTTTGATTTCGATAGTATTTTTACCGCGCGGGCGCAAAATATGCATTGACAAAAATGTGGTGCAGCAGTATACTTTATGCAGGATATCCTTGCCCGGAAGCCAAACTGACGGACAAGCATACCGATATCATATGATTTCTGCTGTCAAAGAGTTGTCTGCGATGTAAGAACGGAAAAGTTGATTTTACGTCCCGCATCGTGATGATGCGGGATGTATTTGTGGAAGGGAGACCATAACATGGAAAATCGAATTGCAATTCTCGGCATCATCGTAGAAAACCGCGAGGCAAGTGGGGAGGTCAACCGCCTGCTGCACGAGTATGGAGAGCATATCGTCGGACGGATGGGCATCCCACACAGCAAGGCGTGCGCGATCATTACCGTTGTGCTGGACTGCCCGAACGATACGATCAACGCGCTTTCCGGCAAACTGGGGCGGCTGCCGAACGTGCAGGTCAAGTCAATGATGGCAAAGTAAGGGAGACATGGAAAAATGAAACGCATTTTTACAACAATGATGGCAGCGGTGCTCACGCTGTCGCTTTTGGCAGGCTGCGGCCAGCAGGCGCAGCAGAACGCTGCGGCGGGTCAGCCCGCTGTCACGGCCGGCTATGAGGACGGGGTAACGACCCGCGTGGCGGCGCTTAAAGGGCCGACCTCGATGGGACTGGTCTGCCTGATGAAAGAGAACGAGAGCGAGGGCGCGCACTACACCTTTGATATGTATACCGCGGGTGATGAGATTGTTCCGCTGATCGCCAAGGGCGAGGTCGATATCGCGCTCGTCCCGACCAATCTGGCAGCGACGCTCTACCAGAAGACTGAGGGCGGCGTGCAGGTGCTGAACGTCAACGCGGGCAATGTGCTGTATGCCGTCTCGCATGATGAGGCGATCACCGACTTGAATGGACTGAAAGGCAAGACTGTGTACATGACCGGCAAGGGCACGACACCCGAGTGGACACTGCGTTATCTGCTCGGCAAAAGCGGCATCGCGGAAACCGACCTGACCATTGAATTTAAGACCGAGGCGACCGAGGTCGTCGCTGCCTTGGGGCAAGATGAGACGGGGGTGGGCATTCTGCCGCAACCCTTTGCAACAGTCGCCATGCTGCAGGATCAGACGATGACGCTCAACTTCCCGCTGGATGACGCTTGGCGCGCCGTCAATGAGCAGGGTATTGCTACCGGCGTTACCATCGTGCGCACGGCGTTTGCGCAGGAGCACCCAGCGGCGGTCGCACAGTTTGTGCTCGATCACCAGCGGTCGGTTGCGCAGGCGGGCGAGGACCCGGCCGCAGCCGCCCAGCTGATCGAGGAATACGGCATCGTCAAGGCGGGTGTGGCCAAGCAGGTGCTGGAGAATTTTAATCCGCTCGCGGCAGAGTCGGGGGAAGCCATGCAGACTTGGGTATCGAGCTACCTGCAAGCGTTGTATGAGATCGCGCCCGAAGCAGTGGGAGGAAA
The DNA here is from genome assembly GCF_022775115.1 of Agathobaculum sp. Lineage (GTDB taxonomy): Bacteria > Bacillota > Clostridia > Oscillospirales > Butyricicoccaceae > Agathobaculum. The sequence continues at coordinate 12,368 of NZ_JALFLA010000084.1, forward strand.
GCTGCCCGATGAAGGGTTCTACTATCTGGGATAAGCGCTGGCTGCGCGGCACGATTGCCGCCGTCTTTTGGCTGGCGGTATGGCAAACCGCAGCTCTCTTGATACCGAAGCTACTTTTCGCAGGCCCTGTACCAACGGTACAGAGCCTGCTTTTCATGCTTCCGACCACGGTGTTCTGGCAGTCGATTGTCGGCTCTCTGGGTAAGATCGCCGCAGGCTTTGCCATCGCATTCGCGGCGGGGGCAGTGCTCGCGGTGCTGTGCGCACGGATGCAGCTGTGCCGTGTGCTGTTTGAGCCGGTCGTGCATAGTATGAAAAGCCTGCCGGTCGCATGCTTCATCGTGGTCGCGCTGATCTGGATTCGCTCGGCGTGGATATCGGTGCTGACGGCGTTCTTCGTGGTTTTTCCGCTTGTCTATATCAACCTGACCGAAGGCTTGACGCGCGTTGACCAAAAGCTGCTGGAAATGGCGCAGGTTTTTTGTCTCAGCCGGGGTAAGCGGCTGATCGCGGTCTGGATACCGGCAGTCATGCCGTATTTGCTGTCGGCCTGCCGGGTATCGGTGGGTATGGCGCTCAAGGCAGGTGTCGCGGGGGAGATCATCGGCTTGCCGCGCCGCTCTATCGGTGAGCAGCTTTATCTGGCCAAGCTGTACCTCAACACGGCTGACCTGTTTGCTTGGTCGATTGTGATCATTCTGCTCAGCGTTGCATTGGAAAAATTGCTGGTGCGCGGCATTTCAGCCGCTCAGCGGAAGTGGGGGACGTCGTTATGATCGAGCTCAAGCAAGTGCGCAAGGCGTTTGCGGGCAAGCCCGTGCTTCGCGCGCTGGACTGGAAAATACGTGAGGGAGAGCGCTGGCAGATCGTTGGGGCATCCGGTATCGGTAAAACAACGCTGCTGCGGCTGCTGCTGGGATTGGAGCAGCCCGATGGCGGGCAGATCAGCGGCGCACAGCGCGTCCGGTTTTGTCCTGTTTTTCAAGAGGATCGGCTGATCGAGGGCTGGAGCGTGGTGCAGAATGTCATGCTGGTCTGTGACGACGAGGTTCGCACGCGGGAGATACTGCTGCGGCTGCTGCCCGGGCAGGCGCTTGACCAGACGGTGCGCACGCTGTCCGGTGGGATGCGCCGCCGGGTGGCGTTGGCGCGTGCGTTGGCAGCACAGGGTGATGTGCTGGTGCTGGATGAGCCGTTTACCGGGCTGGATGAGCAGTCGATCGACCGCGCCTGTGCCGCATTGGAGAAATACGCGGAGGAGCGAGCTGTGCTGCTCGTCTCACACGGTACCGGGCAGCGCTTTTCGGACTGGAACACGCTGCGTCTGACGGGAAGCACGGATATACAAAAGTAGGAAAGGTTGTGACAGAGGATGCAAAAGGGAGACGCGGCCAAGCTGAAGCTGCTGCTCAGCGGTATTTCGGCTCGCCTTATGAAAAACCGGGATTATTTTGTGCGGGCGGACTGCACATTCCGCTCCGGCAAGAAAACATTTGACGCCCAGCTCACACGGGCGGATGAGGGCTATATGCTGCGCTTTCAGGGGGTGACGCGCCCTGTGGATGGAGAGGCCTTTTGCGTGTTCTTCGCCGAGCAGGCGGAGAAATTCGATGAGACTGAGCTGCGCTATACCGAGCGAAGCACGGTTGTGATGCTCACAGTAACGCCGCGCGGCGTGCAGATGAAGCAGGCTGAGCGCGAAGCGGCGGCAGAGGAGCAAGCGGCCGCGGCGAATCCGCTGCTCGACCAAGGCAGGCAATACCTGATCCGTGTCGATCAAGCGTCCGCTTTGCTGCGTGAGATCGGTATACTCACCGCTGATGGCAAGCTGAGAAATGATATGATCCGCAAATATAACCAGATCGACCACTATGTTGAGCTGGTCGCGCCGATGTTTGCGCAGGATGACAGCGAGGAGATCGTGTTGTTGGACTGCGCCTGCGGCAAATCCTATCTCAGCTTTGTCATGAATTACTACCTGCATGAAGTGCTGCGCCGCCGCTGCCGCGTGATCGGTGTGGATATCAATGAACATGTCATCGAGGAGAGCCGCGCCATGGCGGGGCGGCTGGGCTATCATAATATGACATTTCAGTGTGCTGATCTGCGTACCTATCAGCCGCCGATGCAGGTGACAGCTGTGATCTCGCTGCACGCGTGCGATATTGCGACCGATCTGGCGCTGGCGACTGCGATCCGAGCGCAGGCGAAATACATCGCCTGCGTGCCCTGCTGCCATAAGGAGCTGCTTGACCAATATACGCTTGCAGGCTTGGAGCCGTTGACCCGGCACGGCGTGTTCAAGGCACGCTTTAACGATGTGCTGACCGATAGTATGCGCGCGCTGCGACTGGAGGCGGCAGGATACAAGGTGTCGGTAGTTGAGTATATCTCACCGCTGGACACACCAAAGAATTTGCTCATCCGCGCCGTGCGGACGGGTAAAGACAATGCGCGCGCACGGCAGGAGTATGACGCGGTGCGCGCGCTGCTCGGCACGACCTCTGAGCTTGACCGGCGCTGCACGGAGCTGCAAAACGATTTTTTTGCTGTAGACAGCGGCGTGCGGCTGTAACGCACAGCAAACCTTTGAATAGACTGGTATTGAAGTCTCTTCAATCACTATTTGGAGGTAATGCTACATGGCTGATAAGGTCTGCTGCCCCGGCCCGGTGCCCGGCGGCAACAATGCGCCTACGGGCGGATTCCGTGAGGCGGTCTGTGTACACACCAGTAAGGTCTATGATTCCTGCCGCAGCAAGGAATGCCTGCGTGACATCCGGGTCTTTTTGTGCCGCGACGCACAGGAGCTGCTGGACGCGGGCGGAATCGTATCGGTAAAACCCCGTTCGGCTGAGCTGCTCTGCGTCAAGATCGACGTGGAGAAGGTTCAGTTTAATAACGGAATCCAATGTTACAACATGCAGTTAGACTGATGCGGTAAGCGCGGATGGATTTGCAGGTTGAGGTTGCCGGGGTTGTTTGAAGTGACGCGGACAGTTTTTGTGTAGACAATTTTATCTATAACGGTTTTCAGCAAGCGGTTTTGCTCTTGCGCATTTTCGGCGCTTTCATAGGATTCGAGCACATGCCGCAATTTGGGCACAAAGGCAAGGCGGATGGTTTCCTCGTTTGCCAGACGGTGAATTTCATCGTTAATATTTTGCATTTGATGTAAAACAGAGGCGCGTTCGGTGTCGAGCGCGCTTTTTCTTTCGGCATACAGCGCGGGGGAATAAACTCCGGTTTCGACCAGCTCAAAGGCGCGATTAGTGCGTGCGTCCAAATCGGCAAGGCGTTTTTCCAACTGCTTGAGAGAGCTTTGGAGCTGTCCGGTAATCTCATGCTGCGGAGCGGCCATGACGCCTGAAGAATAGGATGCCAGCCAGCCGCGGAGGGTGTCGAGTACCATACGCTCAATCTCATCATAGCGGTGCGAAATGGTAGGGCAGGCAGAGCGTGAGATACAGAAGATAATCGGTTCACGGCGGACAGCTTGACCGGGTGAAAAGCTGCTGCGCTGCATCTTCCGGCCGCACAGGCCGCAGACAATCAGACCGGTAAAGGCGTTTTTCTGGCCTTTTCCGCGTGGGACAGGCGGCGTGAAGTTGCGGGCAAGCATTTGCTGCACGGTATGCCAGTCCTCCCGAGAGACAAGCGCTTCGTGCCGCCCGTCATACAAAGGTACATCCTTGACTTTTGAGCGTACAACCTTAAGCTGGCCGTCCACGACCTGTTTGTGTGTGGGCTTGCGCGTGCCAGTTGTGTAGCCCGCGTAATGCGGATTGCGCAGCAACTCGGAGACGCGGCGGTGATACCAGCGCGGCGCGCATCCGGGCGGTGGGGGAATGAGCTGATTCAATCGGCGGTTAATCTCAGAGATCGTCATGCCGCCGAGGTACCAGCGGAATACATCCTGCACGATGGGGGCAGTATCCGGATCGGGGACAAGCGAACCGCCTTTTTCTCCTTTGAGCTTGATTTTTTGGTAGCCAAACGGGGGTTGACCGGCGGTGTACTTCCCTTCGCGCCGGGCGGCCTGCACACCGGCACTGAGACGGCGGCGGATGGTCTTATATTCCCGCCGAGACATAAACAATCCAAACTCAAAGTATTCTTCGTCGTACTCGTTGTTTGGATCAAAGGTTTTGAACGGTGTGATAATGAGCGTTTCGGAATATTTGAACGCGCGGGCGACCAAGCCTTGGTCTATACTGTCGCCACGGGCAAGGCGCTCAATCTCCATGACGAGGACACCGCGCCACATGCCGCCCTCGACCTCGCGCAGCAGGCGCTGCATCTGTGGGCGCGCGGCGATAGTATCGCCGGAGACGATCTCCTCATAGATTGCGCCGACCGGTAGGCTGCGGGCGGTAGCAAGATC